>DIPA01000020.1:0-189 GCA_002427055.1 Firmicutes bacterium UBA5500 | reverse complement strand
TAGATATTACCCCTTCGTCTTTAAATCCGTTATCCAAAAACCATTTTAGATCTCCATTGGGAAATGTACTTACCTCGTCTGAAATAGCAATCAGCTTAGAGTACTGCTCAGCCAAATGCCGCTCTAAAGCTGCCAATGAGGCCGACTTGTAGTCATATTTGTCGGATGAAAGGTAAGCACAGGTAAGGA
>DIPA01000110.1:17807-17940 GCA_002427055.1 Firmicutes bacterium UBA5500 | reverse complement strand
GGCCAGAGTGTAGCATCTAAGTCGAAAAAGACTGTACGAGTTTGCATTATTAACCACCTCCAATTGTGCTAATTAAATCAAGGCCCCTGCATTGCATCGCCCCCTTATGGCACTATTAACCGTTACACAAAAT
>DIPA01000110.1:16737-17720 GCA_002427055.1 Firmicutes bacterium UBA5500 | reverse complement strand
CACTATTAACCGTTACACAAAATCTAATAATCTCTCTGGGAAAGAGGGCAATTAATAGTGATTGCAAAAAGTAAAGATAATAACAATAAAACAAAGAGGACAGAAATCCTTATTTGTGCCGTAAACATCGGTATCGGGAGGAAGTCTGAGTTATACGGGATAAAAGATTTTTTTATTAGGATGTCACAAATCGGGTGTCCCAGGTGGAACATTATGCAAGCAAGATCTAACCACAGGCTACTTCTCATTCTTGCTACCCTGATAATAGGTGCAGGCATATACGGGTACATCATACATGTTACCAAGCTTACTTTGTCGGGCATGAGCATACTGAGCTCGACCTATCAAAGAGACATGTACCTTGGTGCCCAGTTGAACTGGGATTGTAGCTCAAGGTTGCAGAAGCACTTTTCGCCGCTCATCCGCATCCATTCCCTCTCCTTTACCGACGCCAGCGGACAGTTTGTTGACGGTAACCAAGCCGTTGCTGTAAAGCAACAGGGGAACTCCGCTAATGCCTTGGAAATAGAGGCACTACAGGATGATGGCCGCACGCTCATAGAGCTGGTTAACAGCAGATTTTCCGATTGGCAGCTCTCTGTCAGCCGCCCGGCTACTGACAAATGGACAACACTACCCCTTCAGGGCCATTTCTTCTATCGAGTAAACTACACGGGTACAGCAGCCCTGAGGGAATATACCGGGCCATATACCCTTGAGCTAGTGTACTCGGTCCTGGGACTCCGCCGTACGCTCAAGCATACCACGGAGTTATGAAGTCTACTACCTTACGCTTACCCCCAGCCTTTCCACAAGAAGGCCTNNGGGCTTTTTCGTACTCCCAGATATAGAGGCACCTAGATGAAGCTAAATTCTGAGATTGTGGGTAAATTAAGACAGACTTGATGCAGCAGCTGCAGTGCATGCACGGCATCGTTCAGATCCAGCGTTTCTACCGGGGAATGCGAGTAGCGGCGTGGCAT
>DIPA01000110.1:16304-16568 GCA_002427055.1 Firmicutes bacterium UBA5500 | reverse complement strand
AGGGCCGCACTTAAGATGCCATCACGCACCAAGTGCATAGCCGAGGCATCGGTATTACCACCGCTGAAAACAGCCAACTGGTAAGGTACTTGCGCTTGTTCGGCCATTTCCACCAGGGACCAGCCGCGGGGACGGTCGACGTCCCCGTGGCTGGAGGAACCTTTTCCCTTCTGACTTCGTCAAACTACCAAATGGGGGTTAAGCCAAGCACTTCCGTATACACGTGGCTAACATACCTATAGCTACAATAGTCTTAGTTCTCTT
>DIPA01000110.1:14338-16178 GCA_002427055.1 Firmicutes bacterium UBA5500 | reverse complement strand
CAATAGTCTTAGTTCTCTTGTACTTTGAGTTATCATCTTATATACTTTGACTTGGAGATTTACAATTCGCATGGGGTTGAATAGTTCAATAATAAAAAGGAGGCCTAGATACATGCGTCTACGCTTTCCCGTAGCTCTCCTAGGCATACTCAGCCTTAGCATTCTCCTCCTGGTAGGCTGCCAACATCTTTTCTCTAGCTACCATGTCGTTAACAACTTCAAGAGTTTGTCAGAGGAGGTTCGCTTTTGGGCCGAAGCATATAACCGTATTTTTGTTGGCACCAGCATGACTGATGATAAATATACCTACGTGCTGGTTAGCACCGGACCGGCTGCTGACCCGAAACAAACAGTGAACATTCTCGGCATCAAGGAAGAAGATGACGCTATTTATGTAGAAGTTGATTTAGCTTCCGAGGTAGATGATACTCTCCAACCGGGTGAGCATTATAACTACCCCTTTGTGTTAGCTCGTATACGAAAGACAGCCTTGCCTGTCAAATTTAGATCCGCAGTAAATCCTGAGCTATGGATACCCCAGGTAGTTGGCGCACCTGATGGCTGGCTACCTTTTTGGGGACCCGAAGGTACAGCTGCTTATAGCAAAGCATGCCCTCAAATTGTGTTAGGAGCAATACCACCAAAGCCAGGCGCCGGTCAAGCAAAGCCAAATGCTTTGACCGTTGAAGGCCTTGCCCGCGTGTTCGAAGCCACAGTGGAACAAGACTGGCTTGCCGACGGCGGGCCCTACGGACATAGCTATACGATGGCTGCTTCTGGAGCTCCCGATTGGGGCTTCTTCCGTTTTGAACTAGAGATTCAGTATGGTCGCGATCTGGCTCTCCGTATCTACAACACCAGCGCTAAGGACGGCAGCATAGAAAACCTGGTTACTATCACTTCCAAATGAGCAATGAAGTCAGCTCATGTGCCATAAGCCGCGCTAGAGACCAGAACAAGCAACCCGAGCTGGGTTGCTTGTTTATTTGTATAGATTGAACTCCTCTTGCGTCAGCTTCAACTGCTGCCGTAGAATCCGCTTCCACAGATTAGGCGGCACCTCACCCTTGCCAAAAGAGATCTTAAGCAAAAGCGTCTCTCCTGTTACCGGGTGGTTGATTAGGTAAAATTCGTGTTTTGTGCTGCGTAACAAAGTGCCATGCTTCTCAGCAAAGCGTCTTAGCTCAGCAAAACTACCCATGGATTAGCTGCATAACTGCCTCTAAGTCAGGCTGAATATAAATTTTCAAGATATAGGGTAACTGTTTATCTAGTCCAGGCGAGTTAAAACAACGCTTAAACTCGGCGAGATAAGTCCCTGCATAGGCAACCATCGCGTCAGCTAGGATAGCTTTCAGTTCTTCAACGCTGCCAGCATTCTCACACAATGGTAGCTCAATAATTGAACCAGAAACACTCATATCCGATTCCTTTTCATACTCCATTGTAAAGCTAATATGTTCTAGTAGCGCCTCTAAGTGCTGTAAAGAAAGGGCCATGACTACATCATCATATCGCGTGATAGCCTGGGGGCGATCGTGCAAAACCTCATCAAGGAATTCTCTAAAATTCTGCCTCACCTCGGTAGCATTTCGGGCCAACACAGCAGACACTGGCATTCACCTCCCCTCCCTTCTAATATACATTATGTACGTTATTTACACAATGTATGCTTTAGGAGACGAGATAATACGGCGTGCTCGGATGTTGGAATTTCGGGGTTGCCTGTAGACTCCCGACATATGCAGTGGCTAACAAGCTTAGGCTAGATAAAGGTAACATGAAAACCAAAACACTCCCCTTCAAACAGCCATGGGGACGGTCGCTTTGGCTGGCGCGG
>DIPA01000110.1:13960-14187 GCA_002427055.1 Firmicutes bacterium UBA5500 | reverse complement strand
ACGGTCGCTTTGGCTGGCGCGGCAAGTTAGGTCGCCGGCAAAAGTCTCATGCTGCGGTTAGCCGTTCGCCCTGGTAATAGGCATAAGGATAGCCGTTGCTATACTAATACTAACATGGCAAGCATTTCCCTTATACACCTTATTCAAATACTATAGCAGGATAACCCAGCACCCGCATGGAACATAAACAACAGACTACAAGTATTGAGGTGATATTGTGTCAAGCA
>DIPA01000110.1:4623-13770 GCA_002427055.1 Firmicutes bacterium UBA5500 | reverse complement strand
GCCTGCCATTCCTCGCTCTATTGACAGCCGTCAGCGGGACCGTCATTCTCCCCCGCAGCAGAGCGGAGCGGAGGGTAGGGGTACTAATCTGTTGTGCTCTGCTATTCTTCTCCATTGGCCCAATGATAGGTAATCGTTTTCTAGAAGAGACTGTGGCCCGTATTACAGAGGAACCGGCACAGCATTGGGCGGCTCCAAACGCCCAGGTCAGGCTCGGTGGGCAACAGATTTCATTCCAAGAAGATCGTGACTACTATATACTTACTGCCTGTTACTGGCTAGATAACAGCAAAGCGTTAGTTGCTGCACATCGGGTCAAAGGCTTTCCTTCAGGGACTATATTTCCTATCCAAGTAATAACTAAAGGGCAGGTCGAAGAGCTGTCAGCTGAGGTTCTAGCTAATGATAATAACGGTGTTGTTCTTGGCCTAGCTACTGAGTTCTTACCTACATCAGACTTATACCCAATAGCTGCAACCAGTGAAATTGTCGTCGGCAGGGAAGCTGAGATTATCTCCTCCTATGGTGGTTGCTTCCCCGTAATTGTTAAAGGCTTTCTTGATATGGTCAGTCAGCAAGAGAAGGTTGTTATTGAAAGGATCAATGATACCGATAATTTCATTGGTGGGATGAGCGGTAGCCCCGTAGTACAAAATGGGAAAATCATCGGGTTCATGAGCGGTACACTAAAAGGAGAGAAGAATTTAGCTTTCTGCAATATAGCAGCCGAGGTTTATGCTAATACTGCAGACTTAATGAACGAATGTAACCCCTAACGAGCCTCGTCTTTACCCAGCCCAAACTGGCGCGTCAGCGATAGTGCGCTGATAGACTACGTTTTGATAAGCAGAGGAATTGCAGGGCCCAGGTGGCGGATACCGACAAAGGAGATTAAAGGGATGAGAATCCCCTTGTAAAGGAGAGAAGACATGTACCCAGGTATTTCAATTCTGATACAAAAGGTAGCCTTTTTTTCCCTACCAATTTTCCTTGTTGGGCTTTTGTTCTACCGTAATTCTTATCGCTGTGAACCTGAGGATGTCACTCTTAACGTTTTTATGGCGGGCCTCCTGTGGGGCCTACTCGTTATGTGTCATTTGTGGTACCTATGGGCATTTCGGGCTTAAGCTTATTGAATAGCCGCAAGGCAGAGGTGATACTGTGTCGGCTTACCCAATAGGGTGAGCCCTAGCTAATACATATGCGATATCCTGTAGCCAACCCTCAATAATTGCAGTTTGCTCTACTACTTTAGCTGGATTACGCTCGTATCCTTTCATTAACTGCAGCAGGTGCCGATAATAGACAGACAAACGTTCTAGTTTCTGATAGCTAGCTGCACTAAGGCAGCCGGTTGCCCGAATTTCGAGCTCCATAGCATCTAAGTGCTGCAAGAAAACTTCAGGTGTATCGCCTATCTGTTTCTTGAAATCGCGCAGCACCCACTGACGCTCAAAGATATTCCTCTGCTGCCATCCAGCCGCTTGCTCACGAAAAGTGGTTGTAACCACCTGTAGGGCTGCAACCAAGTTATCACAGTTAGCAGATGCGCAATCACTGCCTTGGCCCTTCGGCTGTGTGACGGTTATGCCTGCGTCCATGAGTGCCTGAATTGAGCCAATTTCGGTGCCCTTATACTGCTCTGCTAAGGCAACAGCCGCAGCAAATCCTGCCCCTGCAGCTTCCACTGAAAGTAGGTGTTCGCTGTTCAGGGCATAGAATTCCTGCACGGTCATGCCATAGAGAGGAGCTATTTGTTCAATTGCCTGAGCAGCAGACGCGGTTGCAACTAGCCCCGGGCTAATGGTGAAGACAGCAATGTTGCTCGACTCTAATTCAGCCGCAATAGTATTCGCCAGTTCAGTTTGGGCAGTCTTAAACACCTCATATCCCCCTAAGTAAGGGGCTGCCCCTGATGAGGAAACAAAAACCAGCACACCCTGATCGCGCTCAAGCATCGCTGGCAGCAAATACTGCGTCAAAAGCAGAGGCCCCTTGAAGTTAACCTCATAGCTCTTATCCCATTGCTCTATAGGTAGCTCATGCACAGCACCTACTACAGGCAAGGCAGCGTTATTGATGACGATATCAACCTTACCAAATTGCTTATAGGCGAACTGACATAGGCTCCTCACGCTAGCTGCGCTAGCTACATCTGTCTGATGAAAAAGAACTGCTTTAGAGCCAAACTCCTGCTGCAATTGCTCCTCTGCTTGCCTGCCTCTAGCCTGATCTATCTCTGCTATGATCACAAGAGCCCCTAACCAAAGCAGCGCTCGCGCCGCTTCGTAACCAATGCCTCCCGCCGCCCCCGTTACGATAGCCACCTTGCCCTGCAATTCCCCTTGCTGCAACTTGCCGCCTGCTATTAGCATGATACTTGCCCCCGTTCTTCAAGAGATATGCTCTTAAGGTTACTTGTTCGCTTTACTTAGCTGGTGCTCCTGCTAGTCATACCATATCAGGGCAAGAACCCCTGCTTAATTTCTGTGTGACGCAACAAAGGCGGCTTCTGGCCTAAAACCAGTCGCCGCCTGTTGTGTCGGGGTCGTCTGCAAACACGAACTCTCTTAATTCACCTTTAGTCTACTGCCCAAGTCACCACTTCATCTGATGCTAGCCCAGGATGCCCTTCTTCTCCTAAATCGATGTATCGCTCTGGATCAAGAATCACATAGGGTCTGCCTTTTGCCTAAAGGGCCGCGTTAAGGAACAGCCCCCTTTTACCTATTATTTCACTGATTATCTATACGGCAACTGAAAGCTGAACATCTTGGTGTTAATTTGCTCGGCGGGGAAAGTTGTCTTGGATAACTCTTTACCACGCGCATTGTAGATAGTGAGCGAGGCGTTACTATACTCATAAACTAGAGTGGCTTGCGGTTTACCATCTTGCCAAACTACAGTGATACGTTTACTGGGGAGTTGAGCCCCAGTTTTTTTATCCACCGAATCAGTGCAGTGGTAGTCTAGCAACAGACAATCTTCCCAGGCGGTGACATCACAGAGCTCGATACCATTAATTTCCTCCTGCGGCAAAAGCTTATCGAAAATACCACTTCGGTACTCTTCATAACGAGTATACTGCCCCGTCTCTAAATCAAGTGAAGCCAATGCCAGCCCATCTCGGAAATAATATTTGCCGGCAATAATGCCATTGTTATGAGTGGGTATCCCATTACCGACTATACCAGCCCCGGGGCGCGCTTCATAGGTTCGGGTGGCAGTTTGCTGAGTAGCAAAATCAAAGGTAAGGCAATGGAAATAGTTCTCCCAGTGCTTGTAGTTATTATCCTTAGGCCATTGTTCAAGAAAGATTAGGGTTGCTTGACCAGCAGTATAGTCGGCTAACACCAGGTTAAAGAAGATGCTGTCACTCTTTCTTTTGTCTTCAGGCGGAGACAGCCGGATCTCCTGCCCATCGTCAGTACGCACAGTAAAACCCACATACTGCCCCTCGCTGTCATATTCAACTTCAACTATGCAGCCCTTGCCGTATATGCAGTGATTCTCAGGGTCGGGAAATATAATTAAATCGGGCTGCAAGACCTCTGCACCGTCATCTTCCCGTAAAAAGGAGATAAGCGTCTTGCCATCCCACAGCTTAGCGTCAGGCCCCATACCGATCTTAGAATCTAAAGGCATTCTGTACAACGTTTCTCCTTGCCATTGCACCGTACCATCGCCACAGTTAATGTAGCCTATCTGCACATCCAGTTGGTTATCAGCGGTATTGTGGTAAAACAGTGTCGGTATGATGATGTTCTCCTGAGGCGCACACCCCATAAGAGGTAAAAGCAAACCCAGAGTAATTGTTAACGCAAAAAAGCCCCTTACGGGTCGCTTAATCATTCGCGTTCCCCCTGTTCTTGTGTTTTGTAGCTCATGTACCATCCCTTGGGATTCCGCCTGCTTCTAGGCACTGCGACACAAAGTTGGCACAATCAAGACAACAAGACATTGGGTACGCATTGTTCCACTTTGATTGATCACGGTACACATTGTAGTTGTTTCCACAATTACATCTGTAAGCTGCAGTATGTGGAACGTTCGATGTATAGCGTCTAGCATAGTCGCGCGCATTAAGTCTATTGTAACCAGGGTATAGTTTTGGTGCAATTTGGGAGGAGCTAGACTCGACAGCAACAGATTTCACGGCTTCGCGGCCGTCCTGCTGCAGTTCTTCTGGTCGAGCAGGGAACATTTCCTCGACGGGAATATCGTGGTCAATGTTGTCAGCCAACACCGTGGCTTGCGCTGCATCGAATTGGCCGTTGTTCAGCTTACCAACAATCCGTAAAAGGATATTTGTATTCTGTTTTTCGCCTAGATAACTCTCCACTTCTTCAACCCAAAAGTTCACTTGTTGGGCTACAGCATCCTTCTGGGCTTCTGTAAAATCAGACGACGCACCTGTTCTGCCGTAATGTGCTCATTGGTGCCAGTAACAGGAACATTAGCTTCTTGATGCATTCCCTGTATGAACGGCATCTCTTGTACATCTTTTGCTTTTAAGACGTGAGTAAAGGAGACCAGCAAATCTGTCTCATACTGCTCACCTTTGACTGTTAGCTCATAGGCTTCGGCATGGGTATCTAGTATGTGGTAGTAGTATGAATACCCATCCGCAACCAATGCCATGGCATACTCTTCTATCTGTTCAGCAAGGTGTTCACTTGGGGGAGTGACAGCGCGAGTCGGTACAGCGGCTGGGGTGATCAAACAAACGATGGCGAGAACAATAACGACTAAACGACTAGTTGGTTTCATGTTCTTCTCCCCTTTCCTATTAATACACCTGAGTACACGGCTGACACTAGTAGCTCATCCCTGGCTTACGAAAGATTCTCGCTTAAATCACCCCCTCACCTATATATCCGTTGAGAGGCCTGATTTGTGACGCCCCTTAACCCCGAAATTTTCCTTATACTAGTCATAAGTGCCGCCTCCATCCCGTCACTAAAGGGGCTTGTCAGCATTTCAGTCTTTTGTTTTCTCTTTCTTCAGATGAATAGCACCTTCCAAATAGATATCGCATTTCATTTGTTTATTGGAACAATTTATCACATGGTATCGTCAATAGACATAAGTAAAAAACTGGAGGGGTGATAGGCAACATGAAGAGGCTTACTGCGTCTGATCTGGAATATATCGAGGGGCTGTACAGAGAAATATACGCTCATGTTCTACTACGCAAAGAAAATCCTGCTGAAAGAAGCGCTGGCGGAAGAAGCGGTTCAAGAGAACTCTGTAACCGCCTGCCATCGCCTAGACAGTTTCCAGTCTAGTTCTAACTCGCAAGGCAGGATAATGAGCGCACTAAAACATGTAACCCGTAGAGTCCAAGAAACGCGCCATCTGCATAGCCGTTACCTCCAGCTGGGAGGTTCGGCATTAGGTGTCGCAGATACTAAGGCACACCATTGATGCTGAACAAGCTCCAGCTATCCTGAAGATAATTGAGGAGAAATAGTCCTCGGGGATGACTCTATTAGGGAAGTAGGACAAATATGTGCCAGCATGACCAATGGCCTTAGATTTCGACTGTAGTTAAGCAGTACGAAAACCTATTAGAAATCTGCCTTTCTCACGACTAAAGCACCAATGCTGTAGCAGGCACATATAACCAGTAAAATGTACAACAGCGACCCAGCGAAGGTTATTGATTCATGAGAACCACTAGTGGACATGAAATGGACGCCGTAAAACAGCCTAGGTATCAAATCTAACCTAAAGAAAAAACGGTTACTTTGCCAGAAATGCGACAGAAAAATCCACGCCGTGGGAATTATAGCCACTACGTAACTCTTGCGAATCACCAATGACAACGCTACTGGAATAAGGGTAAAGGCACCAGCAGCAAGAGCAGAGTACAGTACAAACTGCGTAATTAGCCAAATAGGATTGGCATCGGCTGGAAACACAAGAGGAGGCAAGCCTTGCGAGTAATATGACTGACCACAGGCAAACTGGCTTAAGGTAGGTTCATATGGCAAGCAAGCACCAGAAATCAGCAACAAGACGAGCGTGCCAACATAGAAATAGAAAACGCTTGCAGTAAAAAGACTTATTACTTTCACCGTCCACCACTTTATCCGTCCAGGACTACGGGGCAGGGTGAGCCAAGACCAATTACCCATAATATCCCCAAGCACACTATCGGCTGTCAAGAAAACAAACAGCAGCAATATAATGAAGCGAAAGAAGAGCCAACTGCCTAACGAACCTAGAACACCGTCCCATATATTTACATTCACTTGCATGCAAGATAGAACTCCAATATTCATAACGCCGACTAAGACAAAAGCCAGCGGCACTGCGAGCCAACGCCTACGACCGATTAACTTAACTGTGTCAACCCACCAGAGCCCTATCATCGGTAAACACCGTCCTCCAACTGAGAGCACTCCAAAAAGAAGGCTTCCAAACTAATTGGAACGCGCCTTATGCCCTCTATAGCAATGCCAGCAGTCGTCAATAGCTCAACTATCTCAGACACTCGCTGCCCGCCAGGCAGCATTCCACTTGGAAAGCTATGAGCGCCGGAAATAACTGTTAACTGCAGTTGCCTTTCACTCGCCCAATGAGCTAAACGCTCCCAATCGGCAGCAGTTCGGACACTGATCTCAATTGACTGCTCTTCATCAGTTCGCAAATTCACTTCGCGCCAGATACTACCATTACTAATAACAGCCACCCGATGGCACATCCGTTCAATTTCATTCAGCAGATGGCTGGCAATAATAATGCCGACTCCTTCATCGGCCAATCTAAACAGAAGCTGCCGCAGGTCGATAATACCCAGCGGATCTAGCCCATTAGTTGGCTCGTCCAACAGCAGTAATTTCGGTTTTTCCATAATTGCTTGTGCTAGCATTAGCCTCTGTTTCATCCCCAAGGAGTAGTTGCCAACAGCTTTCTTGTTATAGGGATCAAGTCCAACTGCCTCCAAAGCCTCAAAGATCTCTTGCTTACCAATTACCCCCCTAATAGATGCTAACAACTCCAGATTCTGCCTTGCATTCATTGCAGGGAGTAAAGCCGGCGATTCAGGCAGAATACCTACACCGGCATTGCGGTTATATGCCACCCTTCCAGACGTCGCTATTGCCGTGCCAGAGACAATTTTCAGAAGCGTGCTCTTGCCCGCCCCATTCGGGCCAATTAAGCCCATGATTTCACCTGCCTGTAAGCTTAGGTTTATATCCTTTAGAATGGTTTTACGCCTTATCACTTTGTTTAGCCTAGTAATTGTTAAGACCTTTTCCACAGTTCGCTTCACCACTTTCGTTTTAAGCTAAAGGCCAGCACGGTTAGAGCACTTGTTATAGTGGCGACTATCAGCCAGTACACTGCGATCTGGGGTAAGGTAAAAGGAAGCCCACAGAACTGCCCCAGGGCTAGGTTTCCATAAGGATTGAAGCTGATCTTTGAAGGCGTATCCATGCCTAAAGCGTATACTGTGGCTAAGTAGATAACAGTAGGTGCAACCATTACCGCAAATGTATTCGTAACCCATACTGAAACAAGCAATGCAATACTAGCGAAAGCGATAGCAGCCAAGCTATAGATCAGCGACATGGCTAGACAATACGCCCAAGGGTTATTAATCGCTAGATCTTGGGCAAAGTCAACAGCATACGTTAGAATCGGTCCAGAAGGGAAGAAAGGAGTTAAGGTAGCAGCGAATATGACTAATACCCCAGCCACAAAACAAACCTGCCCAATTACCCCTGTAACCACTTTGGCAAGCACGTATTGCAAAGAAGTTACACCTCTGGAAAAGATGAGCGGTAACAAGCCTGACTCAGTATCTTCTGCCAAAATATCACCAGTAGCAATTCCCGCCAGTAACGGCAGTAGAAGCGGGAAAATCAAGTCGGTAGCAAAGCTAAAAGCCTCAGAAACAGTTCTCCGGGGGGTACTGTAACCAAGATAGTGCACGACGCCCCCAATAAGTGCTATAACGGCGACAGTGCCGAGTAACAACAACTTTCTTTTTTTTAGTAAGCACCTTAGTTCAAACTTAAGCAGCCGCCCGAACACTTACTCACCCCTTGATAGTTCGTTTTTATGCTGTCAAAACTAAGTAGCTAAGCAAGATCGTCCCGTCGCACAGTGCTACATGCCCGTCTGCCCGAAAACTGTCTTGTCAGATTCACAGTCCTGCCGGGCCTATAAAGATACTGTCTTTCAATAGACCCATGTTATTTGCTTAAGGAGACGAAGTACTCCGTACCTGGCTTCGGCTTTGCGTCATTTGGGATATTTTCATCTCTCAAGGCATTGTACCCCATCTGACCTTCGCCACTAACACGGGCTGATTCAACATACTGCATCGCTGAGCGTATCGTCATGAATACTATACTTGCTGCAGCAACCATTAGTAGTAGAACTATGAGCCGTTTTTTCTCATATCTCACTGGCGTCCCCCTTACGCTTAAGGCTAATGACTGTGTAACACGTAAAAGGCGGCCTAAAGCCAGTCACCGCCTGTTGTGTCAAGGACGTTACAAACACTTAATAGCCTCTTTAGTCCAATGCCAAACAAAGGAATGCAAAAGGCAAAGGCAAGCACCCATAACATTATTCCAATCGAGAATGCTGCATTTTCCACAGGACTACTCCTCCAATGCTATATCTTCCCCAGACCGTCCAAATTGAACTGAAACTATCAGATAGCCATAACAATCCTTCAATCACCTTCACAACTCAGTTTCAGCTTTCTATCTCACACTCATCTAAGCTCAGGTTGCTCAATAGAGCTATCGAAAAATGTTTTTCAATAGCAGGCGCCAAGAGTCGCAAGAAACCGTATCCAATTATGGCACCTGAAGTATTTAAAATAATATCATCCACATCAACAGTTCTATAATTAAAGCCAAGAACAAGCGAAATGAGCAGTTGTAATCCTTCTACAGTTACAGACCCAAGGACTCCAGACAGAAAAATGCTTTGCAGATTATTAAACCTTCTGTTGAGCACCGGCAGTAAGGCCCCTAACGGAATAAACAGAAGAATATTACCACCAAAAACTCTGGCAACAGTTCTAAAATTGCCTAACCTGGCGACTTTAACCAGGTCAACAATTGGCACAAAATTATGCTCAGGGTTAGGGTGGTCCGGGCCGCGTCGACGCTCAAGCAC
>DIPA01000110.1:4074-4555 GCA_002427055.1 Firmicutes bacterium UBA5500 | reverse complement strand
GCACAAAGTTATGCTTAGGGTTAGGGTAGTCCGGGCTGCGCCGTCTCTCAAGCACAGATTTTTGAACAGGCAATGGAAATAGTGTCACAGAAATAACAGCTAAGCAGTAAACGAAAGTCAAGAAAATTATCACGTGTTTTTTAGAAGAGACTCTCCTCTTGGCACTGATTACAAGAATAATTAAGTATGTTGGTATAGACATGAGATATAAGAAATCCGCTCTGAGCATAATAATTCCCCTTTCGCAGCTTTTAGGCAAAAATATAAATTCCACGGATAAACACACATACTTAACTCCGCTCGCACACAGCTACAAATAAGGGTGAATTGGCCGACCCACCCTTACAGAAACAGTTGGTAGAAACCGACCAATTCACTACCCCATGGGCGCTCATTCTCTTAAGTGCACCTACCTATTTTACAGGGGGCTACGCCTTGCTTGGGGGTATTTAGCTCAACTGCGAGTTAAGGAGAAATGTAC
>DIPA01000110.1:3416-3950 GCA_002427055.1 Firmicutes bacterium UBA5500 | reverse complement strand
GATGACCAATCAGAACACTAACCAGTGCTTGTGATCAAAAGCAGTTCTAGTCGCTAAACATATACACATTATCGCTTTTCACACTGATTTCATCACGATCCTTTACGAACAAGAAATAGAAATCTCCAGAGCCTACGTTTGTCCACTTATTGTAGTTGTAACCGTTTCTCTGGAAGGTTACATCCCCTAGGTTCTGATCAAAAGGGAATTTTTTCTTGTACAAATATGTTATAAACACGGTTGAATGATGCGGCTGTTGCGGGGTTTCTGTGTAGGCCGTCATCGAAATACCCACATTGTTTCCGTCATAATATCTGGTGGCTCCTTGGTGTTCACCCCTGAAAGAAAGCGTTGAGTAATAACTACTTGCAAAAATCACTAGTGGTGTTGAGAATAGAACAAGGGCCAAGAAAGCTAGTAACGACTTAGTAAACATCTTCTTCATCAAACAAAAGCCTCCTTTAGTTTAAAATCCCTTTTGCGTCGACATCTGCAACCCATACAAGAGTATCCCCTCACCTATATATCCGTTGA
>DIPA01000110.1:0-3329 GCA_002427055.1 Firmicutes bacterium UBA5500 | reverse complement strand
CCCCTCACCTATATATCCGTTGAGAGGCCTGATTTGTGACACCCTTTAACCATTAGATTTTTTTACTCAAGACAAACTATTGCCTTTTCCCAGTCCACCAGTATTTCATCGTTTCAATTTCATCAACCTAAGTATGCAGGATTGCTCCAAAGATACTGTCCTGCAATAGCCCGTGTTATTTGCTTATTGGAGCAACTTATCATATGATGTCGTTAATTGACATAAGTAAAAAATTGGGGGGGGTTAGGCGGCATGAAGAGGCTTACTGCGTCTGATCTGGAATATATCGAGGGGCTGTACAGAGAAATGTATACGCTTATGTTCTACTACGCAAAGAAGATCCTGCTGAAAGAAGCGCTGGCGGAAGAGGCCGTACAGGAGACCTTTGTAACTGCCTGTCAACGCCTCGACAGTCTGAAGTCTAGCCCTAACCCGCAAGGTTGGATAATGAACGCATTAAAACATGTGACCAACAAAATCAAAGAAACGCGCAATATGCACAGCCGTTATTTCCTGCTGGGAGATTCGACATTGAGTGTCGTGGCTGACCCTAAGGCGCATCATCCAGATCCTGCTCTGCTCTATGACGGACTTATCAGCCAAGAAGACTACTACTTACTCAGCCGCATAGGAGTCGATGGCTACTCCATTCTGGAATTAGCCGATGAGCTAGATATTAGTCTGGCTGCTTGTCGCAAGCGGATTCAGAGGGCCCGGGAGAGATTTAGGGCACAGTATGGCCGAGAGATAGCACGAGTAGAAAGGAATAAAAAAAAAGATAGATAGGGTGTCACAAAACACGCTCAATCTCGGATATATAGGTGGGGGGTTGATGATGCTATGCAGTCAAAGGATCAAAAATTCTACAAGGAACGCTTTGCTAAACTGGAAGTCGAACAGCTAGAAGAGTTAATCAGGCAGGATTGTTTAGCAGACGGCAGTCTGCTGAATACCGAACAGACCCTAGCTATCCTGGAGATAATTGAGGAAAGAAGGCCTTCGGGAGTGGGTGAAGCAGAGATAGATGCGGCCTGGGACTCTTTCCAGGCTCACTACCTGCCTCTGGTAGAAACCAATGAAGCTCTCTACGATAACAAGACCAGCAGAACGAAAGCTACTAGGCGTCGCTTTGTGCTACCCAGGCTTTCGTGGGTTGCGGCCATATTGGCGGTGTTCATCTTGTCGTCTTCCCTATTTGCTTATCAAGTCTATGGTTATAACGTCTGGGAGAATATTGCCAAGTGGACCTCCGAGATCTTTCAGCTGAAGACCCCTGTTACGCCCAACGGTGATGCCGGAGAAGGTATGTTCCCAGATGCGGCAGATCCCAGATTACAGCCACTCTATGAGGCGATGAAGGAGCTAGAAATACCGACAACGTTAGCGCCGACTTGTATCCCGGAACGCTTTGAAGGTCCGGGAATAATTGAGACATCGCATGCCCCGTTTAAGGGAGTAATCAACGGCTTTATCCTGGAACAGGAAACGCTGATGCTTAGCTTTGATTACAATACCAACGCTGACTCTATGTATGAAAAGGACGATTCTCCTGTTACCTCTTTGCGGATCAACGGCGTCACCTACTACTTCATGTCCAACAATGCGCAGAACCGAGTTGTCTGGTCAGTCGACCAGTACGAGTGCTCAATTAACGGAACCGTAACTTACGAAGAGCTAGAACAGATGGTACTATCTATTTATGAAAGGTGATAAAAAATGAGAAAATCAAAGTTATATAGCATGGTGTTAGTGGCACTGTTATTAAGCCTAACGTTTTCCCCCCAGATGGCTACAGCAGCAGAAATACCCCTGCGGGCCAGTGATTATATTGACGTTTTTAGAGCATCTGCACAGCCGATTGGCTATGGTCTAGTCCGGATCGATTTCCAGATAGCCGGAACTTCGGTGATGAACCAGTTAGGTGCCTCAGAAATACAGATCAAAGAGAAAACGGGAGCATCGTGGACTACTGTACGAACGTATCGCCACGAAAGTTACCCGGATCTTATGGGTCAGAATGTATTGAGACACACCGGCAGCATAACTTTCCCTGGCATCGCTGGTCGAACTTATGTAGCCCACATTACCTTCTACGCCGCAAATACAAAGGGCAGTGAAACACAGGTAATTACCACCTCTTCTGTCACTGCCTACTAGTTTAGCAGCTAGTTCTGTTAATCAAATGCCTGTTTTTGGATAGGATAGCAGTCAAGATGTACGCTAATACTACCTATTTGATGAACGGATCATAAGGAATAGCACAGCCACGGGGAGCCTACCATCCCCGTGGCTTTTGCTATCCAGCCCTTCCCCAAAAAATTACACCAGTAAAACGCGAACATATGTGCTATAATCTATGCGTACACGAACTGTTGTTCGCATATAATATTGCATAATAGCCTTTGGGGAAGGTGTTTGTCATGAGTAAGCGCTACCAAGAACCTATTGAGCTTAAGCTCGCAGATCGTCGCCCGCGGGCGTTCGTCTGGCGGGGGCGCAATTATGAAATCAATGAAGTGCTAAAGCGGTGGACTGTAAGTGGAGATTGGTGGCAAAAAGAGTCTCGCCGACTACATGCGGTAGTGGCAGCTAGACACTATGGTGAGTTGGGGCAGTATGAAATCGTCTATGTTGCCAAGCAGAAACAATGGTTCCTGCACCGGGTTTATGACTAATACTAGTTTTGTGCACTTACACGTGCATTCCAACTTCAGCTGCAAAGATGCTACTGCCCACCCGCATGAGCTGATTAAAGCTGCCGCCTTTTATGACATGCCTGCCGTTGCCCTGACCGACCACACAACTTTGGCTGGGGCCATTCGCTTTTACCGTGCGGCCCAGGGTTCGGGCGTTAAGCCCATTATAGGCACGGAAATTGAGCTTGCTAGTGGCCATCACTTAACCTTATTGGCCGAAAATTTGGCTGGCTATAGCAATCTATGCCGTTTACTAAGCGAACTACATCTCTCGCAGCCTGGCGAAACACGCCCCTTGGCCACTTGGGAAACACTCGCACCCCTGGCAGATAACCTGGTTTGCCTTTCAGGCTGTGCGCACTCGCGCCTGAGCCAAGACTTGCTGCAAGGGCAGCTAACCGCTGCCCGCGAATTCTTGAGCCAACTAGCAGATGTTTTTCCGGCTAGTTGCTATGTGGAGTTAGAAAACCCCTTATTACCGCATACGCCGAAGCTAATGCAGCAATTAGCTGAGCTAGCCAAGGGTCTTAACTTGCCGCTAGTAGCTAGCAACAATGTGCATTTCTTGCGTCGTGGCGATCACCAAGTACGCGACCTGCTAGTCTCTTTAGGAGCGAATATCAATATACGGCA
>DIPA01000118.1:31952-35831 GCA_002427055.1 Firmicutes bacterium UBA5500 | reverse complement strand
GGAAGGCTGGGATAATCCGAATGTGTTTCAGATTTGTACGTTAAAGCAGAGTGGAAGCGATGTGCGCAAGCGGCAGGAAGTGGGGCGCGGGCTGCGGCTTGCTGTCAACCAGAACGGTGAGAGAATGGACGAGAATATGCTGAGCCGCTCAGAGATCCATAATGTGAACGTACTCACTGTCATCGCTAACGAAAGCTACGACAGCTTCGCCAAGGGACTGCAAAGTGAGATTGCTGAGGCGGTCGCCTATAGGCCACGTAAGGTTGATGAGGAACTGTTTGTAGAGAAGTTTGGTAAGGAGCTTGCCAATGTTATCTACGAGAGTCTTATTAAGAACGATTATGTAGCGCGGGGCATACTGACCGAAAAGTATTACGAAGATAAAAAGAATGGCTCGGTAGTCGTGCCTGAAGAAGTCGCCGCCCGAGTCACCGATGTTGTTGCTGTATTGGATTCCGTCTACGATCCGACTGCTAACGCGCCGGATGATGCCCGCAAGAACACAGTTGAAGTAACCCTAGATAGGGGCAAATTGGATAGCAAGGCTTTCCAAGAGCTTTGGTCACGTATCAAAGGTAAGAGCTATTATGTCGTGAAATTTGACGAGAACGAGCTGGTGAGAAAGGCGATTGAGGCTCTTAACGCTCGACTGCGCGTTTCGAAGGTTTATTTCAGGATTGAAACAGGCGAACAGGCCAAAGCTATTGAATCGAAGGCGCAGCTTGAGGCTGGCGAAGCCTTTGTCCGCAAAGATAGGGTACGCGAGGATGCTGATCTTTATCTGGCGATGAAGGCAAGCTCCTCCGTGCGTTACGACCTTGTTGGAAAAATCGTAGCCGAGACAGGATTAACTCGAAAAGCCGTTACTAGTATTCTGCTCGGTATGGACAAGGTAATCTTTGATCAGTTCGGTGACAACCCGGAAGAGTACATAATCCGTGCTGCTAATATTATCAACGAGCAAAAAGCCACGGCTATTATCGAGCATATAGCGTATGACAAGCTGACTGCTGCCTATAGTACTGAGATATTTACTGAGCCTGATTTGAAAAAAGGAAGCCTCGGAGTGAACGCTATGGAGGCGAAGAGGCATCTGTATGACTATGTCATATACGATTCCAACAAGGAGCGTGATTTCGCTTCGGACCTGGAAGCTCACAGCCAAGAGGTGGAGGTCTATGTGAAACTACCGCGAGGATTCTATATTAGCACCCCGGTGGGCAAGTATAATCCCGACTGGGCGATAGCGTTCTATGAAGGCAAGGTAAAGCATATCTACTTCGTTGCAGAAACCAAAGGTGACATGTCCTCACTGGAGCTACGTGAGATAGAGGCAGCTAAAGCCCATTGTGCCCGCGAACATTTTCGCGCTATAAGCGGCGACAGTGTTGTCTATGACGTGGTGGACAGCTATGAAAGGCTGTGGGAATTGATACGGGGATAAACAATACCGCGGAGCCGGGATGCGGGATTTAACGACACAGAGCCCAGATGAGGTACGAGCAATGCTTGGTTATAAAGGGACTACCTATCAGAAGCAATGAAACCGCCCAAATGCCTTTGCAAGCATCTGGGCGGTTTTATGTGTCTCTTAGACTTGTTCACCTTGCCCATCTACATCATCTGCAGCGCGGGCACCTGCTTTTCTCCTCTGGCAAACGCATTCAGTTAGAAGGTATTCGATTTGCCCATTGATAGACCGAAAATCATCTGCAGCCCAGGCAGCAATTTGCTCGTACAATTCTTTGGATAGGCGTAAAGGAATTTGTTTTCTTATCGTACTCACCCACCTCTAATAGAGGCTGCCACTATTTACAATGGGCTGAGCATCTTTGCTGCCACAGAGAACAACGAGCAGATTAGATACCATGGCGGCTTTGCGCTCCTCATCTAGTCTTACTATATCTTTTTCGTTGAGCTTCTCTAGCGCCATTTCTACCATACCTACGGCGCCGTCGACGATCATTTTCCTGGCATCTATAATTGCACTGGCTTGCTGGCGTTGCAGCATGACTGCCGCAATTTCGGGGGCATAGGCCAGGTAGGTAATGCGGGCTTCCAATATTTCCAGGCCTGCTTCCTCTACCTTACCCTGGATCTCTTGACGGATACGTTCAGCTACAACTGCGCTCGAACCCCTCAGACTGCCCTCGTCAGGTTCACCATCTCCGGTGGTATCGATCCCCGGCGCGATATCGTAGGGATAAATGCGGACAATATTTCTTACGGAGCTGTCGCACTGTAAAGAGAGATATTCCTTAAAATTATCGACATTGAAAACCGCTTTGGCAGTATCGTTGACTCGCCACATGACGGCGATGGCAATCTCAACGGGGTTGCCTAAAACATCGTTTACTTTCTGCCTA
Organism: Firmicutes bacterium UBA5500; assembly: GCA_002427055.1. Lineage (GTDB taxonomy): Bacteria > Bacillota > UBA994 > UBA5500 > UBA5500 > UBA5500. The sequence continues at coordinate 33,465 of DIPA01000118.1, read as the reverse complement.
CTGTTATTTAAGGTCATTACTTTTAAGGAGATTATCTTGTTACCTTCTTTGGTTTGGACCACATTGCCACCAGACGATACCAGCTTCGAGCCGGAGCTGCTGTCTACATCGGCACTTTGGCCAAGACGTGTACCAGCGGCTGGGTTAACCGCAGCAGAGAAAGGATTTACAAAGTAGAAACCCGCCTGCTTCAGCGTCCCAATATACGTTCCAAAGAGCGTGAGCACGAGGGCTTCTTGGGGCCGTATTACCTTAAGCCCAAAAAAGAGAATTGAGCCGCCTATTATCAGCAGAACTCCTGCAACTATAGGCAGAGCACCTATAGCGCCATAGGCATCGCTTAGCATGGCCCCCAGCACAATGAGGCCTATGCCTAACGGGTATAGCAAAATAGAAAGAAACAACATGGGCATACCGGGTTTTGCTTGCAGACATTTCTCTTGCACAGTAACCACTCCTTTATGTATCAGTATGATATCATGAGTATATCATAACGATAGCAAGGATGAAAGCGTTTAGACTAGGGGTTGCCCCCGGAATCCCATGATGATACTCCTTTCTAAAGAGCCATAAGTATTTCTACAAGCGCCATATAACGAGGCACGTAGGTTGCAAGAATGATGATCAAAGTAGTCTTACAATTCATCATAACACAAGGAGGGAAAACACATGACAGAAGACGATCACCTGAAGAAACTTGAGGAATGGCAAGAGCACCAATACAGCCCGGGCTATTAAGTGGGAAAATCGCATCCTTTACTAGCAGCAAATCGTAATCCAAAGCTGCTGGGGTTGGCGTTAATAATTGCAGGTACTTCTCTCTTGCTAGGGGTCGTGTTCTATATCCTAACTGGTCATGGGGCAGATAATCGCTTACTTCTGGGCGGCCTTGTCATCCTAAGCATTCTCTTCGTGCGGGCTGGCTTAAGATGGCTGAGAAAAGACGAGGTGTCAGGGGGACGGAGTTAATGACATAGTCCGTGTTCCCGCCTGCCGGGAGGAATTGTGCAGAACGTGCAGAATATCGCTAGTAAGAGCAGACTAGAGGGGGAGAGTAGCGTGAAGAAAGCAATCTTAAACTGGGTAGACAAGAACGAAACAGACTTAATTACCTTATCAGATGATATTTGGGCCCATGCCGAATTAGGCTTGGTGGAGCACAAATCGGCCAAAGCGCAAATGGGCTATTTGGAGAAACAAGGGTTCCACATTGCAGCTGGTGTGGGGGGTATGGAAACGGCATTTGTGGCCTCCTGGGGCACAGGTCAGCCCGTTATCGGATTCCTAGGTGAGTTCGATGCTCTTCCTTCCGTCTCTAATAAGCCGGTGCCTTATCAGGATCCGCTTGTGCCTGGCGGTGCCGGGCATGGCTGTGGGCATAATTTGCTGGGGGTGGCTGCTATTGCTGGCGCTGTTGCCCTGAAAGCTCACATGCAAGCAGAGGGTTTGGTAGGCGAGGTTCGTTACTTTGGCTGCCCCGCGGAGGAGAGTTCCTTCGGTAAAACTTGGATGG
>DIPA01000118.1:18894-31902 GCA_002427055.1 Firmicutes bacterium UBA5500 | reverse complement strand
TGGTTCGTTACTTTGGCTGCCCTGCCGAGGAGAGTTCCTTCGGTAAAACCTGGATGGTGCGTGACGGAGTTTTTGATGATGTGGACATTGTGCTCACATGGCATCCTGGTGACAGCAACTCAGTGAAGAACGCATCTAGCCTGGCCGACTTTGTTCTTAAGTTTGACTTCCATGGCAAAACCGCCCATGCGTCCGGCGACCCCTGGAACGGTCGCAGCGCCCTCGACGGCGTGGAACTGATGAACGCTGGTATAGAGAGAATGCGTGAACACATGCGCCAAGATAGCCGCGTCCATTACGTCATTTCAGCCGGTGGTGGAGCACCTAATGTGGTTCCCGACTATGCCCAGAACTTTTTTGATGTTAGGGCTGCCGATATTGCCGAACTGAAAAGGATGCGCAGCTGGGTTTTAGATATCGCAAAAGGCGCAGCTCTCATGACCCAAACCCGCGTTGAAGAAATCTTCGTTGGCTGTGCTGCTAATGTCATCCCAAACCGGGCTATAGCTAAAGAACTCCATGCTGTCATGGAGGAAATAGGCGCTCCCCAGTGGACGGAAGCAGAATTGAAGTTTGCCGCTGAAATGCAGTCTCAATTCGCTCCCGAAGCTGTTAAAAGTGGTATAGACTCTCTTGAAGCGGCAGGTGCTATTCTTCCTCAAACGAGTATCCACGCAACGATTATGCCCTACAGCGATACGATTGAAGGTGGCAAAGGCTCCACCGACGTAGGTGACGTGACGTGGGTCGTGCCTACTGCGCAATTTAGCACTGCTTGTAGGGCTATTGGTGTCCCAGGCCATAGTTGGGCTGTCACTTCCTGTTCGGGTATGAGCATCGGCCACAAGGGCATGCTTTACGCCGCTAAGGTTTTAGGGCTGGCTGGTTATCGTTATCTTACCGACCCTGCTCTGCGGGAAGAAGCATATGCAGAATGGAAGCATCAGCTGAAAGGGCGCGAATACGAGGTGCTAATTCCTGAGCAGATCAAAGTGCCACCCCTGCCTTTTGCTTAATCGAGAGCTACGTCTAGCAGACGCCAGAACCGCCCCAATGCCTTGCAAGCATCAGGGCGGTTTTATGTGTATCTTAGGCTTGTTCATCCGGCCCATCTACAGCATCTGCAGCGCGAACCATCTGCTTTTCTCCTCTGGCGAACGCATTCAGTTAGAAGGCATATGATTCTGCTCACCCAGAAAAGGCGCATACATCATTACAGCGTGGTTTTCCGTAATAGAGGTTTCGTCGAGAAAGGTCCCATTGATGTCATAACGTTTGCGATAGAGCTCGTTGTGGCGACTAAAGCCACCCCAGGCCTCACTGCTCATATAATGATTTCGCTCTACTACTTCATAGCGATAAGCCGGTTCAGCAGCACATAGCCAGCTGCCTTCTAAGTACTCAGGGCCAACCTGAACGCGTAGCTGGAAGTTATCATGGGTGTCATTGCGGATCATTAAATCCCGGTAGGGATAGACGCAGGTAGCCCCGCTACCAAAAGGTAATACTCGGTTAGAATCGGGGAAGACGTCAAAAGAGTGACGGTAGCGCTCAATTATTGTTAGTGGGGTGTGTAGTGTCATCCAATAGATTAAATTGGAAAGCTGGCACAGCCCACCGCCGATGCCCGGACCAAAAGTGCCGAAGAATAGAACCATGCCGGCAACATAGCCCTTTTTGGCTGTAGGCCTACCGATGGCCTTCCAATAACTTAAGGTTTCGCCTGGGCGCAACATGATTCCATCAAGCCGTGCGGTGGCCAAGCGCAGGTTAATAATCTTGTTATATTGATACTGCATATCTACGTCTTTCAGTTTGCGTAGCAAGGGAGTCTGATGGGCGAAGTGCAAATAGGCAAGGCTCTCCGCTTGCTGTCGGCGTGCGAACTTGTATTTTCCTGAATACCAAAGCAGGTATCTCCTGAAGGTATAATACCTTTTCCCCAAAGCCAGCCTTAGCTTGCTGCGGCGCAATGGCCGTAAGTCATGTTTTCCTGCCACGCCAATCTCTCCTCCTAAGGTAATCCATTCTACCAATCCCTTTCTCCTAACACAGCACAATTCCTTTATGAAAGTGGTTTACAGGTGGTGAATCTTGGCCGGTAGCTGCCTGCGAGCCTCTAGCTCACTGGATGATACCTGCAAAGAATCTTGCACCAAAAAGGGTATGTGATCTTTTAGGAGAATGATAGCAATATTGAGCCCAAGGAGGAGTGAACAGATGAAACCACCAATTCCATTGCCGGCGAGCTTGAGCAGGTTACTGGCAGGCGCCCGGTTTGCCAAAGACACTATCGGTTGTTCGACCTCGGCCGTATTCAAGGTATGCGGCTTGCCTGAGGTAGGCGATGCCTACCTGAAGGTAGTTGAACCAGTTGCAGGTGAGGATCTCTTGCGCGAAAAGGCAGTTCTGGACTGGCTACAAGGCCGCCTGCCGGTGCCAAGAGTCCTATATTTCATAGAACAATTTGAAATACAGTATCTCCTCATTTCCGCCATTCCGGGCCTTGGCGCGGAGAACGAGTATTTTCTTTCTACGGACAACACCCCAGGTATGGTGCGTGAGCTAGCTAGAGGGCTGCGTCAGATTCACTCCTTGGACATTGGTGATTGTCCGTTTCCGCGGCATCTAGACACTATGCTGGCTGAGGCGGGGCGACGGGTAGAGCTTGGTTTGGTGAGTCCCTACGATTTTCAGCCCAAAAATACCAGCCGTGCCCCCGAGGATATACTGCAGGAACTGATGGATAAGTGTCCTAAAGATGAGGATCTTGTTTTCACCCACGGCGATTATTGTCTGCCCAATATCATCTTGCAGGATAGGCAGTTAAGTGGCTTCATTGACTGGGGCCGGGCCGGTGTGGCTGATCGCTACGCAGATATCGCGTTGGCTGTACGCAGCCTCAGATATAACTTAGGTGACCGACGGGGAGTCGATTTAGCCAGACTTTTCCTAGAAGAATATGGCCTAGAGCAAGCCGATGAAGAGAAAATAGCCTACTTCATCTTACTGGATGAGCTTTTTTAGCCTCCGGCTGAACCGTGGATTATTTGCGGAGATCGCAACTAGGGCCGGAGTAACCCTTTTGTCCTACAAGCGAAGCAACCTGAGAGATCTTTGATTCTAAGTGAAGGGAAGTTTAAGAAGAGGCGGGGAAAATGTCCGATTTGACTGGATTCATAACAGATGAGCTCTGGCTACACGGAGCTGATCTGGTGGGGGTTGGTTCACTGGCCGAACTACCGGCAGACGTGCGGGCGGGGCTACCTATTGGCATCGCCATCGCGGTCAAATTCCCTAAGGAGGTTATCCGCGGTATTCCCGATCTGCCTACAAGAGCGTATTACGACCACTATCTGCACCTTGATGAAAAACTTGACATGCTGGCCTCCTTAGGCGCGGAATGTCTGCGGTCTTTCGGGCATCGGGCCATACCGCTGACGCGAGCCTATGTGGCAGCCCATGCAACTCCTGAGGGATCGCTCCTGCCTCACAAGACGGTGGCAACGCGCGCCAGGCTGGGCTGGATTGGTAAGAGCGCCCTCCTAGTGACAACACCCTTTGGCTCAATGGTTCGACTAACGTCAATTCTGACCGACGCACCGTTAAGGACAGCGAAGCCCATAAGCGAATCCAGATGTGGCGATTGCCAGATCTGTCGTGATGCTTGCCCTGCTAAAGCAATTGTGGGCAACCCATGGGCAGCTTGCACTGCTCGCGAGGAGCTTGTTGATGTGGCTGCTTGCCAAGAGACTGCACAAGAGCGTTCAAACCGGGCGTTTGGCATCCCAACTTCAATCTGCGGCAAGTGTATTGAAATTTGCCCCTATACAAGCAGGTATCTAGACAAGCATTGAATGCTCTACTTGGGTGCGTTCACGGGGCCGGTGGCGATGGCTGGTTAAGCTGCCAAACCAGCCAGTACCACCGTCCCCATTGTTAAGTCAAGATAATTTTCATGTAGCCTATTGACAACTATATCGGTTTCCGATATTCTTATATCGGTGAACGATATAACGGGGGAGGGTATAGCAGCAAGTGGCACAAGAGATTGAGAATTGCTCTTGTAGATGATAGGAAGTAAGGGGAGGGACGTGTATGAAGGAATTGTTGCGGGTTCAGAACCTATGCAAAACCTTTACTCTTTCAGCGAAACAACAGCGGCTTGAAAAGACCAACGAGAAACGGAAAGTGGCTGTAGATAACCTGTCTTTTTCTGCATATGATGGGGAGATTTTCGGGCTACTGGGGCCAAACGGAGCGGGAAAAACAACAACGCTGCGCATACTCTCCACTTTGATCAAGCCGGACAGCGGTGATGCATTCTTAGATGGAAAAAGTGTTGTCCGCGAAGCGGAGCAAGTACGTACCAAAATCGGTTTCTTAACCTCTGAATTGAAGCTGGAGGATTATTTCACTCCCAATTATCTGTTTGACTTTTTCTCAGATCTCTATCACGTAGATGAGCAGGTGCGGGCCAAGCGCAAGCATAGCCTGTTTACGCGCTTTGGCATTAGCCGCTTCGCGGAGGTAAAGATCGCCGATCTCTCCACCGGCATGAGGCAGAAAGTCTCTTTAGCAATCGCCTTAGTGCATGATCCGGAAGTAATCATCTTTGATGAGCCGACCAACGGGTTGGACGTAATCACGGCAAAAACCGTTACCGACTTTCTGCTTGAGTTAAAGCAAGAGGGTAAAACGGTGATTATATCTACCCATATCTTTAGTCTGGTCGAAAAAACGTGCGACCGGGTTGCTATCATTATCGACGGCAAGCTTGTGACTTGCGATGCGCTTGACAAGGTAAAAAATGGCTTGAGCCTAGAAGATCGGTTTTTTGCAATCTATGAAGAAGTGGCTGGTGGCGTGGAATGAAGGGTAATATTTTAACCATCATGAAAAAGGAACTGAAGCGCCTATTGGGTGACAAGCGCATTTTGATCAATGCGGTTTTGTTGCCCGGCATTCTGATTTATGTGATGTATTCCTTTATGGGCTATGCATTGGCCGGCATGTTTGCCCCGGATGCTGCCCCGCTACAAATCGCCGCGGTTCACATGCCTACTTCGGTATCGCAGATGTTTGAGGCAGCAGCTCTCCCGTACATAGACATAGATGCAACCGATGTGGCTGAGATAGCCGACATAAAAAGCCTGATTGCCGCCAAGGAGTTTGAACTGTTAATAGTTTTTCCGGCCGACTTTGACACCATGGTGGATGCATTTGACATTAAGAGCCAAACAACAACCGCCCCTAACATTGCCGTGTTCTATAACAGCACCGACTCCGATTCAGAACGTGTTTATGCGCAAGTGGCCGCTATGCTTGATTCTTACGAAGCAACGCTTGCCAACAAGTTCGATGTCAATGGCGGAGACGAGGTTTACAACCTAGCCAGCGAAAAAGATCGCAGCGGACAAGTGTTTTCCTCGTTAATGCCGCTTTTGCTTACTATCTTGCTCTTCTCGGGCTGCATGGCAATTGCCCCCGAATCTATTGCCGGAGAAAAAGAACGTGGTACACTTTCTACCCTGCTGGTTACTCCCTTGCGACGCAGCGAATTGGCACTGGGAAAAATCTTTGCCATTACAATTGTAGGAACATTGAGCGCCATCTCTAGCACAATTGGCACAATACTCTCCTTGCCGCAGCTAACAGGCGGCGCTTCAGACGGCTTGCCCCTTTTCTACACGATGGGTGACTATCTGCTGCTCGGGATAGTAGTTCTTAGTACTGTCTTGTTATTTGTCTCGCTGATGTCAATATTGTCGGCTTTTGCTGAGAGCATTAAAGAAGCGCAAACCTATATGACGCCCTTAATGATTGTCGTTATGCTTGCCGGTGTCACCGGTATGTTTGGGGGCGCTGCAGAGCAGCCGCTTGTTTACCTCATCCCAGTCTATAACTCTGTACAGTGTATGAATGCGGTCTTTTCGTTTGAGGTTGTACAGCTGCATGTAGCAATTACTGTGGTGAGCAATCTGGTGTATTGCGGGGCGCTGGCGTTTATTCTTACTAAAATGTTCAATAGCGAGAGAGTGATGTTCTCACGCTAATTCAACTGCAGTGGTATGATGGGTTCTCTACTCATATAGCAAGTTGGCATATGGCCCAACCGCCTCAGGCATAGAAACGAAGACAAATAGGGCACCTCAGGTTGTTCAGCCCCCAAATGTTGGACGAACTAGCTAGACTTCCGCAACAGCGCACATATTGCCTGCGACCGTACTTCATAGCAGAGAATCAAAAGCAGCACCCGCTCCAGTTCTTTGGATACGGGTGCTGTTCTCTTCTCAAGCGCATTCTTGTCTTAACCTCAAACTGAAAACCCTTTGGGTGGCAGATGATAATTCATCACCGCCCCCTCGTATCACGCTTGAAAAACCTTAACGCCTAATTCGTTGTCCAACTAACATAATCACAGCTGTAAGGACTAATACCACATGAAAATACCGGTATGCCTCATTCTTGCTTTCAAGATCGTCCTGGATAATTACCTCTTGCCCAACCGTGGACACCGGGGTTGTTGTTGACTGCTGTAAACCCTCTTCCAAGCTTCCCGCGGTGTCTATTGGGTCCCCAATGTTCTCACCCCAATAGCCTTCGGTCTGTAGAATCAAGGTCTCCCGCTCAGCGGTACTAAACTGATGCACTTGAGAAATCGTTAGTTTTCTACCTTCAAGTGAAGCCACGTATAACTGCCCTTGAGAGCCAAATCTAATAGGGTTTGTGATGAAACTCGCCCCTAGTGGCAAATAGTGCACAGCCAACTCTCCACTAGGAGACGCGATAGCAGCAACCTTCCGATACATCCCAAAACCTTTTACATCCCAGTAAGAAAAACAGACCCTATTATCCGACAGCGTCTTAAGAGCTAAAGGCTGCATGAGCTCAAAGCATGCTTCCACCTGGTAATAAGTACCGGCGTAACTTAGCACAACTGGCCGTGGCTGAACCGAATTCAACTCTTCCTGCTGAATCTCAACTCGGCCATAGTGGGAGAAATCACCCGCTTGCAGCAGGTACTCCGTCCCATCACTAATAATTAGGCCTGCCTCTGCAGCATAGATCGTTGTCAGCTTACGGTAGGTATTTTCTCCCGTGGTTGAGGGAGGCATGTCCTCAAAGAGCAGAATTTCATGCGTTGCTAAGACGTCACCTGCCAAGGACATAATATGAAGTTTCGCAGGGTCACTCAGATCTTGCATGTTGTCAAGTATGTAGAGTGCCCCATCACTGTACTCAATACTGCCTATGCTCATGAGTGCAGGAAGTGAAATATCTGTCCGAGAACCATCCGCAGCAATTTTGACAATGCAGCCACCGAAGCTGTCTGCAACGAAAAAAGCCCCACTACCCTCGTCGTAACAGAAACTACTCACCCGACAAGCCCCTGAATGGTGCATAGGCTTGTCATCCTTGAACTCAATCTCTACAACGGCGGTCTCCGCTCCCCGCTCGCCCTCAGTGCTAGCATTTCTAGGGCCAAACAGGATTAGTAGGATAGCAAGCAATACAAGCAAACGATACGCTAAAGACCTGCTGTTAGTCTCTTGGTTCACCTTAAGCATACTACCCATAGATCCCTCCTCCTATTTTTACATTTTCTAGTCAGCGTGGTTATGTTCTAGTGTTACCTATTCGCCACTTGCCCAATTGTCCCTTTTAACATTTGATGCAAATTTCAAAATATACCTTTAGAATAGAGAATAAGTGATGCAATGCATTGCTAACCGCGGAAGCTCCCTTCGTGCGGTAGATCCGATTACAGACGCACTAAGCAAGGAAAGGCCACCATAGTACCGCTACTTCTGAGCAGACAACCAAAAACAGCGCCCGCTCCAGTATGCCGCTGTATGCGGGTGCTGTTCTAGAAGCTCTCCATTATGCTGTTGTCTAGGCAACTACCCTTCCGGGACATGCTCTGGACCCAACCGCGGTCTTGGAGCATTTGTTGGTGATCATAGTGTTGGTATTGCCACCCCTGGTCTGAATGCAGAATCGGAGTGAATTAGTCTGGAACCACTTCAAAGGCCTTCTGTAGCATGTAGGTCACCTGTGATAATGCTGGTCGCTCATAGATTAGGTAGGTAAAAATCTCGCCTTTAGACATATCCATGAGGGGAGAAAGGGAGAGCTTCGTCCCAAACAACGAGAGCTCTGCAATGTCTGCTGCTAGCTTCTGGTATGGTTTGTCTGCGTTGAAATCCCGCTGAATCACGTTCGGAGCAACTCTGCCAACCTCACCGCGGTAAGAACGATGCTTCTTTATGCGGACACGACAAGTTAGATGCCCTTCCGTCATAGGCTTTATTTAAGCTCCAACATAAGCACCGTGTCCACCTCATCGGGCAGGGGATGTGTCAAGTGCTCTGGCTCGCCAAAGTTGACGAAGATATGGTCGGTAAAGTCAAAGGTATTCCAAGGCTGACTGATTTTTAACTCTGAGCCATCAGCCAGTAGGCCACCCTCTTAACCCGATCGCGGAGCCCTGCTAAGCCTAAGGGGCCGATTGGAAGTTCAAAGACGTGGGCGAAGAGCTTATTGCCTTTTTGGGTGTAGTAGCCCCATTCAGGCTTGGGTAACTCAGCCCGGCCGCAGCCATAAACGCTAGAGCTGTTCTGCTGCATCCAAGCGCCTATGTCTTGAAGAATCTGCAGTGATTCTGCGGGAAATTGGCCTTTCGCATCGGGGCCCACGTTCAAGATCATATTGCCGTTCTTGCTGACACACTCGACTAGCTCCTGAAGTCCCTTGACACCTGTGCTACAATCGGTTGCGCGAAGAGGCGAAAAGGTGCTTTGTTGCTCTCCCCGCCATTCGCCCCTCGCAACTAAGCAAAAGCACAGAGTGTCAAGGGCGAATGGAACGATAGCACCCCGTCTTTTTGGGAAAACGTCAATTACAAACATACTAAGGGAAATAGATGGTAGGATGGCTCACCTACCGAAACTTGACACGGACGATTTACACATATGAATTGACAGATCGTACTAGGTATTATACAGTGAAATCAGTACACTCTGTTTGTTTGCAGATAATACACTAGTATGATTAAGGATAGGTTTACTGCGTTGCAGGTGTTCTAAATTACCATGAAGGGAAGGGGTCCATTGAAGATGAGAAAGAGAATTTCGTTTTTGCTACTTCTTACATTCCTAATGACCACTTTTGCACCAGTTTATGCAAGCACTAACTGCAAAGACTATGGCAACAGACACTTGACAGAATTATTCTATGAAGCTAGTGACGACGAGATAGTTGCTTATTATGAAGGCCAACCCATTAGAAAAGAGATATAATTGAGACAACCGGACAAATAAGAACCAGCAGAATCAACGAAATTAAGAAATCCAACAGCACTGCAAAGAACGACAAGAGTTACACTGATAATCAGGGACATAAGACTGGAGATATGGCTTTCCCACAAGAGCACGTTACTTTTCTTCCACCGGGAGCTAACGAGGCTATTGTAGTTAAAGGCATATCAGCACCAAGATACGGCCAAGAGGACACCTATTTTTATTTGACAACCAAATCAGGCCGTGAGCTTGCGCGTACGTTTGATTCTAATGACTTAAATTCATTTCTGTGGCTGTTAGCCGGTTTTATCCCGCATATTGGCCCTGCAGTTTCGGTATTTGGTTTTTTTGTTGAGGCTTGGCACGCTGGGCTTGCCGCAGAAATAAGGTACTGGACAGATCAAAACCATAACATAGTATGGCTAGTGAATGATTCGCCTTATGGATCCTTTTATTCTGTAGATTTTTGGGATGGAGAGACAGTTGATTTGGACGAATACACCAGCGAATTTACTAGGGTATGGGTGAAGAGCGTATCTTATAGAACAGTGAATTAAGGAGCTACAGCATATGGAATGTCCATACTGCCACAATGTAATGCAAAAAGGCATAATCTATGGCGATAGATATAGCCTAAAGTGGTTGCCAGAAGAAAAGGATAAGGGACCAGTTCTTAGCCATTTCATGAAGGGCATTAAATTGGCGGCTTGGGGGCAAGGCATCGTTACTTACTATTGTGAGAAAGATGGGGTTTTTCTAATAGAAGAGATGGGGCGCGAAGACACGGCTTCACAAAGGAATATGCGAACCGATGACGAGTCTTAGACACGGCGAAATCTGACTCGGTATTTAACTTTTTTGCTCCCTCTACCTTGTCAACCCCCCCCCGAAGATCCGAGGCCACTGAAAAACTCATTCGCTGAATGAGCAAAGACGCAATTCCTACAAATTCTCGTGGGAATTGCGTCTTTTTTGGTATAATTAAGGTATATTAATGCAGAAATGGGTGGATCTAGTGCTTAAGCCCCAGCTAACGCTTCCAGTAAGCCAATACTTAGGTATATACCAACTTATCATCCCCAAAAACAACTTGCTGCGGCAGATCAAAGAGAACCTAGACTTCTCTTTTGTCTATGATGAGTTGGCTTCAAAGTATTGTCCAGATAATGGCCGATGGGCCCTAGATCCAGTTCGCATGTTTAAGTATGTGAATGTCAATTAGAAACTGAGCCAGAGGGGGTGCGGACGAAAACCTGGACTTAATTGGTCGGGAGGTAGTCCAATGTATTCTTATGAGGATCGGATAAAAGCAATAGAGCTTTACATTAAGTATGACTTAAGTTTGGCAGATACTATCCGGGAGCTGGGATATCCGAGTCGTAATATGCTGGCACAATGGTATAGGGAGTATCGAAAAACTGGGGAATTACACGGACATTATACTAAAAGGCCCGAATACAGCCCTGAACAGATGCGAGCAGCTGTAGATTACTACCTAGACCATGGGCGTAGCATCACTCGCACTATAAAGGCTATAGGGTATCCTTCACGCCCGGTTTTGCGGGCATGGATTGATGAGCTAGCGCCTGGTAAACGCAAATCTTCCATAAAAGATGGCACCTGTATACGGTTGTTCGCTCAAGAACAGCAAAAGAATGCGGTGCTCGAATTATGCACTAGGGAAGGATCTGCGGCCTCCGTTGCCGAACAGTCAGGTGTCAGTAGAACTAGCCTATATAAGTGGCGGCACCAGCTGTTTAGCGAAAAGGACGTGGAGTGCATGAATGAATTCTTTAAATCGCTTCCCGATGATAGGGAAGCGCTGTTGGCAGAGCTTGAGCGATTGAAGCGACAGATATATCGGCAACAGATGGAACTAGACATACTTAATAAGGCGGCAGAAATAGTAAAAAAAGACCCGGGCATCGATCCTCAGGAACTGGCAAACAAGGAAAAAGCTAGTTTGATCGATGCCCTGCGAACCAAGTACCCATTGAATGACTTGCTTGCAATGATGAAGATGCCAAAGAGTAGCTATTTTTACCAGAGAAAAGCCCAGTGCATGCCGGACGAATATAATCAACTGCGAACTGAGGTCAAAGAAATCTTCGCCAAGAATAAGGAGCGTTATGGCTATAGGCGGGTGCATGCTGCAATCAGAAACGCCGGGATAGCAGTCTCAGAAAAAATTATCAGGCGCATTATGGGCGAGGAGCAGCTTATTGTCCCATACAAGAAAAAACGCAAGTACAGCTCATACCAAGGTGAGATTAGTCCTGAGAACTTGGTTTCCCGAGATTTCCATGCAGCTAAACCTAACCTTAAATGGTTAACGGATCTTACCGAGTTTCGTATACCCGCCGGTAAGGTTTATCTATCGCCAATTATCGACAGCTTTGATGGCTTAGTAGTAAGCTGGACAATCGGTACTAGCCCAGATGCTGAATTGGTTAATACTATGCCGCAAAAGGCCATCGGGCTCCTGACCGAAGGAGAACAACCAATTGTACATACAGATAGAGGCGGCCATTATCGTTGGCCTGGCTGGATCTCGCTAATGGAGGGCGCCGGACTGATAGGATCCATGTCCAAGAAAGGTTGTTCACCAGATAATGCAGCCTGTGAGGGCTTCTTCGGCAGGGTGAAGAATGAGCTGTTCTATAACCGTTCATGGAAAGACGTTTCGCTGGATGAGTTTATTGACGAGCTTGATGCCTATCTTAGATGGTACAATGAGGAACGCATTAAACTATCACTTGGGTCAATGAGCCCGGCAGCCTATAGAAATAGTCTTGGTATTGCAGCGTAAGGAAGTCCAAAAAAACATCCGCACCCCCGAATACGAACAATATTAGGTACAGTGAGGAATGCAATTTGTGCACTAGCTAATATAAACTATTGATTGTCTTAATGGGGAATTGGATAACTAGGAAGGATAATCCATTAATATGTAGAACTAATAGGAATAGGAAGTCGTTGCCTTTCAATAAAAAATAGATGGAAGTAGTAGCCAATGAGTCGTTTTAGAACCCGTATGTGCGCTCTACTGACATCAATGATACTTCTTGTCTCATTATTAGCAACCCCTGTAATGGCAGCTTCTGCTATAACCGAAAGGGAGGTCGAAGCTGCTATCCAAGCAATCTCCAATAAACATAGGAACGAGATTGCGGATTTAACATACAAAGCGAGAGAAGTCGTTTTGCAGACCGCCTCAGACCGGCAAGAAGTTTTAACATCGGAGTTTAAGCGGAAGGAACAGGAGTTATATGATGAATGGGACAAAACGATAGCCGAGTACTTTGATTCTATTGGGTGGGTGAATGTTGGGGTAGAAGAGAGCGTTGATGAAATTCAGCCCGCAAGTGTCAATACGCATCTAGAGTATACTCAGAGTGCATGGGCTTCAATGGATTCCCCAGGGCAGATATGCTACACGTGCCGGTATCGCTGGGAAGCCGGGATGTTTCTCGGAAACCCTGATGGAAATTGGCAGCCACAGGATTTGGTTGCTACCATATTGAGATATGATGACGGATGGCGAATTAAAAAATATGACCTTAAGGCATACGATGCGTATATGGATGTCATCGGACGTGTACTTTATGACAACGAACGAATTGCTATAGAGACAGGAGTCACATCATTCCAAGGTCAACAATGAGTCCCAGGAGATTCTTTTGCATTTTATGTGAAGGAAGGTTAT
>DIPA01000118.1:13907-18794 GCA_002427055.1 Firmicutes bacterium UBA5500 | reverse complement strand
ATGACTGGCTTAACCCAGCGGTCATAGTAGTAGACATACTTGCATGGATTCAGCCTGGCTCACGCAGTTCAAACGAAATAAAGTCAGACTATCTTCATAACTGGGGCTTGGGTGGTATTAACAGCGTTTCCGTGGCATGGGGAGGGATATCCGCCAATTATAGCGGAATGGTTCGGGATTGGACAAGAGGAACTCCCGGCTTGACTATATCGCTTCCATAGTAACTAGCGAAACTAGGGGCGATGAAATCTCGTCGCCCTAGTTAAAGAGGTGGTTCCTTTGAAAAAACGAACGCTTGCTCTTATTCTCATTATAATGATAGCAATAACCGCATATTGGCTTCTGCCGCCTTATATTAAATTTGGCAGAAGTACCGAATTCTGGGCGTATAGTTGGAACCAGGGTAATTGGCATTTTTTCGCTAATAAGCGTGATAGCTTACGGGTGCATAGAGTTAATAAAAAGTTCCCTTTCATAAGTTTTCGTGTTGCTAGTACCCCTATGATCATGGATATCAAGGGTACTACAAACTGGTTGTTTTTCTTGGCCCATAATGGAGCAATCGGGAGAGTAAATTACAGGGGAAAAGAAGAGAGCATTCTGCCCAATATTCTAGCGTATAGTTTTGATGTATCGGAAGAACATGTTTATTTTCTTGAGCGATATAGCACTCATCTATGTGTATCAGACGGTAGAGAGTCAACTGTTTTAGTTTCTGCGCAATGTTCGGGGCTTAAAGTAGCAAAGGAGTGCATCT
This sequence comes from Firmicutes bacterium UBA5500, assembly GCA_002427055.1. Taxonomy (GTDB): domain Bacteria; phylum Bacillota; class UBA994; order UBA5500; family UBA5500; genus UBA5500. The sequence goes on along the minus strand of DIPA01000118.1, from coordinate 18,037 downwards.
ATTTTACTGCTAATGGTTTTGACAACAAACTTGAACCGGGGTTATACAGAATTAACTTCGATGGCTCCAACCTAGAAAGGCTCTTGCCCGAGCACGAGTTCGTGCTTTATGGTGATAATATTTACTATATTAGTGAGCAAGAGGGTAACACAATTTGGGTCTACAATGTTGCTAGCAGGGAAACCCAGCCAATAGATGATACTTGGGGAAGCATGAAGTTGATTTCCAAAGAGCAAGGGGTTTATTTCACACACGCTCAAAGCTCTCATATATTTCGAATTGACCCTAATGACAACAGCGTTAGTCCCATAAAGTGAGTTAGATGATGGGGTTTAAAAAGTGAAGGTTAGTGTATTAGTATAGACGGAGAGTAAACAATCCCACGGCACCATGGTGCCGTTCTCAGGGGTGTTACAGAGAGAGGGCAAGTCGCCCTCTTCACTTATTCCAGCTCTAGCATGAGTACCGTATCGACATCGTTAGGCAGGGGATGTGTCAAGTGCTCTGGCTCGCCGAAGTTCACAAAGATATGGTCGGTAAAGTCGAAGGTATTCCAAGGCTGACTGATTTTTAACTCTGAGCCATCAGCCAGCAGGCGCACTTTCTTGACCCGATCACCAAGCCCCGCCAAGCCTAAGGGGCCGATCGGCGGCTCAAAGACGTGGGCGTAGAGCTTATTGTCTTTTTGCGTGTAGTAGCCCCATTCCGGCTTAGGTAGTTCAGCCCGGCCACAGCTGTAAATACTGTCGCTATTCTGCTGCATCCAGGCGCCTATGTCTTTAAGAATCTGCAGTGACTCTGCCGGAATTCGGCCTTTCGCATCGGGGCCCACGTTTAGTATCATATTGCCGTTCTTGCTGACGCACTCGACTAATTTACGGATGATTTGCTTGGACGATTTGTAGTTTTTGTCGCTAGCGCAGTAGCCCCAGTTGTTGTTCATCGTGATACAAGCTTCCCAGGGGATAGCATTGCCTTCTTCATCTAATATGCCTTCGGGTGGGATAATCTGCTCCGGCGAGGCAAAATCGCCAGCGTAGGGTTTAGGGTTACGGGTGCGAATGCTGCCGGCGTTCTCACCGCTTGCTTCTAGCCGGTTATCAATGATCACATTAGGCTGCAATTGCCTCACCATCTGTATCAGTTCGCTGGCCCGCCATTTTTCACCCATCATATCGTCATAGGAAAAGTCGAACCAGAGAATGTCGATTTGACCGTAGTTGGTGCATAGTTCACGCACTTGCCCGTGCATGTAGTCGAGGTAACGTTCAAAGTCATGAGGCTTGTCCTTGAGTGATTCGTCGTTGCGCAGGGGATGATGCTTGTCTCCATAATGGGGGAAATCGGGGTGATGCCAGTCGATCAGTGAGTAATACAATCCCACCTTAAGCCCGGCAGCGCGAAAGGCGTCAACGTATTCACGCAGCAAGTCGCGTCCGGCAGGCGTGTTGGTTGCCTTATAGTCTGTTAGCTGGCTATCGAAGAGGCAAAAACCATCGTGATGCTTGGCAGTCAGTACGGCGTAACGCATACCGGCAGCCTTAGCAGCAGCTGCCCATGCCTTAGGGTCATAAGCAGTCGGATTGAACTCCTCGAAATAGGGTTGGTAATCTTCATTAGATAAGTTTTCTGCCTTACGCACCCATTCGCCTCGCGCCGGGATGGCGTAGAGGCCCCAGTGAATGAACATGCCAAACCTGTCGGCAAGGAACCATTTGGTTCGCTTGGCTCGCGCTTCAACTAGCCCCATGTCTGTTCCTCCATTCGTGTTTATTGAGCAATGACAACCGCCCATTCTCTAAGAGATCTTCTGCCGTCGCCCACCTATTACGGATAAGGCTACTCCTAGAACAATTAATGCCCCGCCGGCAAATACAGGCCAGCCTAGTTCCTCATGCAGTAGTAGTACTGACCAAATAAGAGAGAAGACTGGAATAAGAAACAGGCTTATCGCAGCTAAAGAGGCCTGCACTCGCTGTAGCAAATAGGCATAAGCTACCACCGAAACCGATGTAGGTACAATGCTTAGATAAAGAGTGTTTAGTATAATCGGTGTGTTCAAAGCTGACCAATCCAGCGCAGGTTTAGTGATCAGGGCCATGGCTACCAGCAGAACAGCACCGATATTAGTTGCCCAAGCCACCACGACGGGTGGATCTTCGTGTCGCAAGACCCTTTTAGATAATACAGTGTAAACGCTGTAGCAAAAGGCAGCAGCGATGACTAAAAGGTTGCCTAGGCCACTGCTGCCCCAGTCGAGCACCCAGGTTCCGTCAGTCGTCACCACAAAAATACCGATGAAGGTGGTAATGAGGCCTATCAGTTTCAGGCAGTTGAGTGTCTCGCCTAGAAAAATAGCCGAAAGAATAACCGCAAAAACTGGGTCAACTGAACCCAAGAGGCTAGTGCTACTGGCTGTGCTTAAGCTGAGCCCCATATTTTGTAGCAAATTGTTGAGGAAGATGCCGATGGCCCCTAAGGCTGTGAACCAAGGCCAGCTGCGTTTCCAGGCGGCTATGAATTCTCGCCAGCCAGCAATATATACAGCGTAGACGGTAAGAAAACATGCCCCAATGGCAAAACGCAGGGCGGCTAGCAAGGTTGGTGGAATTACTTCCAACACAAGTTTGGAAAAAGGGAAGACGGTAGACCAAATTAATGATGGGAGTAGCAGTAGCACACCGATAGGTATCTGTTTTTTTCTAGCAGGAGCGGCAGCTACTGCTTTGCGTTGTGTCAAGGGGGCCCCTCCTTTATTGAATGTCGCTACTATTATATCGGTGTTACGTGGTTAACGTAACCCCCTAGGCCGCTATCTTGGGTAGAGCCCTTTTCTCTTCTCGATGCTTTGTGGTAACCTGTGCATAGAAAGTGCTTGGAGGAGGTGGATGCCATGCGGGCACCGTGGGGGAGAATGCAGGGCATACGTCCCAATAAACCACTCTATCGTTGGCTAGATGCCGGCCTCAGTTTGACAGAGGCTTTGGGCAAGATGCAAGATACCTACGGGGTTTCAACTACCAAGTTGGCCTTGTTGCGGCAAGTGGCGGAACATGAGTATCCGCTATTGACTAGCTTACCGCCACGGGCGGTTAGCATCTATGTGGGTATTCCTTTTTGCCCCTCGCGTTGCCTTTACTGTTCCTTCCCTTCGCATTCTTTGCGTGAATTGGGGCAAGAACGGCAACGCTTTGTAAGTGCCTTGTTGCATGAAATAGCTGTGGTGGGTGGCTATCTACAGCAATACGAGTTTTCCGTCGATACCGTTTATGTAGGGGGTGGCACTCCAACAGCATTGGCAGCGAGCGATTTGGCTTGTATCCTACGGGCTTTGCAACGCGAATTGCCACGGCCTTGGCGTGAGTTTACAGTAGAGGCCGGACGCCCCGAAACACTGACGGAAGAGCACTTGGCTGTGCTAACCAAGGCTGGGGTAGAGCGAATTAGCATCAACCCGCAGACCAGGCAGCAAAAGACGCTGGAGTTAATTGGGCGGCATCATAGTTACCAAGACATCGAAGCAGCCGTAGCCCGTTCTCGAGATCAGTTTAGTACCCTGAATATGGATCTTATCTTAGGTCTGCCGGGTGAAGGGTTGGCCGAAATGCAGGCGAGTGTAGAGTGGGTACAGAACCTCCGACCAGAGAATATTACCTTGCACATGTTTTCGCCCAAGCGCGCCTCCCGTTTTACCGGCGAGCAGAACGATTGGCAGGAGATGTTGCCGTCGGCTGAACTGGCTACCCACATGGTGGAAGCCACCAGTGAATCCTTGCGGCAAGCCGGTTATGATCCTTACTATTTATATAGGCAGCGTAATATCCTCGGTGGGCAAGAGAATGTAGGCTGGACATTGCCGGGACATGCTTGCCGTTACAATACGCTGATGATTTCTGAACGCCAGCATATACTGGGGCTAGGTGGAGGGGCTGTCAGCAAATTCATCAACAATGATGGGACCTTGGTAAGCCAAACTAATGCGCGTGATGTGCGTGTTTATATTAAACGAGTAGAACAACATATCGCCAGCAAAATGAAACTGCTGGCGGAGAGGAGCGAATAAATGAAGGTCTTAATGCACGCCTGCTGCGGCCCTTGTGCATCTTATTCTGTAGAAGCCTTGCGCGAAG
>DIPA01000118.1:11796-13815 GCA_002427055.1 Firmicutes bacterium UBA5500 | reverse complement strand
TGAAGTCTATGGCTACTTTTATAATCCCAACATTCATCCCTCACAGGAGTATAGGCGCCGCTGGGAGTCTTTCAAACAGCTGGCGGAGGCAGTCGAGCTTCCTATTCTCGAGCCGGGTGATTATGACTACCAAGAGTGGCTGCGCCGTGCTGCTTGGCGAGAGCAAGTGCGTTGCCCCTTATGCTACCAAATGCGCCTTGAGCAAACGGCACGCATTGCCAAGCACGGCAAGTTCGATGCCTTTACAACCACCCTCTTGATCAGCCCTTATCAAAAACATGACGTATTGAAGCAAACCGGCGAGGCCATCGCCGCCGCCTACGGCATACCCTTTCTGTATATGGATTTCCGCCCGGGCTTTAAGCGCAGCGTGGAGCTTTCTAAAGAAATGGGCCTCTACCGGCAACAGTACTGCGGCTGCATCTACAGCGAAGCCGAACGCTACGCCCGGGACAGAGGGACGGAGTTTTAGCCTGCAAAAATTTGCCATAACAGCCGTCGGCTTAGGCGGCTGTTTTTTCTTTTCGCTGCTAAGCAGGTAATTGTCTAGCGAGTTCAGAATAGAATGCACAAGGAGGTGGTTGGATGCGCAAGTTTAACCTGATGCTGGCTGCCATAGCCTTGGTATTATTGCTACTGAATTGCTTATATGGCATTTATCTCCTGCGGCGCCCGCTGTTCGTACAGAAACCTCAGGATGAGATAGATGCCAGTGTAATAAGATTCATGGATGACAGCCCTGAACCGCATGTGCTGAAATATCAGATTGGCAGAAGCCTTTTGCAGAAACTTGAGTATAGGCAGTACATAGAATATTACAAAGACGAGGAATTTGTGGAGCGGATCAATTTGTGTAGTGGTAATGCAGGTATGTTATTGAGTAGAGATTCTCTCGCTAATATTTATCTAGCTTTTGGCTCCGATGATAAACCAAATACTTATTGGTTTGGTGCTGGTTGCCCCCATAGCTTTGTCCATACTTCGTATCTTCTCACTCCGGATGATGATTATCCGTACCCAGTCTTTATTGGGCATAGAAGGCTACGTTTTAAAAAGAACAAACCTCTTACGCTAGCTGTTGTGGGCTTTTCAAACCAAAATCGACCTTGGCCGCCCAGCAATCTAGATTCTGTTTTTGACAAAACTGGTGTAATAGAAGCAGAGGCTCTGCAATACGGTGACATTTTTCTGCTTCAGTTTGAGTTTGTGGACTCGTTGCTACCAGCGGACTGAAAGACAAATGTAGTTTGAGGAGGTATGACATGTCAAGGATAAAAGCGTGTTTTGATGTGGTGCATAAGCAGCGCTGGCTGTGGTTGTTGCCGGTTGTGCTGTCGCTAGGTAGGCTTTTGCTGAACATGCTACTTATGGGGGAGTGGCCCTTATCTGGGCCAGGGTTACAGTTTAGGGCTACCATTCCAGCGTCCATACCTGAAATAGGTGACATGATTTCTCCACAACAGGCAAGACTTGCGTCCGATTCATTAGGGATATTTGTGCTTCTTTTGGCCGTAATGCTGTTCAAAATCTTCCTAAGTGCAGGCTATTTGGCCGGGGGGATGCGGGCTCTGAGGGGAGAGCCAGTTGACATGCCCACCTTTTGGGCTGATTGCCAGCATTTTTTCAAGCGCGTGTTACTCATAGGGCTCTTATTGCTCTTTGCGGGGACCATCTCCCTAGTTGTTTTGGCTGCTATTCATCCCATAGTAGCCTTAGTGGCGGCATTCGTAGCTATTATTTACCTGTTCTTCTGGGAAATTGCCGTCGTCTATGAAGACCTAGACTTGCGCGAGGGTTTCACTCGTGGGCATACGATCATGCGCGCATATCTGGGCGAAGTAACCCTATTGCTCATCGCTATCCTCTCAACCAGTGGCATTGTCAGTCCGCTGCTCAATTGGCTTGCTCAGTACTACTTGGGCTATCTAATAGCAATACTGATCTGGTCTTCTATTGGTGCGTCGCTTTTTGTTGCGGTGATTCGCTGCTATTGTGAGCTGGTAGACAGAGGTGTGCCAG
>DIPA01000118.1:7983-11605 GCA_002427055.1 Firmicutes bacterium UBA5500 | reverse complement strand
AGGTAAGCTAGGATGATGTAGTTGCTGCAATGCAGGCCTTAGGGCAAGCAGACTGTGCTAGACGCAATAACATGCCACACTACTCTTAGGCCATCGGCAACAGTCCTCGACAAGATTATTTTTGTAGCCGATAAGTTGGCCTGGGAAGCGGCGCATGCCCCTTTCCGCGCTACCATGCAAGCTGCACTGCACGATTCGCTCGATAGTGCCTGTGTGGTGTTTCTCACTTGGTCGCTACAACAGGGCTATCCAGTAGTTCATCCGTGGCTCAAGCAATCCCATCATGATCTGCGGAGCCCGTCGGCTCCCGGGACAGGGGGACGGAGCTAGTGCCTGCAAGAATTTACCATTCCCTGCTGTATTTCCTATAGATACGCTGGTAAAAGGCTATAGAACTCGCAGGCTATGATGATATCGCTAACTGGGCAGTACTCATTGGTCTTGTGTGCCATTGCTTCTATACCTGCGCCAAAGCCGATGGTGGGGATGCCCAGTCTGCCAGCAGATGCGACTCCATTGGTGGAGAAAGTCCATTTGTACATCTCAGGCTTTTCACCTAGCAGCGCTTGGTAAGCTTTGATGCAGCCTTTGGTCAATTGATGTTCGAGTCCAATCTCCCAGGCAGGTAAGAATGAGCGTAGGGTGATACTCTCACCAGTCCAACTGGTGCCAATGGCATCGTAAACCTCCCAGGTTGCGTCGGTGCCAGCGACCAAGGTATCGAGCTCCTGAGCGATAGATGTCTCAGTTTCTGCCTGGGTAAGACGGCGGTCCAAATACAGTGTGCAACTCGCAGGGATAGCGTTAATAGAAACGGCTGTACTTTCGATTTTGGTCAGGGCAAGGGATGGACGCTCGCCAGCGGGCAGCTGCATGTATTCTTCCCCTAGCTTTTCTACTCGGGCGATAATCTTATTAGCTTTATAAATCGCGTTGATACCTTTTTCCGGAGCAGAGCCATGGGATGATACACCAGGCACATTGATTTTGTAGACAGCGCGCCCCATGTGGCCCAAAGAAATCCTCAAATAACTTGGTTCACAGATTACTACATAATCGGGGTCGAGTGAGTTATCAATGATAGCGCGGTATAGCCCCTCACCATCGTAATCCTCTTCCATGACTGAGCAGCAGACATAGATAGTCTTACCTGCATCAAGGCCAAGTTGTTTAATAACCGCCCCTGCGTAGACCGATGCAGCCGCAGAAGCCTTCATGTCCGATGCGCCGCGGCCATGAAGCTTGCCATCCTGAAGTGCGCCACTATAAGGCGGTAACTCCCATTCATCCGGGTCATTGACATCCACGTGGTCAACATGAGAATCGAACAAGATCTTCGTGGGTCCATTGCCGATAGTACCAATTACATTGCCAATCTTATCAATAACGACGTGGTCATACCCCAGCTGCCTCATCTCCGCAGCAATGCGTCTAATTACATTTTCCTCTCGCCCCGTCAAGCTCTCAATCTGCACTAGCTCACTGGCGAGGGCCACCACTTGCTCTTCCCAAGCCTGTACCGCATCCTTTACCCTTGTCTTCATGTCCTTTGCCTCCCTCTTAAAACGCTGTATTTATCATAAGTAATCATATCACAGGCCAGAGGCGGGGAGCTTTCGCCTATCCAGGACTTCGCTTGGGATAGAGTATAGGGTAGAATATGCTTGATGAATTAATTGGTAGCCATCATGAATAACCAAGCATAAGGGGGAAGGTACATGGATTTAACCACATTATATAAGGTCAGCTATGGGCTCTATGTTGTTAGCGCAGCAGCGGATGACAGGCTAAACGGGCATATTGCCAATACGGTTTTTCAGATCAGCAACGAGCCACCCACAATTGCTGTCAGTACCAACAAACAGAATTTCACACATGACCTGATTGTTAGCAGTGGCAAATTCGCTGTTTCCATCCTGGCTGAAAGTACTCCTATGGAACTAATTCAGAAGTTCGGTTTCAAAACGGGGCGCGACATTGATAAGTTGGCTAGTACTTCTTATCGTATCGGTGCAACTGGCGCTCCAATTGTACTTGACCACACGATTGGTTTCTTAGAAGCTGAAGTAGTAGATAGCCTAGATGCCGGCACACATACTGTTTTCCTAGGCCGAATTGTCGCTAGCGAGAATCTTACCAATGAGCCCCCAATGACCTATGCCTATTATCACCAAGTCAAGAAAGGGCGGGCCCCGAAAACGGCGCCGACCTATCAGGCTGCTCCGGCTCCAAAGGCTTCTGAGTTCCCGCAATACCAGTGCGCAATTTGTGGCTATATCTATGATCCCGCCCAAGGTGATCCGGCCAATAATATTGCTCCCGGCACCCTTTTCGCCGATCTGCCCGACAGCTGGTGTTGCCCACTCTGCGGTGCGCCCAAGGATGCTTTTCAAGCCCTGTAACTACGGGTGTCATAAGTCTGAAGACTCTCTAATTAAACGCTAAGGCCTGCGCTTAGTGCCATTTGGCGACTAAGAGCAGGCCCTTGTTTTGCTCAACCAACGGTTACATAACGCACGGTTGGCTATGCACGTGCCAAGTGACCGTCCTGATCGGCTCCGCAGCTGGTGAAGGAACAAGCACTATGGTAGCGAAATAAGCATAGCGTAGATCTATTTCAGGGAGGCGATTGTAGTGTCCGCAAAGCGCGTAGTTAACGAGAAAGACTTACTTGCATTTAAGCTGCCGGGGGAGCCGCAGATTAGCCCCGCCGGCGACCGCATCGTCTACAGCACCACCTGGGTGAATCAAAAGGATAACAAATATGAATCAACCATTTATCAGGTGGTGCCTGGACAGGAGCCGATACGCTTGACGGGTAGCGATTCCGATTCNNACCGCATCGTCTACAGCACCACTTGGGTGAATCAAGACGATAACAAGTATGAGTCAACCATTTATCAGGTAGTGCCTGGCCAGGAACCGACCCGCTTAACAGGTAGCAATTCCGATTCTCGCCCTGAGTTTAGCCCAGACGGTAAGACTTTAGCTTTTCTTTCACGTCGTAGCGGCAGCTCGCAGGTTTGGCTGTTACCGCTAGACGGGGGAGAGGCGCGTCAACTAACCCGCATCAAAGGCGGCGTTTCTCAGTTTAAGTGGTTCCCAGACAGTCAAATGTTAGCTCTGTTAGCCAATATTACGCCAACCGGTATTGAACCTGAAGAGCAAAAAGATGACGACAGTGATCCATATATCAAGTACAACCGAGATGTGAAGGTTATCGATGAACTGTTCTATAAGCTTGATGGAGTAGGTTATTTCAGCGAGAGACGTCCCCAGCTTTGTGTTATGGAGGTAGGCGAAGGCTCCAAGCCGCAACAGCTTACCCAACATCCTTATCGGGTAGGCAGTATTGCTGATATTAGTCCCGATGGCCAGGAGATTCTCTTTACTTCTTTGCGGGGAGAGAACTACGATCGCGAAGCTTGGCAGCAACATCTCTGGGCTATCCCTGTTTGCGGTGGTGAGCCCGAGCAATTGGTTGGCGGAGAGTACGGTGTACAAGCTGCAGCCTACAGCCCTGACGGACGGCAAGTTGCTTTCGTGGCGTCTTTTACTAAACAGATGGGGTACGACAATGGGAGACTGTATCTGCAGGCGCGCGCAGGTGGAAAGGAAAGAG
>DIPA01000118.1:6861-7889 GCA_002427055.1 Firmicutes bacterium UBA5500 | reverse complement strand
GAGAAGTCGCCCCTAATTATGACCGTCCATTTTCCAGCCTATCCCTCACGGACCTAGGAGCAGCCGGTCGCTTACCCTTAACTTGGGCCAACGACGGTCAGTCTATTTTCGCCCCAGCGTCAGTCGATGGCGCGGTACATCTAGTCAATGTGAATATCACGACCGGAGCGGTTGAGCAATTAACGGCGGGCGAGCAAAAAATCATATCCTATAGCTTTGACAAAACGCAGAGCAAAGCCGTTTTGACAGTAGGCAATTTCCTCAACCCTTCTGACATCTACATGTTCGATTTAGCTACTCGTAGCCAGCAGCGCCTGACTGAAGTAAATCGGGAGCTATTGGCCGAGCTGGAATTATCGGAGCCGGTTCATTACACTTTCAGAGCCGAAGACGGACCAGAGGTAGATGGCTGGGTGATGCAGCCGATCGGTTTCGATCCAGCAAAGCGGTATCCTGCCGTTTTGGAAGTGCACGGCGGTCCGATGATGATGTATGCCTACTCATTCTTCTTTGAGTTTCAGCTGATGACGGCCCAAGGCTACGCCGTGATTTTCACCAATCCGCGTGGCTCACAAGGCTATGGCGAGGCATTTTGCAAAGCCATTCAATATGAATGGGGCAACCTCGATTATGTCGATGTGATGGCCGGTTTAGAGTCGGCGCTGGCAGCCAACCCCTGGATCGATCCCAAACGAGTAGCTATAGCCGGCGGTTCTTATGGTGGCTATATGTCTGCTTGGGCAATTGGCCACACCAACCGTTTCCAAGCCGCTATCTGTAGCCGTCCGGTCATTCATTGGGCGGCAGAGGTGGGCACTACCGATGGTGGCTGGCGTTGGATGCGCCGAGCCAAAGACGTGGCCCCTTGGGTCGATGATACTTGGTATCGGCAGCAATCGCCTTGGACCTACATGGAGAATATGCAGACCCCTGTTTTAATCGAGGTACAGGAAGGCGATCTGCGCTGCCCAATTGAACAAGGCCAAATGCTTTATTCCGGCCTCAAGTTCCTTAACAAAGCCCCGGTT
>DIPA01000118.1:1545-6739 GCA_002427055.1 Firmicutes bacterium UBA5500 | reverse complement strand
GCTTACACATGATTGCCGACTGGTTAGAGCAATATCTCTAGATTCCTGCCTTACCTAAAAAACTCCCGCGTTGTGAGAGCAAGCGCGGGCGTTTTTATAGGGGAGCCACGCATGGCGATTAACTAGACGATGAAAGTCCGCTGTGGGGGTATGTGACCTCACCATATCTTCGATATGGTTGTTCACTAATTGGGGAAGCGCATCGCTGCTCAATCGCTTCTGGGAAAAGAGCTGGGCCGAGCTAACAACATTTTTCAAATACCTGATGGAGATTAGGTGGCCATCTATGCTGCCAACACGATTGAGGGTTACCAGAGGCGAAGCGAAGAAAACATTTACACAAAAAGATTTACACTCCCTCGTTATGAGCTCGGTTGGTCTGACAACCTAATAACTGATTCGTTAAATGAGTTAGAATTTACTTGTAATCAACAGCAAAATGTGGTAATATTTTGGTGAACGTGGGGGGATGGATAAGTTTTACTCCTACGTGAATACTCCGGTTTGTACATGTGGACAGTTCTGTTACTTCCTAGATAGTAATAGTAGTTGGAGCGTGCGCTTTTTCCGTGTGAGCTGTCGTTCCCCGACTGAAAGAAGTCTAATGAGGAGGTGAAGTCAGTATGAAGAAAGTATTGGGCCCACTGCTGGTAATTATGGCCTTGTTTGCCTTGGTTGCATCAGCGGCGCCGCCTGTCAGCACTCCGCCAGCAGCTAATAAGGCTGCCAAAGCCACAGTTACTGCTGCCGAGCTCGGTTTGAGTGATGCTCTCGCGAATTACTTAAAAGCTAACGATCTTGAGCCTCTTGGTTTAAACGAACATGGACACTTGCTTACTTGGTCCGCTGCCCATAACAGTCACGTGATTATAACCGACAGGGTTTTTGGTCATCCATGGTTTACGCAATATTATGGGGTTGAAGGTGAAGAGAGTTCAGATCCTTGGCCATTCCTCCGCTAGAAGCTTATAGCGTCTGTTAAACAGGCGTGTCGCAAAACGTTTTTCATGAACGTGGCGCGACGCGCCTCTCTTGTGCGCAGATCAACTGGGAACTGCCGATTCATGTAAACATTACCTCATACAGCCTTTCGCCAGTTTTCTACGGTAATTACTCATGCTCAGTAGCTCTTAATGAGGCTAAACAGAGGATTTTGCTGCCGCAAATGAGAATATTGTATTATATAGCCATTCTGAAGGAGGGAAAATGATGTTCATTAACCATATAGTTGCCGCTGTAGCCTCCGTCTATGACACTCTAGTGAAACTGGTGGCCCTGTCCACACCTATAATGGCCGTGCTATCATTCCCACTCGCTTCTAGTATCGTGGATTCTGTGTATGCCATGGTAGATCAAGACGATACTAGTCGCATCCAATTCGAACTGAAAAAGATTAGCCAACGACTAGCTTTACTGCTGCTCCCTTTTGCTTTCGGGGTTTTTGCTAGTGCGCTCTTGACTATCACCCATACACCACGCATTACAACTTCGTCGGAGGGGATATTGCAGAAACTTCACTTGGGGGGGATGATCGTCTTCATTTTTCTCCCCGGTGCCATAGCTAGCTTCAAGGCGTTGTTAGCAGGTCAACAGCGTGCCATCCGTCTGCTAAGCAGTTGGTTTGCCGTCCTGTGGCTTTTACTCTACTCCCTGCTGGGGCTACACTTCTTTATATATCTAGTGGCCTAGGAACCTGCAACCAGCCAAAGTGACCGTCCACCGTCCCCGCGGCTATTAATACGTGGGAGCTATCGCCCAAGGGTGGCGTTGTTATAAACTGCTCATGGGGCTCTGCTGTGCCGACCCAATAAATAAACACCCCTGTAATAATGATAGTAGCGCATAACCCAGCGATGGCCAGCTTCTTCATGCTAACCTCCTCCACTCACATAAACTCGACATCCTGACAGTATCCTCACATGATATGATTGAAAACAATATCAAAGATTTTGCCCAAGTGTAATTGACTCGTGTCTGTATAGCAACGTATTCCTGTATTATCTTATTACTCTAGTAGCTATTACCATGCTTGGTATCACATATATAGAAGTGATCTATCATCTAGGGTTCATAAATGGTCCTTAAATGACTTTAACAAGCTGCTCATGGATGTAAACTGCGGCATTATAGACCAATGACACTGCCTGAAGACAAGCTTCTTTGTTGCTGTTGATATTCGTGCGAACTGAGGGCTGTCGCCGCCGGGGGCGTCCGAGGCCTTCTTCCACGCCCCCGGCTCATTGTATACTGTTGCGGAGCCTCCTGATATACAGAAATAGGCCGAAGAAAGGCAGCACGAAAAACCAGGGCCATGCTTTACACCAACATACGGCTGGTACTTTCAGGGCCGCGAGGTGTTCTAGTAGTGTGGGGACATAGCTCTCGAAATTCGGATAGATATCACAGTTGCTTTTGTACTCGCGTAGTATCTCTATTACATCTTTGGTAAGGTAAAAACCCGCGTTTTCTTCGTTCTGCAGCCACTCTTGATAGACTTCCTCTCCATATAGTTCCTCAGCCGCCAGGGTGGTTACGGCTCTTAAGACTTGTTCGCTCATGAAGACATGTATAGTCGGGTAGGCTTGACGCCTCATTATATTTGCAACTGGCATAAGTAGCGACTGCAGTTTGCTAACTTCATCTGCTTGTGCGTCAAGAACAGGATTTACGAAGGAATGCCCCCACTCGTGTAATGAAAGGTATTGTAAATCACGGCCAGACGGAAGAGCCGGTGCCCATGAGCTAGTTCCCCGCTCCCTCAGTATCTGATACGAAACTAACTCTTCATCAGGGGCCTCAATGATAGCTCCGTAGCCTCCACCAGGGAACATAGCAGGTGCAAAGATGAGGTGAAACTCGGAAGCCTGTTTCCCAAAGAAGCTTTCCAACCATTCAGTTATCATGTCCCCGTTGAATTCAACAGCGGCAATCCATTCATTAAACTGCGGTAGCCAGGAATTATAGAAATCCAAGAAGCTTGCTTCTCGCGCCAGGTTGGCCAAGGCGAGCCGGAATCGTTCTAAGCGGTCACGACCCTGCGCCCGCTCAATTAGGTAGCTCGAATATTCATACTTCACTTCCAGCTCCGGCAGCGGCCCCAGGTGACAGATGAAGCCGACAGGTGCGTCATACGTAAAGCCGAGGTTAGTAAGCTCTTGAGCAATGGCTATTGCTTCATGCCCTTTATAAGGGGCGAAGTAGTCGCGCAGAGCGCGGAAATACTCGTTGCCTTTGCCTCGTGGGCCCCTTGTTTCCATCCATGTGGTCTGCGCAAGCACTCCGGCTAGCAGTTCTATCTCCGGTGAGATTCTTGGGGCCAACTGATGCGGGCTATTAGCTGTTGCTGGTTGGGCGGCTAGTAGGCAAAAAGATACTAGCAGACAGGTGGCAATCAATCTCTTACCCATAGGGTACCTCCTTTAGTGGTCTCTTCCCAATATCCGCAGGTCCGTGGCTTACCTGCTTAAAGACAAAAGATGGTGGAAATTGAGGATTCCAACTGATATACCATTCGGTAATTGCACTCGAGAATCCTTGTTGAGTCGCCAGTCCGCAGTTTGCTACAGCAATATCTCTAGAACCTAGCTTTCTCTTGTATAACCTTTAATTGGCATAGTGCTTTGGGCCTAGAGCTGAGGCGAAAGCCTTGGTTAGGGCCCATTTTTCTAAAACCTTAGAGGGTTTGGGCCTAGCAGGTAGAAAATATAAACTAGCAATGCCTATGCGTTGCGGGTAGCAAAGTGATAGTTGCGCAGCAAACTATCAGCTTGCACCTTTAGGCAAGAAAGCCATCCCCATTAATAAAGGCAAATGCCGCGAAAGCGGCAGACGCAAAGCCAAGGGTCTAAAGCTGAAGAAGCCATGATAGCCGGTTGCTGAATGGGAGGCGATCGTGATTGACAGGTCGCCCACTACAGCAGGAGGGCGACTTTCTTGTCAAATCACGAGGAGGGATAAAAGTGAAAAACCTAAGGAAGGTGTGCGTAGCGATGCTGGTTTGCTTGCTGATGGTAAGCAATTTGGCAGTCGTTGCAGCTGCGCCTTCACACAAGCTTCACCCGGGTAAGGGTAACGGTATCGGCTTGGCCAAGCATCGGCAAGAGCCAATCGCCTTTGCCCAAACCTTACAGCTGGATGAGGCTGAGGAAGTCGACGACGAAGAAGAGTTACTTGATGAAGACGTTGATGACGAAGACGAGCTAGAAGAAGAAGCAGAGCTTGATGAGGTGGAAGAGGAACTAACCGAGGCCAAACAGCAATTGGCAGCAAAACAAACTATTGCTGCAGAGTTTCGGCTGAAAGCGGCTCGGTTCCTCGCAGATGCAGAAGCGAAAGCCGCCAAGAATCCTAAGAAGGCGGAGCACTTCTTAGCTCATGGCCAGCGCAAGGCCCTAGAGTTTGAGGCTAAAGCACAGGAGATGATTGCGCACGGCGAAGCCAAGGTGCGCGAGTGGGAGCATGAAGCCGTTGAGCTAGCTATTAAGGCAGAGAGGGAAACTATTTTGGACCATCTTTCCCAACTAATAGAAAGTGCCCCTGCCGAGGAGAAGCCAGAGCTGAAGATCCTGCATCGCTTCTTTAATAAAGGGCTCCAGGAGTTATGGGACGCCGAACTGCCAGAAGCGAATGCAGAGCAAAGCTTAGTGCTTGGCCCACAGCAGTTGGCAGATATGCTTGACGCTGCCGTTATCGTCGAGACTGAAACAGGCGAAACGAAGCTTCTCTTTGATAAAATGACACTCACTCTGGTAGCTGATAAGCAAGTTTTGGTTAACGGTATCGCCTTTACCGGCGAGCAGCTGAGTGTTATGCCGGCAGAGTTAACGTCATATGCTTCCTTCTTGCGTGATGTTATGTTGGCAACAGTTGTAGCCGATGCAGAAGGCAACCTTACTATTTCTGTGCAGTTGGAGGACGATCAGGTTGCAGAGGAGCCCAAAGAGGAGCCAATCGAGCCAGGTGATACGGAAGACCCAGAAGCGCCAGCGGAACCAGAAGAACCAGCTGATGATGCTGACCCGGAAGCTCCTGTAAAGCCTACTGAGCCAAGCGTGGATGACGAGATAGTTGAACCCGAAGAGCCGGAAGAACCAACCGAAGACCTCGTCTAGACATAACATGAAGGGGTGGCTTGCCGTAAGGCAAGCCTCTTTTTACTGTTCACAACTGCCACTTGCTGCAAGTTATTGATTAC
>DIPA01000118.1:0-1366 GCA_002427055.1 Firmicutes bacterium UBA5500 | reverse complement strand
GCTGCAAGTTATTGATTAATAGGTATAGCCATGGTGAGTAGGCTATAAATATTAATGGCTAGTAGATGCTTCTCCTGCCATGCAGGAAAATAAGTGCAAACTGCCGAATTGTAACTGTATTGGGAGAGTAGACATAGGCTACTCTCAATAACACTAGGAGGGTTAACACTATGATTCTGATCAAAAACGGAAAAATCTTCACAATGGCTGGCCCAGTGCTTGAGAATGGTTGCATTCTCGTTAAAGATGGCAAGATAGCTGAAGTAGGCCAGCACATTGCAGCTCTGGCTGGTGCACAAGTAATTGATGCAGGGGGCCGTATGGTTATCCCTGGCATGATTGATGCCCATTGCCACCTCGGTATGTGGGAAACCGCTATCGGCTTTGAAGGTGATGATGGCAACGAAATGACGTCACCGGTTACTGCTCAGCTACGCGCTATTGATGCCCTTAACCCGATGGATCGTAGTTTCCAGGAAGCCCGCGATGGCGGCGTGACTACCGCTTGTACCGGCCCCGGTAGCGCTAATGTCATCGGTGGTACCTTTGTTGCTGTGAAGACACATGGTGACCGTATTGACGATATGATCGTGAAAGATCCCTTGGCTATGAAATGTGCTTTTGGTGAGAACCCGAAACGCGTTTATAACGCTCAGAAGAAGTTGCCGACTACACGCATGGGCACAGCAGCCGTTATTCGTGAAGCCTTAATGAAGGCTAAGCGTTACTTAGCTGCCATTGAACGGGCAGGCGATGACGCTATTAAGTTGCCGGCACTAGATATGCAGTCGGAAGCACTGCTGCCTGTGCTGCGCAAAGAGATTCCGCTTAAGGCTCATGCTCACCGAGCAGATGATATTTTCACTGCTATCCGTGTGGCTCGCGAATTTGACGTAGATATTACTCTTGACCACTGCACGGAAGGGCATTTGATCGCTAAGCACTTAGTTAAAGAAGGCTTGCCGGCTATCGTAGGGCCGAGCTTTGGCCATCGTACCAAGTATGAACTTACCAACAAGACATTTGATACGCCGGGAGTTTTGAGCAGTGCAGGTATTAAGGTAGCTATCGTTACCGACTCACCGGTTAACCCGCTTGAGTCGCTACCGCTGATGGCAGGTATGGCAGCTGCTGCCGGTATGGATAGGATGGAGGCGCTTAAGGCCATTACTATCAATGCTGCCGAGATTGTTGGTATTGCCGATCGCGTTGGTAGCCTGGAAGTTGGCAAAGATGCCGACATCGTTATCTATGACGGACATCCTTTTGAAATCGAGGGCAAGACCTGGAAGGTGCTTATCGACGGTGCCGTTGTTTTCTCCCGTTAACTAACTGCCATAAGAAAATAAGGGAGCCATTCCTGTAA
>DIPA01000027.1:37312-42466 GCA_002427055.1 Firmicutes bacterium UBA5500 | reverse complement strand
TATTCTTCTTTCAGCCTCTTAAATGTATGCTGAATATAATTATATAGAATGGGATGTTTATATTGCTGTTGCTCCGAACTAGATTTGCGGAAGCTCCAATCTTCTTTAGCTGCCAGAGGTGGTTGGCTTAATTCATCAAGCATACCTTCAAAATCCTTACAATAGGCAAACTCAAATAAGGGCCATCGTCTATCGTTGCTCATGGATACAGACAAGATTATCCATCCTTTCGTGTGTTGCTGTTGTCAGCATTCGTTGCTGGTCAAGGGTATCCTATTGTTACATGCTTATTTCACATACTTAGCTTGCATTCACAGATAAAATGAAGGTAATCAGTCGGCAATAGCTAACTATTAAACACTAAAGACGCCTCGCGTCTAATCAACTAAGAGAGGACTGAAACAATGCTTTTTTCACGATTCCCGCGCGTACAGCTCGCTACCTTACCTACGCCTCTGCAACACCTCCCACGTTATGGTGCATTAGCCAACCATCCAGAGGTGTATATCAAGCGAGATGATTTTATGGCGCTCGGTATGGGTGGCAATAAGTTACGCCATCTGGAATTCTGGCTCGGCGCTGCACTACAGCAAGGTGCAGATGTGATTATCGCCTGTGGGCGACCTGAATCTAATCAATGCCGCTTGACGGCTGCAGCTGCAGCAAAACTTGGCCTTAAGTGTATTTTACTACATAACACAGAGAAGGCGGATTTTCTACAAGGTAATATTTTACTTAGCTACCTCATGGGAGCTCAATCTATGTACCTGGGTGAGATTGACGAGGATACCCGGCAGGAGCAAGCCCTAGCACTCATGGAGAAACTGAAGTCGGCAGGGCATAACCCTTATCTTATCGGTAGCGATGTACCTCTAGGTTGCCTAGGCTATGTTAATGCAGCACTAGAGCTACACCAACAAGCACTCGCGCAGAACATCGACCTTAGGCATGTAGTGATCGTTGGTGCCATGGGAGGTACAGCAGCCGGCTTCTTGTATGGAACAGCTCTGCTAGGGCACCCCTTCCATGTACATGTAATAAGCGTTGAATATCCTAAGGAGAAGATTTGGTCTATCCTGGAGCGCAATTTCAATAACATCAGTAGCCTGCTGGAGCTAACCCCTAATGCTAAGCTGGCAGAAGTAGCTACAGTCCACGCAGAGTATCTAGGACCTGGTTACGCTCAGCCTACTCCGGAGGCAATACAAACCGTACGTGACCTAGCCCAGACAGAAGGCATCTTGCTAGAAAACGTCTATACCAGCAAAACTGTCTGGGGCATGCGCGATCTTGTGGCGCGCGGCATCATTTCTCCCCAAGAAGCCACCTGCGTTATCCACACAGGGGGCGGGCCTGCTCTATTTGCCCAAGCGGAGCTCTATCAACCACGGTAGCAAGCTGTTTGTTGGATGGGATAAAAACGGCGTACCACAGAACGGCTATGCAGAACCGTTCTGTGATACGCCTACCACGAAAAACTTATCAAGGGAGCTGTCCCCTACTTATCGCCATAGCCCGTAGAATTCTTTCACTAGTACCTCGTAAAAGTAAAGTGAATGTCGCCTTGTCTTGTTCCTGCTCGTTCAACTGCTTAATTCGCTTGGCAACTGCCTGTCAACATATACGTCCCCAAACCCGTTATGAAGAAATAGCCAATTGGAGTGTGCTAGCAAGAGCAGCGCGAATCTGCTACAGGACGTAGAAGGTGACCACAGGAAACACGGCGAACTCACCATTAACAAGTAATACGGAGGTGTTAGAAATGAAGGTCTACATTTCTGCGGACATTGAGGGAGTGGCTGGCGTAGTGCATATAGACCAAATTGGTCCGCAAGGCGGTGGCGAGTACCAGAAGGCTCGCCTGCAGATGACGAAGGAAGTAAACTCCGTAGTGGAGGCAGCATTAGCTCTAGGAGCTTCGGAGGTGCTAGTGAATGACGGTCACGCCAACCAGCGGAATATCCTAATCGAAGAGCTGCATGAGGATGCCCTGCTCCTAGCCGGTTCGCCAAAGCCACTAGCGATGATGGAAGGGATAGATGCGAGTTTCGATGCAGCAGTTTTCGTCGGTTATCACGCGCGAGCAGGCACCAGTGGCACCATGTCCCACACCATGAGTGGTGGTGCTGTGGCCAATATCTACGTAAACGGCCAAGTCATGGGAGAGACCGCCTTGAACGCAGCCCTAGCTGGATACTTCGGAGTGCCGGTTGTGCTAGTGACAGGCGATAATCGTCTGACTGGTGAAGCACAGGGAGCTCTGGGACTGGTTGAAACAGTCACTGTCAAGGATGTCATCTGGCACACGGCTGCTAAATGTATTCATCCACGCAAGGTTCTGCGAATGATCCGTGAGGCTGCTGAAAAGGCACTAAGCGATATTTCGCAGTACAACCCCCTGATCATCCCTGGCCCTGTCACCATTGATGTTGAGTATCTGAGAAAAGCAATGGTTGAAATGGCTGCACGCGTACCGGGGTATACGCAGGTGGGTGAACTCACCCTCAGGAAAGAATGTGCGGACTACTTGGAGGCGTATCGCTGGATGAGGATGATGGTCGTCGGTTAGGCCTCCTCAAACTGCTACATTCTCACATATTGCGAGAGTGTGTTATTCTGTGGTGCCAGCAGTCAAAGGAGAGGACTGAAAACATCTGGTAGGGCATGCCCTATTTGCTAAGACGGAGCGTATCAGCCATAGGAATACTCTACTGCTGCCTGCGCTTTAAGCCGATGTGTTTTCATTTGACGGTCTTAAAGTCACTGGAAGCCAGAACAGGGTTATCGTACGAGATAACCCTGTTTTTGTATGTCTAGCGTTTATTTATTACGCCACAACCCGTGCAAATTGCAGTATGCTCGTGCCTCTGTCACCTTGTCAACAGGAGCGCAGAAGTGAGCAACCGGAGGTTGGCCGGGCTCTAGGTATTCACGACATACCTTGCCATCAGCTACTACTTCAATCCATTCAATCCAATGCTTATCTAGCATCGGATGGTCAACACTACCTACCTTTACGCTGGTCCCTGTTTCCGTAGCTTCGATCACAGGAACATGCTTCTCGTAAGCACTATCTGCCGTCTGCGGTGCCATCAACTCCATCGGCTGCCCACAGCATACCAGTGTGCCAACACCAGTATGTAATACCTCGACAATATTCCCACAGATGTTGCACTTGTAGACCTGTCTGAGTTCCGTCATGTAAACACCCTCCTTTAATTCTCTACCCCTATTATAGTAATGATTACTATTACGGTCAAGTATTATAGTATTTCTGGCGCGGGATAATCCACTCCAAACGTGTCTACGGTAACGGAGGCCATTTTCTGCTCCTGCCGCGGGCGATCAGAGCGATCGCGCGGCGTACTGACAATAGCGTCAGCAACGTCAAGGCCAGCGATGGCTTTGCCAAAAGCGGCATACTGTCCATCCAAGTGTGGCGCATCAGCTACCATAATAAAGAACTGGGAACCGGCCGAATCGGGGCTAGCTGCCCGCGCCATAGAAATAACGCCACGGGAATGCTTGAGATCGTTCTGGAAACCATTGCTGGTAAACTCACCCTTAATGCCATATCCGGGGCCCCCCATACCAGTGCCCTGAGGGTCACCCCCTTGAATCATGAAACCGGGAATCACCCGATGAAAGATAGTGCCATCGTAGAAGCCCTTTTGCACAAGTGCGATAAAATTACGTACTGTATTAGGAGCCACATTTGGATAGAGCTCAACTTTAATCTGGCCACCGTCGGCCATATTAATGGTAACTACAGGATTCTTCTGTGCAACTGTCATTTCTTATCTTCCTTTCTTAGCGCGCAATAGTCTTTGGTGCCGGATAAGTCACGTCAAAAACATCAACAACCACACTCTGCATCTGGGGTGGCTCGAGAGGGCGCTCGTTCTCATCTCGCGCCAGAGCAACAATACGATCAGCCACTTCGTGACCGGAAATCAACTTGCCAAAGGCAGCATATTGGCCATCAAGCGATGGATAGTCTTCCACTACAATGAAGAACTGAGAGCCAGCCGTGTCCGGTAATTTAGCCCGAGCCATAGAGACTACACCCCTGGTATGCAATAGGTTGTTATTGAACCCATTAGCTGCAAACTCACCTTTGATAGCATACCCTAGTCCGCCCATGTTGTTGCCCTGGGGATCGCCCCCCTGAATCATGAAGCCCGGAACTATTCGGTGAAAAACGAGACCATTATAAAAGCCTTGCTGCACTAGAGAGATAAAGTTGTTCACCGTATTAGGCGCTATATCTGGGTAAAGCTCTAACTGCATTCGACCACCGTCGTGCATAGTGATGGTCACCACTGGGTTTTTATCCAGTTCCATACTTGCGGCAAAAGCCTCCCGCAACGCCTCTAGTTCAGCAGCATTCTTAACTTGTGGTAACTTATTGGCAAGTTGCTTGATGTCTACTGACAAAACATAGTCCGGCTGCTTGATTACCTCTTTTTGTTGATCGATAGCTAACTCTTGCTCACGCACATAGATGAGTTGATTCTTGCCGACGTTGGCTACCTCTTGCGACTTACCCTTACCAGCTAGATATGTCCCCTTATTGAATAAGCTAAAAGAGCTATCAGCCACTGTATAAGCAGTAATGGCACGATAATTGCCCCGTAACATATTGATTTCACCATCAGCGTCTTCGTATAACCATACTAAGGAACCGCGATATTTGAACTGCGGATCGTGTACTTGAATTAGGTCCTTTGGGGTCTGTTGACACCCGCCCAAAGGGATAACTAGCAATACTAGCAACAATGCCAGTGAAATAGTCTTCCTCACTCAACCCCAACTCCCTTATCTTTCCCCAAGGTATCAATGTCTGTTGCTCTCAATGGCCCTTCTCAATCTATGCTTGGCGTGCAGCCCCCCCTTCATCAGTCGTCCTATTCTATATTCTCCTCTCAGGGGCTACCTACCTTTTCTGCTTGCAGACTTAAGCCGAATTGGCTAGGGGTCTCATAGTTGGTATATAATAGAATCAGCTGGCCGCTAGATCCCATATAGTTGCGGCCCCACTAGACATGTGTTATAACTATGCAAATAGGTACAAAGTGATAGTTGCTCTGCAACTATCACTTCATTGCCCGCAACGCTATTAGCGTTGCTAGTAACAATTCGTTAAAAGAGGGA
>DIPA01000027.1:28749-37182 GCA_002427055.1 Firmicutes bacterium UBA5500 | reverse complement strand
AATGAAACGGAACTAAACAACTTTATCCGCCGTATCATTGATGAGGACATAGCCAAAGGCCGGAATGACGGCCGGGTACATACTCGTTTTCCACCGGAACCTAATGGATATCTGCATATTGGCCATGCGAAGGCTATTTTACTCAATTACAGCATAGCAAGAGATTATAATGGACTATTTAACCTGCGCTTTGACGACACTAACCCTATGAAAGAAGAAACGGAATATGTAGATTCGATCATCAACGACATCAAGTGGCTTGGTGCCGACTTTGGTGACCGCCTCTTCTTTACAGCCGACTATTTTGATCGCATGTATGAGTTAGCGTTACAGCTGATCAAGGATGGTAAAGCCTATGTAGATGATCTCTGCGCTGAAGAGATCAGGGAATACCGGGGCACGCTAACCGAACCAGGCCAAGAGAGCCCTTATCGTAACCGTTCCATCGAGGAAAACCTTGATCTATTCGTACGTATGAAAAATGGAGAATTCCCTGATGGCGCTAGAGTACTAAGAGCCAAAATAGATATGGCTTCACCTAATATCAACATGCGCGACCCGGTAATCTACCGCATTCTTCATGCCAGCCACCATCGTGCAGGCGATAAGTGGTGTATCTACCCGATGTACGACTTTGCTCATCCCCTCGAAGATGCTTTCGAGAGTATCACTCATTCGCTATGTTCCATTGAATTTGCAGACCATAATGAGCTTTACGAGTGGTTCTTAGATAATATCGATTACAGTGGTCCCGGTATCGAGGGGCGCCCTAAACAGATTGAATTTGCCCGACTAAATATCACGAACACAGTGATGAGCAAGCGCAAACTACGCCGCCTGGTAGAAGAAGGCGTAGTTGAAGGCTGGGATGACCCCCGCATGCCGACTATCGCAGGACTGAGACGCCGAGGCTACTCACCTCAGGCGATTCAGAACTTCTGTGAGCGTATCGGCGTTGCCCGCAGTGATAGCACAGTAGATATGGCTTTCTTAGAGCACTGTGTAAGGGAAGATCTAAACGAACATGCTGAGCGGTTGATGGCTGTGTTACGTCCGCTTAAGATCACGTTAGAGAATTACCCAGAGGGGCAAGTTGAATGGTTGCCTATAGAGAACAACCCTGAGAACCCCGCTGCCGGTGAGCGTCAGGTACCTTTCTCGCGTGAACTCTACATTGAACAAGCAGACTTCATGGAAGATCCACCCCGTAAGTTCTATCGCTTGGCACCCGGACGCGAAATGCGCCTCAAGGGAGCTTATATCATTAAGTGTGAGCGCGTGGTCAAAGATGAGGCTGGCAATATAGTAGAGTTGATATGCACCTACGACCCGGAGAGCAAGAGCGGCATGCCCGGTGCTAATCGTAAGGTAAAAGCTACTGCGCACTGGGTCTCGGCAGCGCATGCTGTGAAAATTACAGCTCGTCTTTATGACCACCTCTTCCTGACTGCTAACCCTGACGATGCGCCGGAGGGTCAGGACTTCATGGCCAACTTGAATCCTGACTCACTGGAAGTACTGACCGAATGCATGGCAGAGCCAAGCATTGCCTCGGCCAAACCGGGCGATCGCTTCCAGTTCCTGCGGCAAGGCTATTTCCACGTGGACCCCGTTGACAGCAAGGACGGAGAGATTGTGGTAAACCGGATTGTTGGCCTCCGGGATACCTGGAAGAAATAAGTGATGAATAGAGGCGGCTTCTGGAGCCAGAAGCCGCCTCTTGTTATCGAATCATCTAGTGCAACAACCTTATTTACGCGCTCCCGCTAGAATCAATACTACCGCCCGAATTCAGTATCTATTGGTTTCATAATCAGTTGCAGAAGGGGAGCGCACTCCTACAACACTGACTCCCAGACTGGGATCCCGCTGGCTATTAGAGCCATAATAATTAAGCCCCAAGTTATTGACACTACAACAAAGCATCTTCTTGCCTCGCTTTCAGATCGAGCTCGCAAACCTCTCCAGAGATGTTCCAGTCCGATACCAAACAATGGGATAACAAAAGGAAGAACTAATACTTGAGCTAATAGAGCCAAGGCGAACATGACGTTTATTACCGAACTCAAGCAACCACCTCCTTTATAGTCATGGCCTGCAAGAAAAAACGGCATCGTTAGTCAATTCGATAGCAGCGAGCAGAGACAGCCCGCTCTATTAATGCTGGGCCTTTTGTCACCAGCTTCTAATTAATACAGTTCTCGGTGAATACAAAAAGCCCTTTGTCAAACAATGACAACCTTTGTCGAACTGTCGTAATGTACATGTATTCACTTACAACTCTGCAACGTTCTTGCAGTTACGCACTCAGGTAAAAAACGAATGTGAACAGGGTGACCCATTGACTATTCTTATTAAACAGGTAGGATTAAGCGAGGAGGTGTAGCAATGGGAACAATCAAAAGATTAGCTAGATATCTTGCACCTCACTGGCTCAAGGCATTACTGATGTTGATCGGACTGTTAAGCTTCATGGGTTTGGAACTGGTCCCGCCCTTGCTACTGCGCGAGGCGGTGGATAGCGCCATACCCAATAAGTCTCTGTCACTGGTCATCACCCTCGCCGGAGGCTATGTGCTGGTTGCCCTCTTACGAGGTGCCTGTAGTTACTTACAGTGGCATTATTCTGAGCTACTCGGTCAGTCCGTTGCCCGTGATATGCAGATGAGCCTGCATGAGCATCTGCAAAGTCTACATAATGAATACTTTCGCAAACAAAAGACAGGCGATATCATGTCGCGGGTGACAGGTGACATGCATAGCGTGGCCCACCTATTTGGCTGGGGGCTGATGCTCTTTACCCAGAACTGCCTGACTATGCTCGGCGTATTAGTTGTCCTTTTACTTCTTAATTGGCAACTGACACTACTTAGTCTGGCTATGTTTCCAATTATGTTCATCATCGTCATGCGTTATGACAAAACAGTGCGGCCTATTTGGCGCCAGGCACGCCAGGAAATGGCTAAACTAACAACCGTATTACAAGAGAATATCTCTGGCGTACGTACAGTAAAAGCCTTCGCCCGCGAAGAACATGAGATTGACAAATTTGATCAAAAGAGCGCAACCTATTTAAACACTAACTTGCACCGAGTGGCAATCGAATCGCAGACCTTGCCGCTCATTGATTTCATATCGGGCCTCAGCGTGGTTATTTTGCTGGGCATCGGAGGACACCAAGTAATCTCAGGGATCCTAACCCTAGGTACTCTAGTAGCCTTTCAAAGCTATATCTGGAAGCTAATTTGGCCGGTAAGATCAATGGGCTGGATTATTAACTCTCTAGAACAAGCTTTGGCTGCTGCGCCACGCCTTTTTGAGATTCTGGATACGCCATCTGCCATTTGCGATGAGCCTAACTCACTACCTGCCCCCGCTTTTCAGGGGAAGATCGAGTTTAGCAATGTGAGTTTTCAGTTTGTAGATAGTGAATCGCCCGTACTGCACGATGTCTCGTTCACAATTGAGCCGGGGCAAATTGTGGCCATCTTGGGCGGAACCGGCTCCGGCAAAAGCACGCTCGTCAATCTGCTTCCCCGCTTTTTCGATCCAACGGAAGGCTCCGTGCGCATTGATGGGACAGATATTCGTGAATTTACGCTAGCTAGCTTACGCAGTCAAATTGGCATGGTCATGCAAGATACTTTCTTGTTCTCGGCTAGTATTGCGGAAAACATAGCCTACGGACGTCCCGATGCCAGCCAAGAAGAGATTGAGCAAGTAGCTAGGCTGGCGCAGGCTGAGGAATTCATTAGCCAACTCGAAGCAGGCTATGCTACGCCCATAGGCGAACGTGGTGTTGGGCTTTCGGGCGGGCAAAAACAACGCGTAGCATTGGCCAGGGCTCTACTTATGGATCCGGCAATCCTAATTTTGGACGAAGCCACCTCCAGTGTCGACAGCCATACCGAAGATTTGATTCAAAAGGCACTAGACAAAGTAATGCCCGGCAGAACTTCGATTATCATTGCCAAACGTCTATCCACAATCAAACGAGCCGACCTGGTAGTAGTTATTGAGGATGGTGCAATTGCAGAACTTGGCAGTCCAGCTGAGTTACTGGCCCAAGACGGTCCATTTCGACGCCTTTACGATAGCCAAATGGCAGAACCGACTATGATGCCCCGCGTGGCGTGCAGTGGAGGGGAGTGAGCAAATGTCTCTTTATGATCAAGACGAACTTGAACAACATTATGAACGCTTTGACCGCAAGAAGTTAAGACGTATGCTCAGTTACCTGAAACCGCACCGGGCCAGACTGGCGCTAGATTTAGGCCTCATGCTGATGGTAACAGCGGTCAATTTACTTGAGCCGGTCTTAACTATGATGATTATTGATAAGGCCATCAAAGGTGGCAATCTGAAACTGCTATACCAGCTCGTGGCGCTGTTTTTGTGCTTGCGAATCGTAATGTGGCAAGCCAACCGCTGGCACACCCAGCTATTAAACAGAACAGGGCAACTGGTGCTTTACGAAATGCGCAAAGAGCTATTCGACCATATTCAGCTGCTTTCGTTTGATTTCTATGATGGGCGACCAGTGGGCAAGATTATGGCGCGCGTCACTAATGATGTTAATGCTATCGGCCAGTTTGTTAACGGCAGTGTCATTGGCTTGTTCACCCAAGCCTTAAGCCTAGTAGGCATCGTGGCTATCATGATTTCAATGCACTGGAAATTGGCCTTACTCTGCTTTAGTGTCCTGCCATTTCTGGCAGCTTTCTTCATGGTCATAGAAAGGAAAGTCGAAGACGGTTGGCTGCGAGTACGCCGAGCAGAGAGCGCCATTAACGCTCACTTAAATGAGACAATTACTGGTATGCAGGTCATTCAAGTTTTTTCACGGCAAGATATCAATGAACGCAAATTTGCCAAAACGGTAGACAACAAAATTACCGAATATATGAGGGTAATGAAAGCTGAGCTCATTTTCTGGCCAGTGCTTGAACTGTTAGGTGCTATTGGGACCTGCCTCGTTCTCTGGTACGGCACCAAGGAGTTCATCGCCGGGACGCTCACTGTCGGAGCTATTTGGGCTTTCCTACAGTATCTAGAGAAATTCTGGCAACCACTCAGTGCTTTCAGTAATATTTACAGCCAAATGCTCTCAGCCATGGCTTCGTCGCACCGAGTGTTCGAATTCTTGGATGCTGAGCCAAAAGTGGTAGACTCTCCTGATGCGATAACCATGCCGGAAATTGTGGGGCAAGTTGAGTTTGAAGACGTATCTTTCGGCTATCAAGATGGGCAAACGGTACTGGATGGGGTCAATTTGCAGGTACAACCCGGCCAAACGGTAGCTTTAGTAGGCCCTACCGGCGCAGGCAAAAGCACCTTTATCAACCTGCTCACCCGCTTCTACGATCCGACAGCAGGGTGTGTACGCGTAGATGGGCATGACTTACGCGACGTTAAGCTACAATCATTTCGTAGCCAGCTCGGTATCGTATTGCAGGATACCTTCATCTTCTCAGGCACGATTAAGGATAACATCGAGTATGGGCGATTAGGTGCGGAAATGGCTGAAATTATAGCTGCCGCTCAGGCTGTAAATGCCCACACTTTCATCGCCAACTCTGGCGATGGTTATGAAACGGAAACCGAAGAGCGTGGCGGCACACTTTCGACAGGGCAGCGGCAACTACTGGCTTTCGCCCGCGCACTCCTAGCCAACCCGCGCATTCTAATTCTCGATGAAGCCACATCGAGCATTGACACAGAGACGGAGCAACTGATTCAGATGGCGATGCAGCGCCTATTAAAGGGACGCACTTCCTTTGTGATTGCGCACCGCCTCTCCACCATCCGTAACGCCGACGTAATCTGCGTAATCGAGGCCGGGCAGATTAGCGAATATGGCTCGCATGCAGAGCTAATGCAAAAGGGTGGTAAGTACTACGAGCTGTATAGTAAGCAGCATCAAGATTTAGCAGACATTATTAGTGCCTAACTGAAGGCAATTGGGTAGGAAGGGGTGTTTAGCCCCTTCCTCACACTCCCTACATAGGATCCGAGCAGGTGCTCGTTACCTATCAGACATCTGCCTTATGTCGATAGATAACTACTTTGGTGCCAACACCTGGTGTCGATTCTAACTCGGCCTTATCGGCCATAATACCTACCATCATCAAACCTGTATGGGTGTGACCAACACCTGCCAACATCTCTAGCTCGTCGCGGCGGCCACTATTAAGGGATGCTAATAGCTGGGCCACCTTCTGTGCTTTCATGCCATCACCGTTGTCTTCAACGGTGATACGTAGCGTATCTTTCAAATCTTCAATAACAACATTTATCTTAGAAGCCCTTGCGCGCATCGCGTTATGGACAAGTTCATTAACAATGTCTTGGATTTTTTCCCGTTCATGAATCATTATTTCTCTGACCTCCTACTCATTCATCTGTTGGCCGCAAAGCTTTAGCCATAGCAACTACAAACATGGTGACTAAACCGCCTGAAAAACCATTATTATAGAGGTTAAGACCACTATGCAACCAGCCTACATGCATGACCATACCCAGGTGTAAATAACCGGCAAGAAGCCCAACAAGTGGCCCAAAATAGCCACTGACTGGAGCAATTCCGGTTACAAATAATGCCGCCAGTAGAGGTGCCGGGTCGGCCGCGTTGTAGACCTTTAGCAAAGTGCCAAGATAGACTCCCAGCATGGGTGGCAAAATATTGCGCGGGTGTTTGCCAAAAGCAGCAAAACCAAGCATCGTTAGTAACGCACCAATTGTTGGCCCGGTCACGCTACCTCCAACTAACAGTACATATGATAATCCGAGTAAACTAACACAGCCCATATTAAGTAAGGTGGCGGGTAAGCCAACAAGGGTAGGGAAATCGGTTACGAGTGCCCCAGGGTATTGCATCAAGCGCGGTAGTTGGCGCCAACTATCTCGCTGTAACCAAAGGCCTAGTAAAATAAAGCTAGCAAAAAATAAACCGAAGACTAACGTCAGGGGCCTATGATATTGTAGTGACCAAATAAGGGTTAATTCGCTACCTACACCGTAGGCACGCATCTGAGAGGTGACTAAGGTACCAATAAAGCCTGCAGTAAAGCCTACGTTATAGAGAAGAAAACCTTGATGGTTTGGTAAGAGGTGAGCAACAAGGCTAGGGATAACAAAACCGGCAGCTGTACCAACAACTATACCGATTGGCAGACCGTAGCCAAAGCCGTAAGCAAACTGGCTGACAATCGGTGCCAAACTAGTACCGAATAGCGCTACTAAGACATAAGGCTGAAAGCTCTCTCGCTTCACTCGTGAGTAAATATAAACACCGAAAATAATCGGAATGACATTAACCAGGTTCTTGCCGAAAAAGGCAAAACCGGTCATGGTAAAAACGGCAGCTAAGGCGGGGCCGGTAATCGGTGTTTTGGTCAGCAATAACAGGGTATAACCGAGAGCACCAACCAAGCTAGCATTGAGCATGGCTGCTCGTAAACCGCCAGTTGCGATGTAATCATTAATCAGGATGTCGGGGCTACGAATTATGTCAATTAGCCCTTGGCTGACAGGCGTGGGGTCGGGCCAAATAAGCCCAATTAGTGCCACGATGACAAGATAAACAAGGGGTAGCCATTTCAACAACAGCATGTGATTATGGTACCATTTTGGATTCTGCAAACAACCAACCTCCTGATGTAAGAATTTTTGCGTTTTTGGGTCTTATTTTCGGTCTCTGTTTTGACAAGCAGATGCGAAGTCTCCGCCTAATCGCCATACCTAAGTTATAATGAAACTACGATTACTATACTCTTTGAAGCGAGTGTAAGTGGGGCGAGCGTATCACCGACATAGCCCTACGGAAGGGGAGCTGGCAATGGCAGCAAATCTAATACCAAAAAAAACACATACCTCATGGGCAGCATTCTTAAATGACTACAGGCATGAGCAGCTCAGCCAAATTGCCGGTGAAATTGGCTCTAGCTATGACCCGGCTCCGGAGAAGGTGCTGCGTTTCCTAACGACCGACCTCAACAAGATGCAAGTTGTCATTTTAGGTCAAGACCCTTATCCCCAGCCGGGCGTGGCCACGGGCAGAGCTTTCGAGGTGAATGAGCTAACCTCTTGGGCAGATAAATTCCCACAGGCTTCGCTCAGGAATATCGTGCGCCTCTTGTATAGCACCTATCAGGAGATTGAGGATTATGAGGAAATACCTAAGTTTCAACAAATCAGAGAGGCAATAGCTCGAGAGGAATGGCAGATCCTGCCACCGCACCAGCTGTTCGCAGCTTGGGAACAACAAGGGGTGCTGCTACTTAATACCTGCCTCACGGTTAACGGCAAACCAGGTGAACATGCCGCTATCTGGCTCGACTTCACCCGGGATCTACTGCAGTTCATCTCTAACGAAAGAACTGATTTGAACTGGTTTTTATGGGGCAAACAAGCGCAGGCCTTTATGCCCTTTAT
>DIPA01000027.1:27991-28639 GCA_002427055.1 Firmicutes bacterium UBA5500 | reverse complement strand
CTTTATGCCCTTTATCGATTATGGCATCATTTACTGCTCGCGCCACCCCATGCTCTCCAGCCCGCGCTACGAAGACGATTTTCTGCGCTCCGAGTGCTTTAGCTCGACCAAAGAGCAGGTTAACTGGCTCGGGGTATGAGAGCGCGTTTTAAGAGGCGCTGGTATCACCGATTGTTTCAGGCCGCAAGAGACTGCTTGTGCGCAGGAGCAGTACCCCTCGGCCCCAATGCCAACAGTGATGTTAATAAATCCGCTCGATGATAAACTCTACTAGGCGTGCTGGCACTAGGCGTTTGAGCATAGCAGCAGCCCGATAATCTAAACTGGTAATAACCCGCACCGGCGGGTTTTTGCTATTTAAGATACGGGCAAAAGCGCGTACTACAATTTCCGGTCCGGGCCCGCCTAACTCTGATTTAATCATGGCGTTAACCGCCTTATCGTGACGCTCTTTATATGTGGGGTTAACTTGGGCAGCCTTAGAGGTTTGCCGCGCGGCAGTGAAACCGGTGCTGATGTCGCCTGGATCGATCAATGCGACCTTAATACCAAAAGGCTTAACCTCCATGCGTAGCGACTCAGTCATGGC
The DNA here is from genome assembly GCA_002427055.1 of Firmicutes bacterium UBA5500. GTDB lineage: Bacteria > Bacillota > UBA994 > UBA5500 > UBA5500 > UBA5500. The sequence goes on along the minus strand of DIPA01000027.1, from coordinate 28,050 downwards.
CTCAACGGCATACTTAGTGGCGCTATACATCGACTGAAAAGGTAAGGCAAAGAGGCCAG
>DIPA01000027.1:27148-27919 GCA_002427055.1 Firmicutes bacterium UBA5500 | reverse complement strand
GGGCCAGCCACTGAGCCGATGTTGACAATCAGACCCCGCTGCTCGGCACGCATATGAGGCAGTACCTGGCGACAGACCATCATCATACCGATAATATTGGTGTCAAAAATATGGTGCGCTTCCTCACGCGATATATCTTCCACAGCGCCACCTAAGCCATAGCCGGCGCAATTAAGTAAGACACCAATTTCGCCTTCCTGTTTGATAACAAAATCGACAGCTCGCTCAATAGAAGCGTCATCAGTCACATCAAGGGGGACCATGGCCAAAAAGCCAGCATCCTTAAGATATGCTGTATCCGACGGGAAGGCAACTCGGCGCGAAGTCCCATACACATGATAACCTTGCGTGCACAGATACTCCGCACAGGCTTTACCCATACCGGAAGACGCTCCCACCACAAGAGCTACTTTACCATATGAGAAACTCATCATGACTCCCCCCAACTGCACTCTAGTATTTGGTACTATCTTACCATAATCACTCTCAACAAAAACTAACAAGTGACTTATGCGCTGTTAGGCATATCTAGGGGCCAGGTATTCATGCTCAAAGCACCTATTGTTAAGCAATAGTGACCACGAGACCTTTTCATTGACAACGTGCAACCAGCTATACTATGATGATAAAAGATAAGAGGGAGTAATCCGTCGCATCTGGCGACTTTCTCGGCCGTCAACACGATGAGTTATCATCCGGTCGAGATGCAAGTTGTATTTGAGGATGAGACTTTTGTCTGGCGAATTCTCGTTAGGCGAAAGTCTTTTTTAT
>DIPA01000027.1:20953-27030 GCA_002427055.1 Firmicutes bacterium UBA5500 | reverse complement strand
TTTTTATTTTGGGAGGGATTACTGTGGAGAAATTATTAGTAGGATTCTTAAACCTGTCGTGGCAGCAAGCAGTGATGATTGGCATTGGTTTTGTTCTGATTTACTTGGCTATCAAGAAAGAATACGAACCCATGCTCTTGTTGCCGATTGGATTTGGTGCCATCTTGACCAACATTCCCTTATCTTCTGCTGTCGGCGAAAACGGTTTCTTAACTATTCTTTACAAAGCGGGTATTGCTACCGAGCTATTTCCGATTTTGATCTTTATCGCTGTCGGAGCCATGATCGATTTCAGCCCTCTACTCAAGCAACCAGTAATGCTGTTCTTTGGTGCAGCCGCTCAATTCGGTATCTTTGTGGCTATGCTCTTAGCGGCATCCACCGGGGCGTTCAGCCTCAAGGAAGCTGCTTCAATTGGCATTATCGGTGCTGCTGACGGGCCTACTTCGATTTATGTGGCCAATCTATTTGCGCCCAAATTGCTAGGGCCTATTTCAGTAGCCGCTTACTCCTATATGGCTTTGGTGCCAATGATTCAACCACCTGTCATCCGCTTTTTCACCACCAAAGAAGAGCGCATGATTCGCATGGATGCTGATTACAATGCCAAGGTATCGAAGAAAGTGCTCATCCTCTTCCCGATTGTAGTTACGGTAGTGGCAGGTATTATTTCTCCTATGAGCGTTGGTCTCGTAGGGGCTCTCATGTTCGGCAACCTAATTCGCGAGTCGGGCGTTCTAGAAAGGCTTTCACAATCAGCACAGAATGAACTGGCTAACTTGGTTACTCTCTTGCTAGGTATTACTATCGGCTCAACTATGGTAGCGGAACAATTCCTAGCTCCAACTACTTTGATGATTCTAGGTATCGGTTTGCTGGCCTTTGTTTTCGATACGGCCGGTGGGGTACTATTTGCCAAGTTTATTAACCTCTTCCTTAAGAACAAGGTTAACCCCATGATTGGGGCTGCCGGTATCTCAGCGTTCCCGATGTCGGCTAGAATCGTGCAAAAAATGGCCCAGAAAGAGGACCCGACCAATTTCATTCTCATGCAAGCAATTGGCGCTAACGTAGCCGGACAAATTGGTTCGATTATTGCCGGCGGTGTTTTGCTCGCTTTGGTAGGTTAAGGAGGGAAATTTGATGAACCCAATTATGCTTGAAGCCATTAAAGTTATGGGCGTTGGCATGGGAACTGTGTTCTTTGTCTTGCTGTTATTCTTTGGCCTAGTAAAAGCCATGCAGGCTATTTTCCCTTATAAAGAAGAAGCATAACCCTAAAAACAATAATAGCTGCAGCCTTCTGGCTAGCAGCTATTTTCTTATCTAACGTTGTACAGTCTGCCTATGGTACCAACATGCGTAGTGCACCAGGGACGGCTCTAATTACGGCTGGCAAACTGCCTTTCTGTTCACCGTCCATGTCCATGAAAAGCTCCCCTTCATCTGGGTTAGTTCTACGAATCTCTACGTAATCGGTTTGAAAGTAGGAAACATGGGGACTATCGATGTGCTCCCCCTTCATCATGCGAAAAAAGAGAGACAGCAAATGCTCGAGCCCGGAACGTCGAATAATGCAAACGTCTAGTAGACCATCGCTAATACCGGCTGCAGGGCAAATCTGCTTAAAACCACCTATGCTAGGGGAATTAGAAATAATGAAGATTAGAGCCTGTTCCTCAAAGGTTCTGCCCTCATATGTTAGCTCTAGGGAATAGCTCCTAAACAAGTTCAGTGGAAGGCTAATGGCACCAGCTAAGTAATAAGCCAGTTCTCCCAGTACCATTTTCACCTCTCGAGGGACTTTATAGGAGATATCGGTAAATAGGCCGCCAGCAAAAACATTAAGAAAATAATCGTCACCGACCTGTCCTACGTCAACTGGCGTAATCTTGCCATTGCGGACCATCTCACAATAGCCGTCAATATCATCCGGGACCTGCAAATAATACCCGAAGTCGTTGACTGTGCCTGCCGGCATAACTGCTATTGGTATGTTGCAGCCGCCTTTTAGCACACCGTTAACAACCTCGTGAATTGTGCCATCACCACCAACGGCCACCACGAGGTCATACTCACCCGCCGTCAACTGCAAAGCTTCCTGAAAGCCTGTATTACGGGCATGTGTATAAAAGACATCTACATTCTTCCATAGACCTTCTTGAATAAGCTGCTCTGTAACGCCATCTACATTCTGTTGCACTATCTGCCGACCAGATGTAGGGTTAACTATGAACTTAACATTCACGGTGTGTCTTTCCTCCGCCCATCTACACGTATTGCATAGATGTCTCCTTTTAGCCCGTTAATGCTACATTATACAAGCTACTCACTACGATCCTCATAGGCTCTGTATATAATTATACACTAGAATTACCTTATTGTCGGCAAAGCCTTAATACACCTAAAAAAGGGGCTGACGCACTGCAGCCCCTGGTGTTGCTTCAATATGCTACTCGAGCTACTATCGTTTCTCTTGCAGTAAGTCACGAATCTGCGTCAAGAGTATCTCCTCATTACTTGGAGCAGGCGGGGCAACTGGTTTCTTCTCCTCCTTACGTTTGACTCTAGTAAGCATTTTAATGAACAAGAAAATAGAGTATGCGATGATCAAAAAGTCAACGACTGTCTGTAAAAATGCACCATACATGATGGCTGCCTCACCAACAGTAAACTGCAGGCTAGTGAAATCTAGCCCCCCCAGTAGCACCCCAAACAAAGGCATGATGATATCATTAACCAATGATGTGACGATTTTACCGAAGGCACCACCAATGATAACACCGATGGCCAAATCTAAGATATTACCCTTAAACGCAAACGCTTTAAACTCTTTCCACATCTAGCTTCACCTCTCTTATCAGCGTGTTCTCTATCGCTAACATATAACACTTTGGAACGCGAGACAATAGCTTTTGGGCTTTCCTAAATGCCTGAGTCTCCGTTCAATATCTTACTGGCAATTTGCTTCGCCGTTTTGCTGGCCGCGATACCACCAAGCGCCGTTTCGCGCAGCTCAGTAGGCAACAACCTCCCCACCTTATACATCGCTTCAATTACCTCATCAACAGGGATAACACTACTTTGTCCTGCCAAAGCCATATCAGCGCTGGTAATGGCATTAACAGCTTGGGAAGCATTGCGAAAAGAGCAGGGCAATTGCACCATGCCGGCAACTGGGTCGCAAACAAGTCCCATGCAGTTCATAAGAGCGATAGCAACCGCATTGGCACAAGCCTCGGGGCTACCACCGGCCAGAGTCACAACTGCGGCTGCCCCCATGGCTCCTGCTACGCCACACTCGGCCTGACAACCACCCTCGGCTCCTGACACAGTGGCATTCTTGGTAATAACCGCCCCCACGCCAGAGGCCACCAACAAAGCATCTAGCAGCTGCTTGCGAGTGCTGCCTAGTTTTTGCCCTGTACCAAGTAGAACTGCCGGCAAAATACCACTTGCTCCACCGGTAGGGGCGGCACAAACCAAACCCATAGATGCATTAACCTCACTAACTGACAATGCCATAGCCATCACATCATTGATATAGCTGCCACTTAAGGGGCTCTCATGCTTATACTGCTTAGCTGCCTGACCAGAAATTAGGCCCCCTACCATCTGCTGCGGTTTAGCTAACGCTCTTTCCGCACCAGCGACCATTACCTCGTAGTGCCGTTCCAGCAGTTCGTAAACCTCTGCTTCCGTCTTCTCGGTAAAGGCCATCTCGTTTTCCAGTATAATTTGAGCTAACGGTTGTTGTCGGCTGTTCGCTTGCTCAATCAAGTCTTGTATCGTGTGGTACATTGTTTACCTCCTACTGAATCACTCTAACCGATAGCACTACGTCTAATGCAGCCAATTGACTCACAACCTCAGGGGGGATCTTCTCATCAGTTTCAATAACGGCCGTCGCCACACTGCGTTTAGCAGCCCGCGAAAGTCGCATAATACCAATGTTAATATTGTTATCCGCTAGAACTTGACTAACCCTACTGACAACACCTTGCTCATCCAATTGTTGTATAACGATAGTAGGCTGCTCTGCCGCTAGCTCTACCTCTACTCCGTTGATCTTGGTGATCAAAATACGACCACCACCAATACTGCAACCAACTATGGCCGTCTTGGAAGCGTCAGCATGAGTAAAGGTAATGACGGCGGTGTTTTCGTGAACGTCAGCAAGCTCCACTTCATTAAAAGCGTAAGTGATACCCCTTGCTGCAGCGATCTCCCGGCTATGCTTAATTTGTTCGTCATCCTTAGTAATGCCCAGCACTCCTGCTAATAGAGCAATTTTCGTGCCATGCCCGGCACCGGTCTTGGCAAAGGAGCCATGCAAGCCAAATTCCACATGAGTAAAGGGTTTGGCAGCAATAAGTGCTGCAACCCGAGCTAGCTTAACGGCCCCTGCTGTATGGCTAGAACTGGGACCTATCATGATGGGGCCAATGACATCAAAGATACTGAGATTCATGCCTCTCCCTCCCATATAGAGTGATTTAATAGTAACAATTAATTTGATAAATGTGAAGCCACTGCCGCTGTTGGCTAGTGGAAACAAGTAGGCTATAGATCGGTCAGAGTGAGTACTGCTTTCGTGATATAATTTAGCAACAGAACATAGCAGGCGACGTGCAGAAAGGGGAAGTGAAAATATGATTATTACTGTAGATGGCCAGGGTGGCAAAATAGGAAAAATGGTTGTGGAGCAACTCAAACAGAAACTACCCTCGTTGCCAATTCTCGCCATTGGCACCAATAGTATAGCAACCGCCACTATGCTCAAGGCAGGAGCAGATGCCGGGGCTACTGGGGAAAACCCCGTATTGGTCAACGCCAAAAAGGCAGATATTATTGTGGGGCCGTTAGGAATTATCATTGCCGATGCACTATTGGGAGAGATTACGCCCAGGATGGCACAAGCAATATGCCAAAGCGAAGCACAGAAAATACTACTCCCTGTCAATAAGTGTCAGACCACCATCGTTGGTCTTAAGGAAATTACATTGAGCGAAGTTGTAGCTCTCGCGGTAGCTGAAGTCGAACAGACTATAAAGAAATCATAAGGTCTGCCTGCTCCGCTATTTTGCAGGCAGCGAAATACTTGTTCTCGAGCGGTATCCACTCCTGGATAAAACGTTGGTGCATGGCAGAGCCATTTCTCTCTAGAATACGCTTACTTTGCGTCTTGGCATCAGTCTGCAGGAAAACTTTAAATGTATAGTGGTCGATGAATTTAGGATGCATGCTATAGACGCCTTCGACTATATTTAGCTGTTTCCTGGGGATGTGCGCCTGTTTTGTTATCTTTCCCTGAGTACAGTCGTAAATGCCATAACTGAAATCTGTACCGCTCTCTAGCCCACTCAGCACTTCACAGCTAAATCTATCATAGTCAATGTTGCCTCCGGCCTCGGACATTCTAGCCTCATTGCGGAGTGCAAACGGTAAGAAGAAATGGTCCATGTGGATTACATTGCAGTCGTAGATTTGCTCAAGCAAGTATGCCAGAGAAGTCTTGCCGGAACAACTATTACCGTCAATTGCAATACTCATGGTCTGCTCCTTGGCCCGTAACCGGTCGATCCGACACAGCAGCTCAAAGTAGGGTTGAAACTTGGTACTGATCACCCGGTAGGCCGGCGCATAGGCGAAACGGTATTCCTCACTGTGGGATACAGGGGGGTAGCCTTTTGCCTTGTAATCACGCAAGTAATCATCAAGCTCTTCAATATCAAAAGCAAACAGGCCCTCAACACACCACTGCCTAAAGGCGGCTAGCTTGCGTTCAAAGCTCTCGACACAACCTTGATGCGAATTAGCACTCAACACGAATAAGCGATTCACAGTTGCTGGGGCAATGCCAGAATTTATTATGGGGGCTAGATTCAACCTGCAGATGCCGCCGCTCAGTTCCTCAAATACGGAGGTATAGCTACTTACCTGGCCCAGTAATGACCACTCCTGCTCTAAGCGGCGCAAAGCAGCCGCCTCATCAGTTATCATGTGCCCACCAGCGAATTCACTCTGATACATCCGCTTGACAACGTCCACAAGTTGCATTTGGGGATAACGGGCAT
>DIPA01000027.1:15511-20862 GCA_002427055.1 Firmicutes bacterium UBA5500 | reverse complement strand
AGCATTTGGGGATAACGGGCATACTGTTCTAGCAATATGCCCTTAAGAGCTTCACAACAGCCACTACACATTTTCAATCAACCCAACTCGTTCTAACGCCAGTACAACCAGCGGAACCAGCACTATTTGCAGGATAATACCAGGTATAGATGTAAGCAACACGGCCGACAGGAAAGCCTGCCAAGTAATCGGAGTACCCATTAGCAGCATCACATATCTTACAATACCCCAAACGATTCTACCACCGAGCATGGCCCCGATAAGAGAGAGATAAATAGAGATAGGCTGCTGCTTCGGCAACGCCTTGTATAACAGTCCTGTTAACAAACCATAGGCAGCCAACTCAAACGCCATCGGTACGGCAACCATAGGAAAAGGTGGCATTCCAAATAGCATGGTACGCAGAAGGGGCGAGATAAAGCCAACAGCCAAGCCATAGGGCCAGCCGCAAACAAACCCGCAAATTAAGACAGGCAAATGCATCGGCAGTAGCATGCTGCCAATCTGTGGGACCTGCCCTGTAAGAAAGGGTAAATAGAGACCGAGTGCAAGAAATAAAGCAGCCAAGACCATCTTCTTCGTCGACATCTTTTGACGACCTCCCAAAAAGTAAAATACCATAAGGGTAGCTCTTTCTACAGAAAGACAATACCTTCATGGTATGATTGCAGTCTAATTCAGTGTTCTTAAGATACCGGCTACAGCTCGGTTACTATACTGATATTATCATGCAAGAAAAATATCCACAAGATCTGGGCCCATTCCCCTTCAAAGTCACACCTTTGGTTGAACGCTATACGATACTTGCTTGTTTCTTATTGACCTGTTTGTGTTCATACATTAACGCGTCAATTTGTCTTTGAAACCCTTCTACATCCATGCCTGAATGGGAGTCATGCACAGCATACCCCATACTACAACTTAGCCTATAAGGTTTCTTGCCAGACCTGTTATATTCATCAACGCAGGAATCAATCCTACGAACAACCTCCTCTAGATGAACGCTATCACTGATATCGAGCACAATGCAGAACTCATCTCCGCCAAATCGAGCAAGAAAGTCATCTGCTCTAAGACAGCTCTGTAACAGTTTAACAAAGACCTGTAATGCGTTATCACCAATACCATGGCCAAAAACGTCATTGATCGACTTAAAGTTGTTCAAATCTATCATTATGGCCGAGAAGGCTTTATTGTCAGCGTTTGTGTTGATTTTTTCCCTCAAGTGAATATCAAGCATCTTGCGGTTGTTTATCCCTGTCAGATAGTCAGTATACATGCTATGGTTCTGGATATTCAAAGACACTATCAACAAGGATAAAACAAGACCGTTTAGCATCAGCGATATCCCATAGAAAATAATCTGCAAAACAATACACACAAATGGAGGAACCGCAAAAAACGCAAGTGAAAAATACTGCTTTTCTCCTATCTTGCTACGGTTCCCTACAATTACGGCAAAAGCCACGATAATCAAAGTAACGGCAATTGAAGCGGAAAGTAAATAAAGGGGGCCCCTGTGATAGATATTTGCCGAGTCAATGTAATAAAGCCATCCATAAAACTGGCTAAGTGTTACCAGAACTGCATGTGCCCCGTTGATAATGAATAAAGGGTGAAACAGGCGTCTCGTTATTTGCTCCTGTTGAAACACTTGAACATGAACATATAGTAACCATAATGACGGTAATACGGGGCTTAAGAGGAAAATTAGGAAATTACCACAGTGATTTATAACAGGATAGAATGTATCAGGCCTTCCATCAAATCTGCTAAATACGTCGACGATCAACAAGATAATAGTAGTATACAAGACCATCATATATAGCTGGTGTTGCAAGGATTCTCTGTCATCATGCCGTAAAGAGTTATAGCAGATAACAGTCAATAGCAATATGGAATAGGTGTTTATGACTATGTTGCTTGTCAAATCCATGCGCTGCCACCTCTTGCTCTTCACTTTGGGGACCTGCCTCGATCTAATATAGGGATCAACTTTGGACAAGAGCCATATCCGTGCCTTTTTGTATTCAATATGTGTACTCCATAATCCTTGCACGAAAAGAGATTATGCCACTACTTTTTACCTGCAGCTAGCTAAATCCCCATTACGATAACTGTGCTATAGCAAGCAGAAGCAGATAGCACTAAGACTATCTGCTTTTGCTGCTATTCAACCACTGATTCGATGGCACTACCTTGTTTGGGCGACACCTCTATCAGTACTTGCAGTATATCCTGTACAAAAACACGGCCGCTTCCGCCCTGGTGGTGTTGCCCAGAGGATTCACTTTGCCTCCACCACTGCCCACAATCAAGCCTTCCTTGACGGCTGTGGCAACAAAGGGTTTGGCATAGGTTGCTACGAGAGACCTATCAACAAACTTCTGCAAGTCGGCAGCAGAACCCTGCTGTTGCAACCTCTTGAGCATCTTTAGAGCATTTACTGTTAATACCATCATGTCTTGCCTGGTGATACTTGCATCAGGGCTAAACTTGTTATTACCTGTACCGTGGGTGATACCAAGTTTCTTGGCCACACCTATCTCTCTGTAGTAACAGGCGTCTTCGCCTATGTCGTCGAAGTTACTTGCAAACCTGGTCTCAAGCCCCAAGGTTCGTACCAGGAAGCAGAGGAAGTCTGCTCTGGTGATACTATCCTGAGGGAAGTATTCCTTCTCCGACACGCCCCGCACTATATCCTTCGATGCCAGCACCTCAATAGACGGCTTCGCCCAGGTCACTTTCCCTAGATCAGCAAAGGTCTTGTGCTCATAAGCTATAGCGTAATGGCTGAAGTGCGTAGTAGTAAATGTGACAGTACCAGTAGCCGGATCATAGCGACCACTAGGCACAGATACAACATTGCCGCTGCCATCGATATACCAGACAACAATGTATTCCGGCACCTTAAGTTCTTCTGCTGTTGGTTCATAAGGTATGGACACCGTAACCGGGGCGTCTGGATTATTCCACTCGGTTGCCACCCCGTCCAGCGATAGATTAAGCTGCACCAGAGGCCGATCACCGATAGCTCTCTGAACTTCATCGGGTAGGGCTGATTTATCGCCTTGGCCAATGCTAATGCTGACATCTCTGGTGCCTTCAAACTGCATACCTTCCAGCATGTTACTGGGCAAGGTAATAACTCCTACCTCACTGGCCATTTCTATATACCTATCCGCACTCTCCGAGGAAAGAAAGGCTACGGGCAGCTCCAAGATTGAAGAATTTACACCCTGTACTTCCGGTGCATCTAGGCATATGGTTTTCTTGCCATTGCTATCGGCTTCAGCCCTGTCAAAAGCTTCATTAACGATACCCTCATCAAGGCTGATTAATACACTACCATCTGTCTTATTGATGTGTACATCCAGACTTTTCTCATACGTTCCTGCTGTAAGAGTTGCAGCTATTGTTGGGGTTGTATCACCGCCACCTGTGCTACTTTCTCCTGTACCACCGCCACCTGTGCTGCTATCTCCGGTATCGCCGCCAGGGGTTCCACCGCCGGAGCCCTGGTAGGTGAAGCTGGCCGTAATCTCAGCGGAATTTACGGGCATAGTATAGGCTGTGCTAGAGTTATTGGCATTGGCAAAGGTACCACCGCCGGTAGAAGTCCATTTGTTAAAGCTGTATCCGGAGCCAGGGGTTGCCGTAATAGTAATAACTGTGCCTGCAGCATAATCGCCACTGCTGCCGTTGGTAATACTACCACCTGTTGCTGCTGTGATAATCAAGGGGTAGGTGGGAGCAGGTACTGCTGCATTCACGGTTACAGTAGCCGTTACCTTAAGCTCTGTCGCTGGATCTGATTGGTCTACTCCCGTCGGCAAAGCAAAGGTACCCGTAGCTGTATAATCTCCCGCAGTATTGCCATCATAATTGGCTATGCTCCAACTCAGATTCACGGTATGGGTAACGGTATTGCTGTCGGTTATGGTAGTGGTGGCCGCCAGAGCTGCCAGAGCAGCTACTTCTGTCGTACCATAAGCTACTTCTGCATTATTTGCCGCTGTAATGCTAGTTATAGTTGGATTCGCTTCTACCTCTTGAGCTTCTACGGTTACGCTAATGCTGGTAGTAAGGGGTACACTATTAGGATTTGCTACCCCAGCCGGAAGATTCACGGTTCCGCTTACGGCAAAAGTCTGCTCTGTGGTCAGGGTCGGATCATAGGAGCAGGCGTCTGCATTCCAGACCACATCGGCAGTAGTAGCACCAGCGGAAGTCTGCACGCAGACGGTCGCAGGCAATCCCAGTGCTGTGGCTGTTTTGGCCACTCCATTCCCCACGCCCGTAATATCCGCTGGAGGGGCTATGCTTATGAGTGTAATAGACCCAGTCTTTACCCCGTCTTCATAATGTCCAGCAAGATCACCCGCACCAGTTCCATCAATAGTACAAGTAACAAAACCCCAGCTAGCGTTGGTGCCGCCCGCATTTAAGGTTACGATCGCCCCTCCGTCTACCAATAAGGTGCCGCCACTACCTTGAAAGTCGGATCCATTTGTTCCTCCGCCTATGGCGGCGGGATCCTTTCCTCCGGCCCAAGTACTACCTTGTCCGCCTGCTGCGGTTACATGCCCACCAGTTATTGTCACTTGGCCCCCGCGAGCCCAATCGCTAACGCCGCTCATGCCACCGCTGCAGCCGCCGCCGATACCTGCTGCTCCCTCGCCTCCCTGTGCATTAATGGTTCCGCCGGTTATGGCAATAGTGCCAGCATCCGCGTAAAAATTAGGCGAAGCACCAATGCCTGCGCTGTGAACACCACCTATGGCATTCAGAGTACCATCGCCACCGATAGTCAGCGTTGCATTCTTAGGCACGGCTAACGCGGCACCGGAACAAGCCCCCTTGAGAGTATTGGTACCCCTCAATGTAAGGTTAGCTGTTGTTGAGCCTGTTAAAGTCAGGGCATTTTCCCCATCTTTACAGGAGGTTACATCAATGGTTGCGTTCTCTAGGGTGATGTTCACATTCTGGACTCTATAGTCTACCTCAAGACTTGTGCTTGTTGTTGAACCGGTAATATGGTAATTATCATCCGCTGTTAAGGTTACCTTGCATCCTTCAGCTGGGGCATCGCTATACGTGTAACCAAGGCCGCTGCTATTTACAGTAGACATGTTTATGCTAATGGGCTGCTTTATTCCGCCTGCATAAACTCCCAAATAGCTCCCCGCTGCAGGTCCTTGAATAGTGCAACTCCCCGGGAAGAAAGTGGTAACATGGAGCCCCTTTTGCAGCAAATTCAATACGGCATTTCCATCAACCAAAAGCGTACTGGGCTGCCCCTCCTGTGCCCCAATATCTGGACACTGCCAAATAAGGTCTCTCGTGCTTGC
>DIPA01000027.1:12932-15379 GCA_002427055.1 Firmicutes bacterium UBA5500 | reverse complement strand
TTGCTCCACCGGAGATCGAAATCGTGCCGCCTTTGCCATCTTTTACACCTCCGATTCCCGCCGCCTCGACACCACCATTGGCTGTTACGTTACCACCAGAAATGATTATTGAGCTGAAATCGCCTACTGCACTGGTACTCTGTATACAGCTTCCGATGCCTGCAGCAGAGGCACCTCCACTCGCAATTATAGTTCCTCCAGTAATCTCAATTGCCCCGGAGTCCTTGTGTCCTTGATCTCCGCCAATTCCGGCACCCTGCAAGTGAAGTGGTGTGGGCATAGCAGAGTTCCAGCCCCCCGTCGCCCGCAGGCTGCCGCTTCCTCCAATAGTTACATGCGCATCTACGGGGACCCGTAGCCCCGCGCAGCCCTGTCCACTTGTAAGGATATTGTCTCCTTCTAGGGTAATAATGGCTTTTGCCATACCGGCCAGTGCCAAGGCACAAGAGTAGCTCTCTTGGCTCACATCAATACTTACTGCGTCTAGCGTAATGCTAGCCTCTACGCCACTGGCCACAATAACCTTGTTTATTGTAGTCGTGCCTGTAATGGTATAGGTGCCACTGGTCGTTATGGTTACCGTATTGCCCGAATAGGTGTAGCCGGTGCCGCCTTCCGATATAGTACCAATATCAATAACCACGGCATCAGCAAAGGAAGTGGACGTACCCATAGGTAGCAGCCCAAACGTCATTACCAGCACTAATAACACTGACAGAATTATTCTTACTAACTTTCCTCTCATCGCAAGAATACCCCCTTGTTTTTGCCGCTCTGCACTCACCCCAGCAATACCACCTCCATCAGTTCATTGACTGTTAGGCGCAGCCGCCCATGACCCCAGATGACATAATCACCGTCGGTCGTGGCGGTCTTGAAAAATACTTCGTCGGCAAGCTCTGCGTATTTCGTAGTGTGCAGTTTGCTAGAGAGGTCAACAGTTAGCGTGCTACCGCCCTCCATTTCGATAAACAGCCGATAGGACTTCATTGGTAACACAGCTTTGATATAATTCATGCACCTACCCCCTCGTAATGGGTGCAAAAAAACCCATCCTATAAACACTATAGAATGGGGCTTTTGTTTCCACATCGTCCGATTAGACGATCTTTAGGATTTTGTTATTTTAGCTTTTCGACCAGCTTAGCGCGGCGGTCAATTTGCAGCTTCTGGAATACCGCCCGCAGGTGTGTGCGTACCGTGCTTTCTGTTACCACTAATTTCTTGGCGATTTCGTTATTGCGTAAGCCCTCAGCCGCTAGCTTGGCTACCTCATATTCCCTTTCCGTGAGGTCAGGGGGGAGTTCACCCGAAAAAAGGGCTTCGCGTAACGTAGACCAGCCGCCTGAAAAGCGCTTCCTGACAGCCCGAAACTTATCAACAAGCGCGGGATAGTCACGCTCAATAACCTCATCAGCCAAACCTCCAAGTAGTCGTGAATAAGCAGCAAAGGGAGATACCAACCCGTCGGGAAGGGCCCTACGGGCGGCGAGTTCCACAAACTCGGCGGCCTGAGCACGATTGCCCAACGACATATGGCTGATGGCCATAACAAAACAGGCAAAGAGATTTCCATAGGGGCTCAGTAAGTCCGGCCATGCAGCCTGCAACGTGCCTATCACCCGCGCAACCTCCCCTTGATGCATGAGATAACTCAGATGCACAAACAAGGCACAATTAGTCATGGCCGGTGATAGGCAGCGCCCGGCAAAATCGGCGTTTTTCAGCCACTCTGCAATATTCGTCTGATCCTGAAATTCATTCAACAACACGCCCCGAATGATGTCCAAAAGCGATCGGATAACAAACGTATCCTGGTAGTCGAAGGAGGCAGCGCGCTCCATTGAGGCGATGGCACGCTGCCAGCCGGCGGTGTCTGACTTGTGCAGAGCAACATGAGCCAGCAAAATGGAAGCACCCAACTGAACCACACTTTGTTGCTTGCCCTCGGCAATAAAAGCCGCCTTGTAAGCCAGTATCTCCGCATCGCTCACATCTCCCCGCTGATAAGCTAGTTCGGCCCGAAACAACACGTCCGCACCGCTACCGTGGCCGTTCGTTAGGCGCGAATAGATGGAGATGTACTTCTCCAGCGCCTCGGCCTCACGATCAGCTTCACCGGGCGCAGTGTAAAACTCCGTCAACGGGGAATAGTTGCCGAAGCACCAGAGTGCTGTAGGAAGGATGACCTGCGAGCATTGGTCGCCTAAGAACAGGGCGGCCTGCCTCAGTATGACTGTCATCTCGCCTAGATGAGGGAAACTTCTGTATGAGGTCAGAAGCAACCACTCGCCAATCAAATGTGAATCGGCGCTACCATCAGGACGGTGCATCAACACCTGACCATTGATACCAAGCATTGTATACAACTCGTCCATCAGTGCGTTGAACTCATCGTTCATTCTGAAAGTAAGGAGCACCCAAGCAATTCGTAGCATGTTAAGAGA
>DIPA01000027.1:12026-12884 GCA_002427055.1 Firmicutes bacterium UBA5500 | reverse complement strand
AGCATGTTAAGAGCTTGCGCCTGCTTCAAATCTGCAGGGCAGTTCTTGGCGATGTGAAGGGCTACCTCCACAAAGGGCGCGCCATTTATTGTCTCAAAAGCCATGTGAGAGAGATCAAGCGAGAGCATCCGTGCATAATCTCCGACCCGCGCATAAAAGCCCAAGGCCTCCGCAGTTTTGCCTTCGTCCCTGCAAAAATCTCCCGCCCGTAGCATACACTCTCTTTCAAACATGGCCCCCAGTTCTCCACGCTTCTGCACAATTAGCTCACTAAAAATGCTGTGTAACTCGTACCGCCGCCCGACCGGATCATAGCGAATAAACGGACAGGCCAGCGCATCCACAGCATATTCGGGCAATGTGCCGCAGTCTATGAGGGCACAAGCCTGCTGGATGGTGACCATCTCAAAGGGCGACAGATATAAAAGAAACATTTGCTGTGCTTCGGTTAAGACATCCCACACCAAATGCTCCATAAGCGTCAGAATTCCAGTCGTATTAGAGAGGGTTCCTGTTTCCCGGAAAGCGCAAAGCTGCAGATATACAGCTATAATCCAGCCTTCCGTATTTCGTGCAACTTCCTGCGCTACCGCGGGGGAAATGTGCACTTCAGCGAGAGCATAATAACGGCGAATATCTTCAACGTCTAGCCGTAAATCAGCAGCAGTAATGCGCAACAGCCCATGGCTAACAACGACAGCCAGCATGTCTCGCTTGAGCATTTGGGTGACAATAATGATATGTAATTCGTTACTACGATGCTCCAAGAGAGCTGTAAAGAAATCCAGCGGCAAGGTATCGTGTAGCAGTTGAAAATTGTCGATGACAAGGTAGGTTTCGTGCTTGCAGCGAATCGAC
>DIPA01000027.1:11149-11943 GCA_002427055.1 Firmicutes bacterium UBA5500 | reverse complement strand
TGATAAGGTAGGTTTTGTGCTTGCAGCGAATCGACCTCAGAACATCTGTAGCCACACCAATGGTAGCAGCGTTAAGCTGTTCTATTTTCAGGAGGCGTTCACCGGTATCAGCATCGACTTTTTCTATCTCGCGCCAAAAGCGCCTCATGCCTGCTGCGGGCGTTTCATTCGTTGCGGTAAACCAATAGATGGGCGTGCCTTGGGGGAGATTGGCTTCCAGATAATCCTGTATCGCTGTGGTTTTACCATACCCAGAAGGAGCCTCGACAATAGTGACAGGGGTGAAGCGCAATCTGTGCAATTTACGCTTCAGCCTATCGGAATAATAATGAGGCTCTATTCTTCCGTCTTTCCTCCGCTCCATATTACCCCCCGCCCTCTCCTTTTAGGTAGCAATCAAAGAACTCAAGACAGACCTTATTTATGGTTTTCAGGCAATGCTCGGTGCTAGTAGTTGACTTCTGCCCATTAAACATACGTGTCAAGAATGGACTACTGAGTGCCAAATCAGTAAGAGTAAAGTGCCCTACCCCGCTGATATGAACATTAAAGGCCGTTGCATCGCTCGCGGAAAGCAAGGCATAGTTTTCCGCATACTGAGGCCATTCTGCCAGATGGCTCCACGAGCTATCTGAATACACATTGAGCACCGGGACAGGATAGCTTTCATCAACAAAGGCAAACTCGCCGTCTGCAACGCCCTTGATATCACACAGGAAAGGAGATTCAAGTGCAACAATTGCGCTGACATCGTCCCTCATTCTTCCTACGCCAAGTGCTGCGGCACCGCCGAG
>DIPA01000027.1:8352-10920 GCA_002427055.1 Firmicutes bacterium UBA5500 | reverse complement strand
TGCTGCCTATCGGATTTTGCGTCTTCGGCAGAGAGCTCCTGCATATAGGCCCTGTCTATGAAAATCGTGCGACCATCCTCATCTTTAGTGACTAGACAATGGTAAGTATGGTCAACTGCACAGACAACATAGCCGTTGCTCGCCAGCTCAAGATAAAGAGATTCGTTACTCAACCTGGTACTGATACCACCATGTGAGAAGACGATCAGCGGATAAGTAGACTCTTCAGCTTCGGGATGCCAAAACTGCACGTTTAGCTTTCTATGTTCACCTGTATTCGTATAGGTCTCAACTCTGCTTGTATCAGTGTAAGCAAAAGCAGCCGTTGCGACCCGATATTCCCCTGAGGGCTCTAACGGAGTGTATTGCGGGAAAATAATCGCCGGCAAGGTTAGTAAGAAGATCAGCATCGTCATGCCAATTGCACGTAAAACAACACGCATAGGTTTATGTACGTTTTTCTTCTCCTCGCTACGCAGCAAGTCTAGCGCACCCATCGCTGCCAGAACGAACAGTAAGGCGGCTAAAGCATAATAGCGCAGACTCCAGTCAATTACCTGTATGAAAGTCAATAACAAGAAAAATACCAATGCTACGATTCTGATAATGCTTCGTGCTTTTTGTTGATTAGATTTGGTAGTGATACAGAAAGCCGCCAATGCAGCTTCAACAATAATCGCCACCAGAAATAGGGAAACACCCACTTTTGTATTGCACCTTCTTTGTTTCTTTGAAATGAACTCTTGGGGACGGTGCTAGTAATCCTTTTTTCAAGCCGCTAGCCTGGCCAGACGGTGATGGTCAGTATTTCGCCATATCAACACATTCCTCCTTCCCCGGGCAACAAGAAACAGGCCGAATCTAGTGCGATTCGGCCTGCCTGAAGAGCCGGCCTGCTATTCCGGTCTAGTATCGATATTGACCATCGTTATACCATCGTGGCTCATAATAGTGATAGTTGCTGAATAATTACCCAACCGGCCAAATATAATGTGGGCGGCGTCAGTTATGACCTCCTCAACATTTTTTCCATCCTTCATCACTGTTTGGTAAAATGCCCAGGCGTCTTCTAGACTGCTGCCAGTGGTATAGTTAACATTTATCGCTTTGTTTTCACTGTTCTTTATGATGTTGTCTACCTTAGCGTCACCTAAAAGGGGAACAAGGTCAATTGGAAATTCCGTTGGCACTTCTACTCCCTTAGGGGTCTTATCGGTTCCGCCCTGGGTCCCAGCGGTAGTCGCTGGCTCCACTTTCCCTGGCGTAGTTGTAGAAGGATTATTCCCAGCCGTATTGGCCGGTTCCTTGTTCGCGCCTCCACATCCGCATAGTGTTAAGGAAATAATCAGCACAACCAGCAGTAACATACTCTTTCTTCTCAAGCTACTCACCTCCTAGTTCTAATTCTCCGAATCCAGAGCATATACAAGAATCCGCGATAACCATCGACCTCGTTATTGCCCCTTGTTAATTCATCATATGGTAAAACACGCTATCATCTTTGCAAATCCTGTCTCTCTTTTTACAAAAAACCATTCATCTACTACCCAAAAGAAAAAAGCACCTGGTCATCGCCCAGATGCTTGTTCTCTCTGCAATCGCCTTTTATACACCAAAGGTGAGACACCTTCTTTTTGTTTAAAAGTAGTTGAGAAATGAGCGCTATTTACAAAGCCACACTGCCGGGCAATCTTTTCAATAGAAGTATCTGTAGTTGCCAGCATTTCTCTTGCTTTCCTATGCCTACATTCCATTATGTATTGATATGGTGTTTTACCTACACACTTCAAGAAGACTTTCTGTAGATATGAAGGGCTAATATAGATTGCATCGCAGATGTCTTGAATGGTGATATTACTACTGTAATAAGTTTCGATGAACTTAATCGCCTGTTGTACATTGTCCTGCAGGCCTGGTTTGCCTTTGCCTAGCGTATTAGGCTCATTACTAGAATCTCTCAATAATTGTATGGCGACCCGGTTTTCTAGGCTTGCGACCATCAACGGATTAGCATCTCCATAGTTCAGGACCTCAAAAATTAGAGCCTCTATCCCCTCCAGCAGTTGGTAGCTATAGGTGTTGTCCAACTTCCTAAACATGAGTTTTCCTTCTCCGCCTATCTGCAGATAGATACCCTGCATGAACTCCTGATTGACACAGATCGTCATATACTTGGCCGGGGAAGTACTCGTCAGAGAATGAACTAGGATGTCATCACCGGGCGCTAAGCAAATAAGGCTCCCCTTCTTGAACCGATATTCATTTTCTAGAATCGTTGCGGGCGGAGGAGTCGTGAAACAGATTACGAAGTGATACTCTTCCACAATCATTTTCTTGCCGATAACAAACTCCTCCGGGATAAAAACTGCAATATGATTGCTAATAACGGACTTAGTATTATCGTGAATATTAACTGGAATCTTTCTCACAAAGTAATCGAAGTTCTTCCTCAGGTCTCGCACCTCCCCACGCAATCCCTTTTTTCAAGCGCTAGCCTGGCCAGCTACGGCATGGTCACTAGTTCGCTATGTCGGCAGCCTCCTCCTGCGTGGGTAGCAAGAAAACGGC
>DIPA01000027.1:4758-8257 GCA_002427055.1 Firmicutes bacterium UBA5500 | reverse complement strand
GAAAACGGCCCAATCTACTGCAACTTGCCTGACCCATGCTGATATCCTTAACATCGTCATCCTGCATTACCAGTTGCTGGAATAAAAAAGCCTCACCCGCTTGGGTGAGGGGCAGAACGTATAAGTTATGACTCGGAGCTAGGCATAGTTTTGAGATGGATGCTGATGAGCTCCGATCTTGATGATACGTCATATTTCGAGTAGATATTCTTCGCATGGGTTTTTACAGTATTCTCACTAATATTAAGCTCAGCAGCAATACCCTTATTCGTTTTCCCAGCAAGGATTAAATGTAAAACTTCCTGTTCCCGCTCTGTAAGGGGACTAATAGACTGCACGGCACCTATAATATCTTGTTGCTGCTTATTTTGCATCGTAGAGTAGGCAACAAGATAAGTATGATTCTTCAGCAGCAGTACAAGCCTGCGATTAAGTGCTGGTAAGATAATAAGAGTAACCCCAACCACTACCAAAGCAATAACTGTTACATTAGCGCTAGGTAAATCCAACGAATAAAGTACAACACCAATTAAGCCACCGAGCAATACGCCCAACACATTTGCTGATAGACCAATGCCAAATATTTTTGCAGGTTGGTCACTATATTCCAGCATTTCAGCAATTATACTCCACCAGAATAAGTCAAAGATGCCGCATGCGCCCAGCATTAGGGTATCTACCACCAGATAGCTGGTAGCTGATCTATCAAGAAACATAAAGGCAATAAAAGATGCCATGATCATCGTCATGCCAATGTATAGAAAATGAGCACGTTTTACACTGTCTGGCATATTACGCATGACGATAAGAGCCACAATATAGGGCACAGCCCAATACCAGCTCGTTAACCCAGTCAAATGGTTGAAAGCGGGATTGAAAACCTGATACATAAGTCCTGAGTTTATGGTAAGAATTACTACGAATAGACCTAGAAGCAACATCGGCTCCCTTAAACTTATAGTTTCGCCTATACTTCGGTTGGCAGTAGTTTGCTGATCTTCATCGGCTGGAAGCAAAGCAGTAAAATAGGCGGCAATCAGCAGGGTTAACAGGGATAGCACCAACCCTATAAAGGGAGATACGTGAATAGCTGTAAGGTTAATGAAAATCATGAGTATGTTGGAATAGATCAATACATCTGCACAGGTCTTAATGCGCTCGTTCTTTGGCGTGCAACTCTTTAAAAAGAAACCCCAGGCGCCAACCGCAAAGCCTGATGTTAATCCACATCCCATAAGTGCCCCTGTCCACAAGAGAGGTGCCCTAAAGAAAAATGGGAAACTACACAACAGACTAGCGACCATGGCCAATAGCATAGTTCGCTTGGCGTTCTGAGATGTTCTAACAAAAAAACCACAGCAAAAGAGACCGACAAAGTGAGCAACAATGGCGGCAATAATAAAAGTGGTTGAAGAAACCTGAAAATAGTCGGTAAGACTATATAAGACTTGTCCTTCAAATACAAACGAAAGCAAGTATGCAAATAACAACGAAAAAGCAATAACCGAATGTCTGCGTGGAGAGCCTGACCCTTTGTCCATTTAACAACCTTCTTAACAAATTCTACTCTACTATAACTATATCATCTAATAATGCGTTCATCCAGTAAGCCTATTCTTTAGCGCGATCTATACGCTCTAGCTCGTTCCCAATAGCCATTACTGCCTGTTGCCGTCCACATCGGCATGCTTAATTAGAGTACTTGCCGCTAAAACTATAGTATAATACCTATAAAATGGGCACCATAATCCGAATACTGTAAATCAAATTCAGAAAAAACTGGAGGGATAACGCATGGACATTATGATCAGGGAAAATTATGCACAGATGAGCAAATACGCCGCAGAAATCATTGCGGGTTATATCAAATCCAAGCCAAACTGTGTACTCGGACTGGCAACAGGAAGTACCCCCATCGGCACCTATCAGGAGCTGGTAAGAATGCACAAAGAGGATGGCCTTGATTTTTCGCAGGTCAAAACATTTAATCTCGATGAGTACCTGGGGGTGGGAATCGATCTGGATAAGCCCTATCATATGGATCAAAGTTATGCCAGGTTCATGTATGAGGAGCTTTTCAAGCATATCAACATCAAGAGAGAGCATATTTATATACCTGATGGCCGAACAGAAGACCCGAAGCAACTATGCAGATGGTATGAAGAGGAAATTAGGAATGCCGGGGGAATTGATTTGCAGCTCTTAGGACTTGGTGGCGATGGTCATTGGGGTTTCAATGAACCTGGTTCATCCCTTGGATCACGAACAAGAGTAGTGGCATTGACAAAACAGACCCTGGATGACAACTATGAAGCATTCTATAAGAAGGCCAATATCGAACGCAGCCAGATGCCTCACTTTGCTATAACCATGGGCATTGGAACCATACTGGATGCTAGGAACATCTTAATGATTGTAAGTGGATCTAAGAAGGCGAGTATCGTTGCCAAGTGTTTAGAAGGGCCGATTACGTCGCAGATTACCGCATCGGCCATACAACTACACAGCGGAGATATTTCGGTTGTGCTTGATGAAGCAGCAGCTTCTAAGTTAGCTAACACCGAGCATTACAGGCATGTAGAGAACATGAAGCGTCAATACGGACTATAGAGCGGTCGACAGGTGACCTTCCCTGGGGCGAGCCACGTCTTGGTGGCTCGCCCTACAGGTATTGAGATTCTCTGATTAGGGACCATGCATCCAGAAAGTTCGGGCGCTTCACATATGTGCTCAGCACTGTTTTCCTTCAGTATATTGGACGACATGACACTAAAATCAATAGGTTTATACTATTGTAATTAAGCCCGCTCTTTGCTACACTCGTAGGTAGAGAGGTAGGTGACAATGATGAATCTGGCCGTTTTGGTTAACACAGTTCTAGACAGACTCGCCCACGTTATTTCTTCAGTTTCGTTTAGCAAGAATCCCCAAGGGGGTAGTCTGTCCAAAACTGCATATTATGTTAACTGAGCAAGACGGAATCATCATTTTAAGTATCGATTGTGCCCGGGGATGATTTTCTTGCCCGGGCTTTTATTATGGCGCAAAAAGTGTTGCGATAATTGAGTATTTAAAGACCTGGGCAATGTTTATGCGCCCAGGTTTCTTGATTTTCAAAGGTGAAGGGGGAAGCAGATTATGATAGATGTCGCTTTACGAGACGTAGAAAAATACTACGGAGCAAACAGAGTGCTAAAGGGCATAACATTTGAAGTAAACCAGGGGGAGAAAATAGGGCTTCTAGGGAGAAACGGAGCGGGCAAAACAACGCTCTTTCGATTGCTTGCTAACCTGGACAGCCTAGATGAGGGGAGCATCTTGATAAGAAAAGGGGCCGTAATAGGCATGCTAGATCAGATCCCCGACTTCCCAGAAACTTCTACGGTCTATGATGTCCTATATTCCGCTTTTGCAGACTTGACGGGAATTCGCAATCAGATGAAGCAGCTGGAGCAGCTGATGAAACATCAAGCAACAGAGAAGGTGCTCAATAGCTATG
>DIPA01000027.1:3727-4621 GCA_002427055.1 Firmicutes bacterium UBA5500 | reverse complement strand
ACGATGGATATTCGATGGAAGAAAACATTAACCGTATCCGCACAGGATTGAAAATCAGTGACGCCATGGCAGAAAAAGAGTTTGCCCTGCTAAGCGGTGGAGAGAAGACCCGGGTCATGCTGGGAAAATTAATGCTAGAAAAGCCAGATATTTTGCTTCTAGACGAGCCCACAAACCACCTTGACCTTAGCTCAATAGAATGGCTGGAGGAATTCCTTAAGGCTTATGAAGGGACAGCTATCATTATCTCGCATGACAGATACTTTTTGGATAGAGTAGTCAGCCGGATAGTGGAGATTGTAGATGGAAAGGCGGAACTTTATGCCGGGAACTACTCCTACTATTTTCAGGAGAAACAGGAACGGTATGAAGCCCAGCTAGCTAGATTCAGTCAAGAGCAAAAGAAAATAAAACAGCTGGAGGATGCAGCTAGAAGAATGCACGAATGGGCAGAAAGAGCCAATAACGATGCCATGCATAAAAGGGCCTTCAGTATAGAGAAGCGAATTGAAAGGATGGACAAGACCGATAAACCTGTCAGGGAAAGGCAGATGAACACTGCCTTTGCAGAACATACCTTCTCTGGAAAAGACATCGTTTTTGCGCGGGGGCTGCATAAGAAATATGGGGATAGAACCATATTAGATAAGCTAGATTTACTGGTACGGAGAAATGAACGCGTAGCCATTTTGGGCGACAACGGCTCTGGCAAATCTACCCTGATGGGGATTATAGCGGGAGAGGTGCAGCCTGACGGCGGGACCATAAAAGTCGGTGATAGTGCCAGATTCGCTTACTTGCCTCAGACAGTAACCTTTGCAGACCCTAAGCTCAGTATCTTGGGTACAGTTACTCGAACACTGAGCCTCCCGGAAGGGATAGCGAGAGGCCTTC
>DIPA01000027.1:0-3593 GCA_002427055.1 Firmicutes bacterium UBA5500 | reverse complement strand
TGGCAAGATATAAGTTCCGCCAGGAAGATGTCCATAAGACTGTGGAAACCCTTTCCGGTGGCGAAAAGAGCAGGCTAAGGCTATGCATCATGATGCAGAAGGATGTCAACCTCCTTCTACTTGATGAGCCAACGAACCACCTAGATATCGATTCAAGAGAGTGGCTGGAGAATGCTCTAGAGGATTTCACGGGCACCCTAGTTTTCGTATCCCATGATAGGTATTTCATCCGCAAATTTGCCGACCGGATCTCGGAGTTGGCAGGCGGGCGGATTCAAGACTATTACGGCGACTACGAGTACTTTAGGGAATTGAAGGCAGCGAGGCAGCAGAGCGGGCCGCCTGACATCAAAAAACAGGAGATGCAGCGAGAGAAAGTAGGCATCCGCACCCTACCCGCCAAACCAAAGAGCACTGAGGGTAAGATTGAGATTGAAGAGTTGGAAGCTGCCATTATGGTCCGTGAGGAGGAACTGAAAGACATTAATCTGAGTATGGAGAATGCAGGCAGTGACTATGAGGCTTTGAATTCCTTATATAAGGAAAAGCTAAGGCTTCAGGCAATACTGGAAGAATTATACGAGAAATGGACTATAGCAGGACAGATCTGACAAAGTGACAAGGGGACGTGAACACTGGTGCAGGGGTATAGCACCGACTTAACGAAAGCTATACTCCTTACTATCGAGGTATCTAGAATTGATCCCAGCAATAACAAAACGTGAAGTGCTCTCTCTCCGCAGGCTTGGAACAGAGAGACAACTATGTAACGGTAACCCTTGTGAACCAGTGGGGGCTTGTGCGCCTTCTCGCGTTCCAAAGATCGCGGTAGGACCGTCTGCTCCACCTATGATACCAATGGCCCCGGCAGACTGAGGAGCAAACTCACAATCTGGCTGCCAACGGTGTTGGATAGTGCTATCAAACTGCAAGGTATCACCTGTTGGTAGACTGGGCTCAATTTCATACCTGGCGTGGCTTACGTAAAGGCTACCGGCCCTGGTGTCCGAAGGGAGCTCCATTGCCCCCAGGCCTTGAAAATACAGCGTGTGCTTTACCCCAGTCACCGGATGACTAAAGCAAAGCTGCTTCTGATTTTCTGCGGCTGCCATCTCAAAGCGTATATCTAGAGGCAAGAACTTGGATACTGGGTACGTGATCAGCTTCATGCTCTGCACTCTGCCCAAGCGTAGATAACGAAGTAGCTCTTGAACCTTAGAGTCTGCCTCGGGATAGGGTACGGAAAAACGCTCACAGCCAAAACAAGTTGCATCGTGCAAGATTGATAAGTACGCCTCCCGCACAAACACTAGTTCTTCGCCCTGCTCTAGCCAGGGTATACACACTGCGCTGCTTGCTGAATACCCGCCTTCTACCCGCTTGCCGTTGATCCATATTTCCTTTATTGGTACAGCCTGATAGGGGTGCTTTTGCTCTGCTAAGCGCCTCTCCAGTGGCGTCAGCGTTTCCTCTCTGGCCTCATACTCTTCTATGAAAGCGCGAAGCTTCGTTTCATCGAGAATGGTAATAACATCAAAAACGACTCCCCTTGCGAAGCGATAAATGGCAGGGATATAGCGTTTCGTACCTGCATGCTCAAATTGCCAATCAGTTAGCTGTCGAGTTCCCCACAGCCCCTTGCCTTTACCCCAAAAACTAGGGTCATAATATACTCTCATCAGTTCCGCCGCCTAACTTTGTCATTCGAACAAGAAGCTTCAGCGAAGAAGTGACCCAAATCACTCAAAATACCGTTGACATACCCATCAAGATCCGCTGGAAAACTCAAAGCAGAGACTTCGCTAGTCAACATACGCACAACATATTCTTCAAATGCGTTGAGTTTTCCATTTTCATCGCCACCGAGATAATAGGAACCGTCGATATCCGGATACGGCATTTGGCACTTCATAACTGCCTGTTTATGTTTGGACACAAAAGGATGTACTACATGATGCAGAAACTCATGGAGAACCGATTCCATCCTAAAGACGCCCGAAGTGAAATTCAACTCGTCGTTATTTATGAAATGATCGGATGAATATGTGCACTTGATCGGGTTCAGCACGATAGACACAGTCTGTATCGGTGAAGAATAGTTTTTCATACAGGTATTCAGAACCCTTTGAATGTGTTGAAGGTCGCTTTTCCATAAGTGGTTCTGCTGACTGACCCATGCATTTTCCCAGTCAAGATAGGAAATAAAGTCGCTACTCTCAAGAACTCTTTTCAATGCCACAGGAAAGTCTATCACCCATTCCCAGAAACCTTCATCTCGTTCTGCATTGGATACATTGGTAGCGTTCATAATACTCTTCTTATAGGCATCGTAATCTCTAAAGTCTAGAGAATCCTTATGTAAGTAATACGTAGCAGCCTCTAAAGCAGCAGCCCGGGGCCAGTATGGGTATACCTCGCAAGTATTTTGCCTGACCTTTGAAAAGAACGAGTCGTCAAAACCACTTGCTGCGTTACGAAAGCCCTCAATGCTTTCTATAAGTCTGGCATCCTTTTCAATCGCATAAAAGTCATATCCGCATTGCAGCAAGGCAAAGTAGATTGCTGATATTTCGGGTTTGTTAATGATTGCGATTCGGCCCATTTAGTTAATCTCTGCTTCAAACGACTTAGGATACACCTCAATGCCAAGTGCTTTTCCAAATGCCATCGCCCATACAATAAAGTTGTAAGATACTGAGGTTATGATATTTCCTTCCCTGATAAAACCACCTACAACAGGGTTTCTCAGGTTTTCATCCCATCCTACCATAAACTTCATATCATCCCATGAGAATCCCTCTTCGATTAGATCTTCTTTGTTTACTCCTGCCATGAATCGCTTGCCTTTGAGCATTCCAGCTCTCAACAGTAGAATAGGCGCTATCGAAATTGCTCCAATAATAACATCATCTCTATCAAATGCTTTAATGAACTCCAGAACATGCTCATCTTCAATTGCTTCTCTGATGTCAGCTGCGCCTGTTAACAACAACGCATCATATTCTTCAATCTGTAACTCATCAATCGTCTTATCCGCAACTACAGACAAGCCTTCTTCACTTTTCACAGGTTCTAAAGACTTAGCAAACACAGTAATAGGCTTCCCTGCCATAGCCAGCATTTCAAGCGCAACACTAAATTCAAAATTACAGAACTGGTCATAAACTAGAACTGCTACTTTTCTCATACATATCCCCCCTCAATTCGCCCCATTGCCATCTTTTGCTTTATGCTCCAAATCAAATTATAAACAATAAGACCCTCAAAAGCGAGTTCTGGCGGGTTCTTTTGAAGGGCCTATTTGAGACTATTCCTATGTAACAACATATTCCAATGCTCACTGATACTTTTCTCTTAATGACTTCAGATCTTCCCAAGAGGCTCTTTTCTTACTCGGATCTCGTAAGAGTGCTGCAGGATGATAAGTTGGCAGTATCCACACACCGGCTTTCTCAATCCATTTTCCCCGATCTCTTGTAATCGAAAAATCCTGTGCAATAATGTTCCTGGCAGCTACTGCCCCTAAGCAAACTATAATTTCAGGCCGTATTATCCTAAATTGCCAGCGCAGATACTTAATGCAAATATCTGCC
>DIPA01000131.1:2058-11035 GCA_002427055.1 Firmicutes bacterium UBA5500 | reverse complement strand
TAAATTAACCCACTAGGGGCAATGGCCAGCCCTCCTTTGCCCAGAATAACCGCGGCCAGGCCCCAATCTTGGGTCACAACAATATCGCCAGGTTGCATGCGGTTGGCTATGACGATATCAACTGCCTGGGGCTCGGGATCGACCGTGATGTGTTGTTCGCCGCTCAGCATGTGGTTGCTGCTAGAAACTGTCCACAAATCATAGCCAAGCTGGGCCTCATTACAACGCAAGAAATGCATCACGTTGCGCGGACAAGCATCCGCATCTACCCAAACCTGGCGCATTGAATTACCCCCTCGTGAAATTTGGAGACGGTTCTTCTGGCTCCAACTGAGACGAAAAGAACGTCCCCCTGTCTCATCCCGGCCTGACCGTCCCCGTTGTTTCAGTGTTAGGCGAAGTAGCCCTTTGCAGCCAGTAGTTCGGCGTTGAGTACGGCGCCACCGGCGGCACCCCGCAGGGTGTTATGCGAGAGGCAGACGAATTTGTAGTCGAACAGGCTGTCCTCACGCAAGCGGCCCACGCTGATGCCCATGCCATTGCCATAGTCGCGATCGAGTCTGGTCTGCGGGCGATCGGGTGCCTCCATGTACCGGATAAATGGTTCGGGTGCACTCGGCAACTGTAGCCGCTGAGGCTCGCCTTGGAAAGCTGCCCAGCGAGCTAGGATCTCTTCCCGGCTGGGTTTCTTGGCAAAGTTGACAAATACTGCGGCGAGATGACCGTCGCTCACCGGCACTCGAATGCATTGGGTAGTAATAAGCGGTTCACTTGCCGGTAGAATAGAGTCACCAACAACTTGCCCCCAAATTTTCAGTGGCTCTTGCTCACTCTTGGCTTCCTCACCGGCTATATAAGGGATAACATTATCTACCATTTCGGGCCAGGTAGCGAAAGTCTTGCCGGAACCGGAAATAGCTTGGTAAGTACAGGCCAGCACTTCTGTGGGGCCAAATTCCCGTAGCGCGTGCAAGGCAGGTACATAGCTTTGAATAGAGCAGTTGGGCTTAACGACCACGAAACCCCGCCGGGTACCTAAGCGCCGCTGCTGGACTGGAATAACGTCTAGATGCTCAGGATTTATCTCCGGCATCAGCATCGGCACGTCCGGCGTACCCCGATGGGCTGAGTTGTTGGATACCACAGGAATACCGGCACGGGCATAGCTATCTTCTAACTCGCGCGTTGCCGCCTTCTCCATGTCCACCGCACAAAAGACGAAATCCACCTGGCTCCCTACCTCAGCTACATTAGCCGCATTCAATACAGTAAGCTCGGCCGCTTGCCGGGGTAAGGGTGTAGACATCATCCAGCGGTTGGCCACTGCTGCAGCATAGGTCAGGCCAGCAGAACGACTGCTTGCTGCTGCAGCAGTAAGTTCAAACCAAGGGTGCTCGGCGAGTAAGGTAACAAAGCGTTGCCCCACCATGCCGGTTGCCCCGATCACCCCGACTCTAAGTTTATCGCTCATACCTCTTACCTCCATTAAGTTTAGTCCCTACCGTTAGTTTATGCTAGTTTAGGACGCGCGGACCTTGCTAGCGGTTCAATTTGTGCAAATTAGCTGGCGAACTAAACTGTGCCAGACTGAACAAGAAAAGCACCTCATCGCAAGCCTGGTCCCTTGCATACTGGCTAGGGCTGAGGGAGTAGTAGCGTAAATCTAGTATATGGATATGCTCGTAATGGGCTGTTAGGAAAGGAATTAAACAGTGAGCATAAGAATCCTTGACCAGCAACAGACTTCGCCCGTTATCTATACCAGTCTTGATTTCCACCACACCATGATTGCCACCCAAGAAATAAGAGTATTGGCCCGCCTGCTCTAAATAGGCTCTGTCAAAAAGGCTATCGCGCGTGACTGGCTCAGCAGGATAATGCACCTTGACTGCAGGTGCTGGTAACTCCTGCAAAACCTCTATTTGATCGGGCTCTAAGCTACGTAAGCTAGCCTTGGCGTAATGGGTACCAAAGAAGTCATTACTGACGATTGTTGATTGCAGATTTCCTAGCGGCATTGGTGTTAGGCCCTGTTGCTGCATCAAAGCGGCATAGGCATAATACGCTCCGCGCATTGTCCAATGATGGTCGGTGCGAAAGTAGATATACTCACCCTTGTGCTCTAGCAAAGTTGGCCAGACATCTATAGCACTAACGCTAGGAGCCAGCCTTGCTTGTACCAACTGCCAAGCCGCCAGCTGATTTCTACTAGGAGCCCCAGCCGGTAGTTTCTCAGGATATATGGCAATAGCGGTAGGCGCTAACAAGACCGCGGTTGGCAGTCCGGTGCGCTCGGCGAAGCTACTGATATAATCAGCGTTCTGACCCAACCAACGTTCATCATGCTCATAGCGCTCTAATAAGTAACCATCTTGAGCAAAGTAGATGCCGTTGCTTTCTTGCTTATTGAGCAACTGCTCGACGTCCATCTTTAGTAAAACCCAGCTATCGCGCCCAGGAAATTGATCCGTGACGAATTGTTCGTATTCGGACATAAATTTGCCATTAAGCAGACTCCTAAGCGTAAGCCTTGGTCGTTGCGTGAGGTAACGGTTTTCCCGGGGGGAGAACAAACGCGGCAACGATAGGAGCCCACTAAGAGATAAACTCACAATAAATAACAAAAACACTGCAGTCAGATTTCTATTGACTCTCATTTTAGCCCCCTAGAAGCGGAAATACAAGAAAGGATTGTAACTGGCATCGACCAGATAAGCGGTGGACAACACTAAAATTAACGCCATAAAAGCTGGGTAAAACAGCTCAGCCAACCAAGGGTGCTTTGCTGCTGCCAATAACTGATGTACGGTCTGACGTGGCCAGGGTGTGGCAGCAACAGCCAATATGATCAATAATAACCCGTAATTGGCTAATAGATAGAAGTCGGTGGGGGTGGCAATGCCGCCACCTCCCCCACCAAGCATAGCCTGCCAATGCCGACTAATCATTGGCCAATCTTCAAAAGCAAAGAGCACCCAGGAAAAAGCAATGACGGTAAGGGCATAGGCGTTGCGCAGCAAGCGTGGTAAACGCTGGAGCCAGCGCAGCAGGCCTGCCTTTTCTAACATTAGGAAGCAGGCAAAATAAGCACCCCATAAAACAAAGTTCCAACTGGCGCCATGCCACAGCCCAGTTAGCAGCCAAACCACTGCCAGGTTACGATAAGTCGCCGCTTCACCTCGCCGACTACCACCCAGTGGAATATAGACATAATCGCGAAACCAGGTACCCAGCGAAATGTGCCAACGCCGCCAAAATTCGGTGATACTTTGCGCCATAAAGGGATAGTTGAAGTTCTCGAGGAACGTGAAACCGAACATGCTGCCCAGGCCAATAGCCATATCGCTATAGCCGCTAAAATCGAAGTAAATCTGCAAGGCAAAGGCCGCAACCCCTAACCACGCCCCCAACAAACTCAGTTCACCTTGGCTTAGCTGACTTACCTGATCAAAGAGCAAACCGATATTGTTTGCTAGCAGCACCTTTTTGCCTAACCCGATAGCGAAACGCTGTGCCCCCTGGCCAAACATGTCGATCGTTTCTTCACGCTGATTAATCTGTGCTGCCACCGTGCTGTAGCGCACAATAGGCCCCGCGATTAATTGAGGAAACAGGGTGACATAGGCCCCCAACGAAACAATGTTTTTCTGCACCGGAGCATCTCCGCGATAAACATCAATCGTGTAAGACATGGTCTGAAAGGTATAGAATGAAATACCGATTGGCAGAGCTAAGTTAAGCAATGGAATATCGACATTGAACAGCCCATTAATACTCGCTAATAGCCAATCGGAGTACTTAAAAAAGCCAAGCAGGCCCAGATTAATGACCACTGATACCAACACAAGGCGGCGGGCCAGCCGCTGATTAGCACGATACCGATCTACCAGCAAGCCAAGAGTATAGTCTACCAGCGTGGAAAAGAGCATCAGCAAAATATAGATGGGCTCTCCCCAAGCATAGAAGAGCAAACTGACTAAGAAGAGTACGCCGTTTTTCCAGCGAGGCGGAGCCAGCCAGTAAACTAATAATACGCTGGGCAAGAATCTGAATAAGAAAGTTAGGCTACTGAATACCATGCATTACCCCCCCTAGCCCGCAGACGAAAGATGCGGCCCCGGTAGCAGCAGGCTTCCGGAATCGCACCTTGGGAGCTAGTACTAAACTAGCCTTTATTCGCGCGGCTATTGATAAAGGTCCCGTGTCATGCGCTCTAGCATGACACAAGACCTAGCAAAACGCTCTTTATTCAGCAGTCTCCTATTTGCCAAGGGCTTTAGTAAAGGCTGCCTCAATGATCGCGGGGTCTTCCCAAGTTGTATAAAGCAAGTATTGCCCCTCAACCTTGATGATCGTGTTTTTTACCTTCTCGTACTGATCGGGCAGGTAGCTTTCCCATTGCTGCAGCCTGTTTTTCTTCTCTTGCTCTAGGGCAGTCTGCAATTCTTTCACTGCACCCTTATCTTTAGCTTTAAGCAAAATTACTTCATCAGACATGACATTAAACATGGGAGCTAAAATGCACCCTGCGCTGATCAGCTCTTTCTCAAAAAGGTCAGGATCGCTGACAAACAGCATGAGGTCATCCTCAAGCATATTACCCTCCACTAGACCGGGCAAGCCCTCTGCTAAATCTTCCTCAGTGAAGCTGCCACCGGCCAAAAGGCCCGCCTTAATAGCCTCTTTTACCTCAGCCAAAACATCGGCAATAGGTACATTGACTGGCTTGGTACAACCAGTAACCCCAAGCACCAAGGCCATTGCTACGAGTAAAATCATGATCTTCTTCATCTGTCTTCCCCTTTCTGTCGCATCACGACATTGGGTAAGACGCTATGCTGGGGCAGAGAGTTCCATAATGGCATATTGCCTCAGTTGAAGCCAAAGGGGCGGCCGCTGGCCGCCCCCCCTAATCAGGCTAAAACACTTACTTTGTACCCTGCTGGGCAAGTACTGCTGCACAGCGCGGGCAAATTGCATGGTCCTCGGCATCGTGTGTAGCTGCTTCGCTGTAGTTCCAGCAGCGCTCACATTTCTCGCCAGCTGCCGGGCTAACACGCACCTTGAAGCCCGGTAGTTCCTCTGACTCAACTGCATTGGCTGCCGGCTCGGCGTCCGCAGAGGCTATGCTCACCTGTGAGACAATAAGCAACATCGGCCACTCACTTGTTAGCTCGGTTACAAAAGAGCGCCATTCATCCGACGGATAAAGCTCAACACGAGCATCCAGGGAACTACGAATCATCTTCTCACGCCGTGCCTGCTCAAGCACTTTGGCAACTTCATCACGCACCGTCAGGATCTTGTCCCAACGAGCTTCTAGGTCAGAGTCAAGGTATTCCGACTTAACTTCTGGCCAATCAGCAAGTTGCACCGTAACTGCCTTGGCATCACCCGGCATGGCTTGCCAAATTTCTTCTGCCGTATGTGTCAAGACCGGCGCAATTAGCCGTACCAGGGTATTAAGAGCTTCCCAAAGAACGGTCTGAGCCGCGCGTCGTTGCTTACTCTTAGGCAACGAAGCATAAATGCGATCCTTGATTACGTCCAAATAGAATGCACTCATGTCCACGGCGCAGAAGTTATGCACTGCATGATAGAAAACGTGCAGGTCAAAATCTGTGTACCCCTCAGTAACCCGCTCAATCAAACGGGTTAAGCGCATCAGAGCCCAGCGATCTAGTTCTGTGAGTTCACTATAGGCCAC
Organism: Firmicutes bacterium UBA5500; assembly: GCA_002427055.1. Taxonomy (GTDB): domain Bacteria; phylum Bacillota; class UBA994; order UBA5500; family UBA5500; genus UBA5500. Next base: position 5,328 of record DIPA01000131.1, on the reverse strand, counting down.
CTTGTCGGTCTCCGGGTCGAAATCAAAGAGGTTCGAGATCATATAACGAGCCGTATTACGAATCTTACGATAGACTTCCGACATCTGCTTGAGGAGTGCCTGAGAAATACGTACATCATTCTTGAAATCACTCGACGCTACCCATAAGCGCAAGATATCGGCACCGAATTGTTTGCAGACGTCACCCGGATCAACAACGTTACCTAACGATTTAGACATCTTACGGCCTTCATTGTCGAGGACAAAGCCGTGGGTTACTACTGTTTTGTAGGGAGCGCTCCCCCTGGCCGCAACTCCTGTCCATAAGGAGGACTGGAACCAGCCGCGGTGCTGGTCGCTGCCTTCCAGATATAGGTCGGCCGGCCGCCTAAGCTCGTCTCGCGTTTCCAGAACGGAAATATGGCTAGAGGCGGAATCAAACCAAACGTCCATGATGTCTTTTTCTTTCTCAAATTCAGTATGACCGCAAGCAGGGCAAGTGGTACCGGCCGGCAAGATGTCAGCGGCATCCTTCTCAAACCAAGCATTGGAACCTTCCCGGGCAAATAGATCCTGCACTGCTTTGATCGTCTCTCGGTTAATTAGCTCTTTGCCGCAGGCCTTGCAGTAAAAAACTGGGATAGGTACACCCCAGGCTCGCTGCCGAGAGATACACCAGTCGCCTCGTTCACGCACCATGTTGGTAATGCGATCTTCGCCCCATTTCGGAACCCAATTAACCTTTCTAATCTCTTCGAGCGCCTTTTCACGAATACTATCAACCGAAACAAACCATTGATCAGTTGCGCGATACATTACTGGGCGCTTACAACGCCAGCAATGGGCATATTGGTGAGAAATATGGCCCGCATTAAGCAGTGCTCCCCGCTTTGCTAATTCCTCAAGAATTGCCTGATTGGCTTTCTCATAATACATGCCGGCAAACTGGCCTGCCTCACTAGTAAGAACGCCTGAATCGTCAACCGGATTAATCACTGGCAAATTATAACGCATACCGGCGACGAAGTCTTCCTGCCCATGACCAGGCGCCGTGTGTACACACCCGGTGCCAGCATCAAGGGTAACGTGATCCGCTAGAATAACGAGAGATTGGCGATCCTCGAGGAACGGATGCTGACATACCATGCCCTCAAGTTCGCGCCCAACAAAAGTAGCCCCTAGTTCAACATCAGTCAAACCTACAGCCTGACAAACGTCTTCAGCCAAGTCTTTGGCCATTACATAGAAGCAGTCATGCGCGTCAACCAAGACATATTCAAAATCGGCATGTAACGCGATCGCTACGTTAGCCGGTAAGGTCCAAGGAGTGGTAGTCCAAATAACGTAGTAGATAGGCTTGCCCAGCTCAGGGAACACCTGTTTTGGATCTTCTGTTAACTCAAAGCGCACATAGATAGAGTCAGAATTCGTGTCATGGTACTCAATCTCTGCTTCTGCTAAGGCAGTCTTACAAGTTGGGCACCAATATACTGGACGCAATCCCTTGTAAACAAGACCTTGCTCTGCCATAGCAGCAAATGCTTCTAATTGCCTAGCTTCATATTCTGGCACCAAAGTGATATAAGGTTTCTCCCAATCACCACGTACTCCTAAGCGCTTAAAAGCAGAACGCTGCACGTCGAGCCACTTAAGTGCCGAGGCAGCACACATGTCCCTCAGCTCTACAGGGGAAATCTCAAAACGCTTCGGCCCTAGTTTCTTAGCAATAGCATGCTCAATCGGCATTCCATGGGTATCCCAGCCCGGTACATAAGGGGCATCATAGCCTTGCATGGTCTTGAACTTGATTACGATGTCTTTCAGGATCTTGTTCATAGCCGTACCGATATGGATAGCACCGTTGGCATATGGGGGACCATCGTGTAGCACGTACTTAGGAGCGCCTACGCGCGCCTCTTGCACCACATGATATAAATCCATTTCCTCCCACTTGTTCTGGATCTCCACTTCCTTGGTCGGCAAATTAGCCCGCATAGGAAAACTAGTTTGGGGCAAATTCAGTGTCTTGCCATAGTCGACCATTTTTACTCACCTTCCTTAGTAAAATAGAAACCCCCCGTCCCTAAAGGGACGAGGGGTCAATCTCGTGGTACCACCCTAATTCGCCTATGTTAAATAGGCCTCTAGAACGGCATCAGCCGTTCACGCGTAACGAGCGCAATCGGCCACTAGGTACTAAGCCAAAGCACGTTTCCCCAGGGCAGCTCGTGGGTGATTTTCACTAACCAATTAGCCATCGGGCTCGCACCTTTCCCCGACTCTCTGCGGCCGCTTGAGCAGCTACTCTCCCAGTCATAGCTTTTGACTATTCCCTGCCTTTAGCGGCAGTTGCATTGTATTATATCATATTATGCCCGCTGCGAAACAATTAGAACACAAGAATCTACATTTTTACCGCTTTTTCATGGCAAGCCAATCCTGTAGCTAGGGCAGCGAAGGGTTCCTTGCCTACTACTACGCATCCTAGCCAGGGCGCTGCGGGAAGGATATAATCGAGAGCAAGGATAAAAAGTGCCGCTATAGGCAAGACGGAGGAACCAATGTCAAGACTAGAGTTAATCGCCACAGCCACTTTTGCCATGGAAGCAGTAGTAGCTCGCGAACTAAAACAACTAGGATATAACGACCTTACTGTAGAGAACAATCAAGTTAGCTTCAGGGCAGATGAAGAGGCAATCGCCCGCTGCAACCTTTGGTTACGGGTAGCCGACCGCGTTAAGTTAATAATCGGGCGGTTTACGGCAACCAGCTTCGATATGCTGTTCGAGCTAACAAAAAGCCTGCCCTGGGAAGATTGGCTACCGGCTAACGCTTGTTTCCCGGTGCAGGGTAAATCAGTAAAATCACAGCTGTTCAGCGTGTCTGATTGCCAAGCTATCGTCAAGAAAGCCATTGTCGAGCGCCTTAAGCAAAAATACCACAAGCAGTGGTTTCCTGAAGACGGCCCTCTGTTTCCAATAGAAGTAGCGCTACTCAAAGATGTGGTTACTCTAACAGTTGATACAAGTGGAGAAGCTTTACATAAACGTGGCTACCGCCAATTAGTCAGCCAAGCGCCCCTACGAGAAACAATGGCCGCCGGTTTGATCAACTTAAGCTTCTGGAATGCCGACCGACCTTTTCTCGATCCCTTCTGCGGCTCGGGGACATTACCAATTGAAGCCGCTCTCATGGCACGTAATATAGCACCAGGTCTTAAGCGCGATTTTGCCGCCGAGCAGTGGCCGCGTTTACCGAAGAAACTATGGCAAAGAGTACGACAAGAAGCTG
>DIPA01000131.1:0-1957 GCA_002427055.1 Firmicutes bacterium UBA5500 | reverse complement strand
CAAGAAGCTGATGATGCTATTGACAGAGAACGCCAGGTAGAAATCATGGGAACGGATATCGATGGGGAAATCCTTAAGGCAGCGCGCCAAAACGCTGAGAGGGCCGGGGTCTTAAGCGACATCCACTTTCAACAAATGCCCGTTAGCGAAGTCCGCTCCAGCAAGCATTATGGAGTAGTTATCACCAATCCACCCTATGGGGAGCGCTTAAGCGATCGGCTGGCAGTCACTCAGCTTTATCAAGAACTGGCTAAGACGCTCAGGCCCCTGGAAACCTGGTCATTTTACATACTTACAGCTTTCCAGGAGTTTGAGCGCGCTTTTGGTCAGAGAGCTGATCGTAGACGCAAGCTATATAATGGTGATTTGCTCTGCCAGTACTACCAGTATTATGGACCGCGACCACCCCGCTCTTAACGAAAACAACTCCTTTAGCTGGGATGAAGAATAGCAAAATTGGTAAGAATTAAGTTAAAGGAGATGGAAATATGGATACAGTTGCGCTGGTATTAGTGATCATTGGGGCCCTTAACTGGGGGCTAATCGGCCTATTCGGGTTTGATTTAGTTGCCACTCTGTTTGGCGGCCCTACAGCCATGCTCAGCCGCATTGTCTATGCTCTGGTAGGACTAGCGGGGCTTTGGTCTTTGACTCTGCTTTTTCGAGGTAACAGAGAAACACGCCGCAATACCACCTAGGTTAGAAAAGCAAAAACTGCGAACCCAAGCAATTAGTCCTGGGTTCGCAGTTTTTTTATGCACATTGTGAGCGTAATCAGATCAAGCACGGCGTGAACGCAAGAGAAGCACTAGGCCAACAACAATCAGCGCTGCTGCCATTACAGTCTCAAAAGAAATGCCGAACTGATCTTCAAGAATCAGAAAGAGCCCAACGGTAGTAATAATGCCACCCGGAATTACCAAAGGGGTGTAAGAACCACCCTGCAAACTTGCACCCAAGAAGGCAAGCCCAGGAGCTAGCACCCAAAGCGCCTGCGACCAAGCATAATAGTCGAACCCTTTCAGAGTAAGCCAAAGGGGTACGCTAAGAAAAATGAACAACAAGGCAGGAAATAAGAAACCGGGATTGCCACTCAAGTAATTGACTAGAAAATACGCCCCAAGCGCGAGGAGCGCTAATGCAATGACTTCGACTCCCAACTGCAGAAAGCCCAGGTTTGCCGCTAAGCCAAGGCAACCAAAGATAACCAGGATTACCCCCACAAACATCCTATTATTTCTTATTGACATGGTTAATCACCCCATCTTATCCTAGTCTATCCGCTAACAGAACCTGGGTCAAGATTCGTTGGAGGTCATTACGGCTTCAACCAATCGCTCTCCGGTTTGGCGATTAAACGCGCGTTATTGTAAGCCATATCTATCGTAAGGCAGGTACGCCCCTGATAAATTGAGCCTTCCTTATAGATCACTAGAGCAGCATCTGGTGTGCTACTTGCCAAACAAAGCGGCAGCAACAGTTGCACACGTCCTTCATAATATTGAGGAACAGCTAAACGATAGTTGGCAGCCACTTTCTTCTTCGCCAAGTTGACCGCTCCGCTAAATACATTCATCAAAAGCTCTTTCTGCGCAGGATCGTGAAAGATCTGCGGCAGTCTAGCTACATTATTAGAATTAGTGAGAATATGATCAACGTTAACACGTATATCCAGACGATAATCAAAAATTAACTCGGAAATATCACGGAAATACTCAGCTCTCGTGGGTAACGGCACAAAATCATTGAGTTCCAAGTCACTTTCCCGATAAAACCCCATCATATACCAAGGTTGCATGCCGTCATAGCGATTGCGGGAGAACAGACCAAAAATCTGTTCATAATTAGTGGTATAAAGCCCAGTGTTAAAGCAAGCTTTGTCTCCCTTGATAGCAATTTTGGTCTGTTTAAAACTAGGATCGGTAGAACTATCGTATTCTTCTTTCAGCCTCTTAAA
>DIPA01000074.1:13345-13972 GCA_002427055.1 Firmicutes bacterium UBA5500 | reverse complement strand
ATACCACCAGAGAATTCATGGGGGTATTGGCTGTAGCGCCTAGCTGCATCGGGAATGCCAACAATGTCTAACATACGTATTGCTTCCGCCCGAGCTTCTTGACCATGTAAGTCTTGATGGAGTTCAATTGCTTCCTGTATTTGAACACCAACACTTCTTAGAGGGTTTAAAGAAGTTAGAGGATCCTGCATGACCATAGCTATCTTTTTACCGCGAATCGTTAGCCATTCTTTTTCAGTCTTGAACTTCACCAAGTCTTTGCCATCGTACATGATCGAACCGTTAGTGATGCCTCCGTTATTGTCAAGCATGCCAACAAAACACTTGGTGAAAACACTTTTGCCACTGCCCGACTCTCCCACTATGGCCAAAGTCTCCCCGGGATAAACATCGAGCGAGGTATTACGAATTGCTGTTAGTTTCTGACCGCGCAGCGTGAACTGAACCTCTACATCTCTGGCGGAAAGAATAGGTTGCCTATTTTCCATAACTCCCCGCCCCCTTATACGTGATTCCTTGGATCGCAAGCGTCCGAGAACGCATTACCGACCAAGTAGAAGGTAATGGTAATTAGCGATACAATAATTGCTGGGAACAACAACAGGTAAGGGAAGTCAAGGAAATAGT
>DIPA01000074.1:6192-13224 GCA_002427055.1 Firmicutes bacterium UBA5500 | reverse complement strand
AGGAAATAGTTACGGGCATTGCGCAAGAGAATTCCGAGTGAGGGTGTATCTACACCCAAGCCAAGCCCGAGATACGAGAGCGTCGTCTCATAGCCTATAGCACCAGGTATACTGAGGGCAAGGCGTAGAATCAGCACGCTGGTCAGGTAAGGTAGAATATTTCTCATAAGCACCCTACTCATAGGGGTGCCCAGGCAACGTGAGGCCAAGTTATACTCCCTATCGCGGTACATCAATACCAGGTTACGTACCAGCCGCGCCGAGCCCATCCAGCCAAACAAGATCAGCGTACCAACTAGGATCTTGAAGCTCTGACCGATCATCAAGGCAACTAGCGTCATATAGATGATGGTCGGTACGTTGACGAGAATGCTGTAAAGCTCCGTAAAGAAACGATCAAGCTTTTGCACATAGCCCCATACTAACCCAATCATTACACCAAGAGCTATCTCGCCTACAGCAACTATAATAGAGAGCTTGATCGAGGTCTGAGTTGCATACCAGACCTGACACCAGTAGTCACGTCCCAGATTATCTGTGCCAAACCAGTACTGACTGTTCGGCTGGATAAAGATCTGAGATTGATCGGGTACAATTTCATCATACTTATAATTGCCGATTGGGCCAGCAACGAAGGTAAAAGCAAATAGCAGGATGAACACACAGCTCATAAACACTGCCGCTTTTTTCTTCAAGAAATTCTGCCAAACAGATTTCCAATATGAGTACTCTGAGTAACCAGTCTCTTCTGCTGCCTCAGCCTGATATTCAACAAAGGAGAACAGCTGCTTTTCGTTAAGGCCTGTAGCATCGGCTGAGACAGTATTTGTATTGCTATCGTTTGTCATCGCGTACCCTCCCGGCCGAGTAGTCGAATACGGGGGTCGATCAACGTCATTAGAACGTCACCTAGGAATAGCCCCACGATACCCATAGACGCATACATCATAACTAATGTCTGGACAAGATTTAGGTCATAGCGGCTTATGGAATCGGTTAGCAACGCGCCCAAGCCGGGAACTGAGAAAAAGCGCTCAACTAGTAACGAACCACCGGTCACTAACAATATCGACTGTGGAAGATACTGGGCTAGGGGCACAAAGGCGTTCTTAAATACGTGTTTAAACATCACGCTCCTTGTGGACATACCCTTCAGCTTTGCCAAGCGAATATAATCCTTATTAAGTTCGTCGACCATATAGCGTCGCGTCCACAACATATAGCCTGCTATGGAACCCATGCTGAGGCATACCACCGGTAAAATGCTGGATAGAAAGACGTTTCTCGTTGAATACATAGACGGTAGACCTAAGTATCGCGATCCTAGTATCAAAATCAATGAATAGGAAACCAGGGAGGGCACAGCCCGCACGAAAACCGTGTAGGCTGTACCAATGTGATCCCAAAATCTCCCTTTATTCATCGTCTGCACGACACCATAGGCCATACCCGCAACTACAGAAATGGCAAGTGAGATCCAACCCAGACGCATGGAGATAGCGAACTTGCCTCCAATAACCTGCGTCACAGGAACACCAGTCTGTATTCTGCGAGAAGTGCCGAGATTAAAGTGTGCGAGCTGGCTATAATAACGGCCAAGTTGCACTAACGGCGGATCCAGCAACCCTGCTGCTTCTAGCTGTTCATTCAACTGTTCGGGAGCTAGCTTCATCAGCTCTTCTTCCGTGAAATAATAATCAGTCGGCAACAAACGCAGCAAGAGAAACACGATGGTTACCACGATTAAAACAGTGATGCATGACTGCAGGAGCCTTTTAATCGTGTATTTTACCATGCTTTATTTCCCGCCTTTCCCCTGTTCGTGCGCTTTCCTAAACTCCTCGTATTGCTCTGTAGTGTAGAGTTCTGAGCTGGTTTCCCAGTTAACATAGCGCGCATCCTGACCACCATAGGCTGCGTTAATGTTCGAGTAAGCATTCGCATGTGTTAATTTCCACGAGATACTATAGTTTAACGGCAACACTAGTGCATTGTTAAGGGCATATGCCTCCGCGTCAGCAAAGGCATCGTAGCGCCGGTCAAGATCATCAGTGATAGCACTGGCCTCATTGACTAGACGCGTAAATTCCTTAAAAGTGGCTTTCAACTCTGGGTCGGTAATGTTGTTGGACTTTGACGTCGTGGTGGCATAGAAGGCGTTATCGTCACCCACTATTAGCTGACCAAGGTAAGTGAGCGGGTCACCGAAGTCGGCACCCCAGCCACTGATGTTCATAGACTGCAGCTGTGGAGTACGTACTTCTTTAGAGAACGAGGAGACAAAGGTCTTGATATTGAACTTGATGTAATCCTCACCCAAGCTCTTAGCAAACACGTTCTTAATAACAGTGGCCGAATCGAGGGAGGTCTGGTTTCCGCCAGAAATGTAGTAGTCAAGTTCTACAGGGAAGGTGACGCCTTTGGCGGTAAGCTCTTGCATTGCCTGCTGCTTCAGCTGGGCGCCTTTTTCGGCATCGTAACGAACATAACTCTCCAAGCTAGGTTTCATGCCAAGTTTTTCCATGACGAGATCGGTATAATCCCTGCCGTCGGAAGTGGTTACCAAGCTGGGGGAGCTGAAGCACAAATTCGTGCACTTCAATGGATTGACTGCATTTGAGCGCGCGAGGTAATCGGTCCAGTCTATTCCCCAATATAAAGATTGGCGGAAGGCATCGTTGGCAATGGCTGTATTCCAATTCTTATCTGGGCTGCCATCTTCGAGTTTCTTATCATACTGGAGGTGCAGTTGCATGGCATACCTGCTAGGACGCATTTCGACTAGGTTATTGTGATACTTATGGTTCTCGTCACGATAGATGGTCTGCAGATTAGCCTCGGTCAGGCCTATGCTATCCAGCTCACCATTCTGGAACATCTGGAAAGCATTGTCGGTGGATTCCACCATTTTGACGGTCACTGTGTCAAAGAGCTTAGCTGTCTTGTCCCAATACAGCGGGTTTTTGGTTAAGACTTTCTCATTGCCTTGCACAAAGGTAGTAATGGTATAAGGCCCGTTGTACCACAGCTCATCATATTTGACAGCCCTGTATCCATCTACACCGATTTCCGCCAGGAATTCGCCGGAGATAGGACAGAGGAAGCTATGAACCGCTGCCGTCTGGAAATATGGAAACGCATCGAGACATTCAAATGTCAGCGTGTAGTCGTCCGGGGCCGCCATCCCTACCATCTCTTTGAACTTAGTCAAATCGAGCTTCTTGGCCTCGTCCCCCAGCTCCTTGGTGTACTCATAGTACTCTGTAGCACCTTTAATTAACTGCTTCGGCATGGAGCTATTTAAGGCATCGTTCTTGGCGAAGTTTAAAACCCACTCTAGACCCCATAGGAAATCCTCAGCAACAACTTCGCCCTTCTGATTTCCTTGGTTGTCCACCCACGGCACATCTTTACGCAAGTTAAAAGTCCAAGTCTTGCCACCATCTGGGGTATCCCAGCTTTCAGCAATAGCAGGAATTAAGGTACCATAATTATTGTTAGCTACAAGCCCATCGAAGCAGTTACGCAGGACATCTAGTTCCTTAGAGTTCTGCGTATGCTGTAAGTTAAATGTTTCCATCTCTGCGGAGATAGTCTGATATGTAACCCAATCTGTTAGTTCACCAGCTGATTTCTTTCCTCCACCCTGCGGGGTGCAGCCGGCTAACACGCTGATTACCATAAGGAAGGATAGAAGAAGTGCCATTGTTTTATTTGCTTTTTTCAACATTATGTCCCCCTTTTGTGTTGTCATCAGTTGTTTTTCTCCGTTGTTTCGTTTACCTGTGTCTGATTCCCAAAACCTTACTCACCAGTTTGCAAATTAATGCGTAATCACCCCCTTCTGCAAAAACAAAGCCCTCATAATTGCCCCAGGAATAAGACATTTCCTTAACATCAGCCAATGCTGCTCTGCATAATATCCAGCATCCGGTGAATAAATCCTGCTTCTTCTTAAAAAACTTTCTAAGAAATCTGAACCTAAAAAATACCGATTTTTCATTTCTTTGCTTTTATTATCAAAAAAAAGCCTATAGATACACTAATCTACAGGCTTGATATTTTTATCCAGTTAGAGAAATAAAAGTACTAGGCCGTGGTATTATGCCATGCCCGCGAACTCAGTAAAGCGACAATTGTCCCACAGTGCAATGAATAAAAAAGGGCACTCATCAGAATCCCCTTACACAAGAGTCCCCTTAATTAGCTAGTTGGTTGAGCGCACTTTTACACTTAACAGTCCCGAACGCATGGCTAGAGTTCTTAATTGCGGATTATACATGGCGGGCGACTTGAGATTCTTACCCAACAAATTGAGTCGTAAGCGCCCGGTCGCCTTCTGATAACGCCCTAGTGCCCCAGCTAACCCTGGCTGTAAGCTATCAGCCAACATCATGGCGCTGCGCAAAGCATAGCTTACGCCTTCCGCTGAGCTTGGACTAATCCAACCGGCTGCCTCCCCTACTAAGGCAACTCCACCGAGCACGGGAAGTGGTTGATTAGCTTGCGGGCGTAGCAGAAATGCACCTTCCCGCCGAGTTCTTTCGCCCCAGCTAAGACCATACCGGAGTAACCGTAGCTTGAAATCTTGAAATAGACTCTCTGCTTGCCTACCGGGCTTGAGTGCGACGCCAACCAGCAGTTCATTGCGCTTGGGAATGGTCCAGCCGTAAAAATCAGTCACACGACTGGCAAATAGGGCTGTAAAATAAGGCATTGGTTGTTCAACCCGAAACCTTTCTTGGATGGCCACATACTGTCGCAGGTGCATTGCAGTAGTTGTAGCTTGCCGCCTCACCAATGAATTAGCACCATCAGCACCTACCAAGAAGCGAGCTTTTTCTTGCCACCTGCTACCCGCCTGCTGCAACGTAAGAGTAATTTCCCCTTGTTCTGATTGATAGCCACAGAGAGTAGTACCAAAACAGCGAGTAACACTGTCAGGAACCAGTGATACTAACCAACGGTCGAACTTTTCCCGGTCAATGTTCACATAAAAACGCTGATAATAGCGCTCATAACTTTGGTCCAGATCGATCGTGCGTACAACGAATAGCTGTGGGCCAACCAATACTTCCTCCGGTAGGCCTAACCCTAATTCGGCTAAGACTTTCTGGGCATCAGGAGCCAATAGGCCGCCACAACATTTTGTGATTGCGCCTGGGCTAGCCTGGTGAGCAAGGTCACGCCGATCAATCAGCAGAACTTGATAGCGGCTGGCCAGCAAACGGGCTAACGTTGCTCCTGCCGGGCCGGCTCCCACGATGGCTATATCATACATACGCATCCTCCGTTCGTAGTTCTACATAATAGGCCCCGGAGCAGGAATGCTCCGGGGCCTATTATATACTAGAAACTATCAACCACAAGGTCAACTAACGAACCAACATAAGCAACGGCCTTGCGAATGGCCTCGGGTTTGGTCATGTCTACGCCGGCCATTTTGGCAAGTTCCATTGGCGGCACGGTACCGCCTGCTTTGAGCACCTTCAGCCAACGCTCAACGGCAGGCTGACCTTCCTCAAGAATAGCCTGGGCAACTGTCGTGCCAACGGTCAAGCCGGCAGAATAGCTATATGGGTAAAGCCCCATGTAGTAGTGCGGCTGACGCATCCAAGTCAAGCGAGCGCCATCATCAATCTCAACCGTGTCGCCCCAGAATTCCTCAAGGATCTCGCCCTGCACACGGCTCAATACGGTAGCCGTGATGGGCTGACCTTGCTCAGCTAAGACATAGATACGGCGCTGCAGTTCACCCTCAATCAGGTGACGTACGAAATTGTGATGGTAAGTCATCAATAACTGCATCGCTAACCAACGACGCATGCGAGGATCATCGCTTTGCGACTGAATGTAATTTCCCACCAGCAGCTCGTTGATAGTAGACGGAGCTTCGGAGAAGAACATTGAAGTGCGTGCATTGCTGAGGCGCTGGTTACGTTGAGAAAGCACTCCATGGCCACCATGACCAAGCTCGTGGCTCAGCAAGAGAGCACTGCGCATATTATCGGTCCAAGTTGTTAGGACATATGGGTGAACACCCGGCACTGTGCTGCAGAAGGCACCGGTCGATTTGCCGATGTTGTCAGCCAAGTCGATCCAACGGTTCTGCAGCCCCTCGGCAATAATGGCAGCATATTCTTCACCTAATACAGATAGGCCGTTGAGAATAATCCCGGAAGCCTCCTGAAAAGTAGTGGCTGGACTAAAGTCAGGATCAAGAGGTGCCTCGATGTCACAATAGAGTAGCTTATCTAGCCCAAGTACCTGTTTACGTAGTTCAGCATAGCGGCGCATATGTGGTGCTAATTCGGTCAGGATGATATTGTGCAGGTTATGATAAACCTCAAGGCTGACTTCCTGACCCGCAAGCAGCATCTGGGTGGCCGATTCGTAACCACGCAACTTAGCCAGAATAACCTGCTTCTTAACCTCAGTACCCCAAGTAGCGCCATATGTGTTTTGGTAGGCTTTCAATCCCTCAGTGAAAGAAGCATAAGCATTGCGGCGCAAAACAACGTCAGGTGAGTTTTCATAGGCCTCTTCATACATAGCAAAGGACATCGGGTGGCTAACACCTTCGCTATCAAGCACCGGTGCGAAGGTCATGTCGGCTGCCTTAGAGCGATTGTAGATCAAAGACGGAGAGCTTAAAACTTCATTAAGCGAAGCTAGGGCCATCTCAGTTTCAGGATGTAACATGTAAGGCTTCTCCGCGATCATCTTATGTATAAGACGCTCAAAATCGTGTAGGCGTGGTTCTTCTTCCAAATAACGTTCTAGAGTGCCTTCGGGCAGGCCAAGCGCTTCCGAACGCATAAATGAAGTGGCAGCTCCCAACTGGGCTGCCATAGCAGCAGCACGCCCCATAGCCATTTGATTGGCTGGGTCGGTACCGTCGCCGGATTGTTTGAAAGACGCATAGCTGATCACACGGGCTACGCGGCTGCTGAGCGCTTCCATGGCTTCCAGACACGCCAGCAAAACTGCCGGACCTTCTGCAAAGCGCCCCTTATACTGAGTAACGGTGGC
>DIPA01000074.1:0-6110 GCA_002427055.1 Firmicutes bacterium UBA5500 | reverse complement strand
TATACTGAGTAACGGTGGCAAAGTCGGCCACTACAGCCATCAACTCTTTCTCCCAAGCAGCATCGTCAGGGAAAATGTCGGACAAGTTCCAGGTTAAATGTTCCGGTACTTCCGCACGCGTAAGTCGCTTTTTCAAACGAGACCCTCCTCTTAATAGCAATGTTTCCAGGCGAAAGGCTAGGCAATTCACTCGCCCAAAAACCGCTGCCTTATTCACTTAATAATTCTCACTAGAAACCGTTTCTCCTCTAAAGCAAATATACAAGCAAGGAGAACAACGGGTATCCCCAAGTCGGATAAAATGTCTCTTATATGCAATTTATGAATACCTTTTTCCGCGCTTGCACACCCTGACAATTTTGCTTATAATTGTGCACATAGTTGTGCAAATGATCGCGGGGGTGTTTGCTTTTGGACATTGAAAAGATAATGGATATTCTTCCACACCGCTATCCTTTCTTGCTAGTAGACAGGGTCATCGATATTATACCAGGACAATCAGCTAGTGGAATCAAGAACGTGACTATCAATGAGCCCTTCTTTGCCGGACATTTTCCCCATCACCCGGTGATGCCCGGCGTTTTGATTGTTGAAGCACTGGCACAGGTGGGGGCACTCGCCTTGCTAAGCCTACCGGAGAACGCGGGCAAACTTGGCCTATTCGCTGGTATTGATAAGTTTCGTTTTAGACGCCAAGTTAAGCCCGGTGACCAGTTACTGCTCAAGGTGGAAATCATAGCGCAGAAAGGCCCGATTGGTAAGGGTAGAGCGGTGGCAAGTGTGGATGGGGAGGTTGCTGCTGCAGGGGAGCTTATGTTTGCCCTAAGTGAGAAAAGCGAAGGATAAGAGATTAAGAAACCGATGTGCACAATATGTTGCACATCGGTTTTTTGCGTGCTATAATCTGTGCCATGTACACAGCTATGTGCACAAAGGAGGAGGTTTTTTGCAGCAGGCAGGAATTCTCGGTTGGGGCTATCACCTACCTAGCCGAGTGTTAACGAATCGTGAGCTAGAACAAATGGTTGAAACGAGTGATGAATGGATTCGTACACGTACTGGCATTAGGGAGCGACGTATTGCAGCAGCTGCTGAAGCTACTTCCGATCTAGCAAGTGCAGCTGCCAAGGTGGCCCTTGCCCAAGCCGAGCTGGTGCCAACTGACATTGACTTAATTATTGTAGCCACGGTAACTCCTGATATGGCTTTCCCAGCCACCGCTTGCTTGGTGCAAGCAAACATAGGAGCAACAAGAGCGGCTGCATTCGACCTTTCTGCAGCCTGTTCCGGCTTTATCTACGGGATAGCTCTAGCCAAAAGCATGATTGAGACTGGTGCCATTCGTAATTGCTTGCTCATTGGCGCAGAGACTCTGAGCCGAATTACCGATTACGAAGACCGCAGTACCTGTGTTCTGTTTGGCGACGGGGCTGGTGCGCTAGTACTTGGACCGAGCAAGAAACATGTACTGCTGGCAGTTGAAGTAGGGGCAGATGGCACTGGGGGCCATGTACTGCAGCAACCTGCCGGTGGCTCGCGCCGGCCTGCAAGTGTTGAAACCTTGGCCGCTCGCCAGCACTTTGTCAAAATGGATGGTCAAGAAGTGTTTAGGTTTGCTATTTCTAAGGTTCCTGAAGCCACCCTGCACCTGCTAAGCAAGACAGGGCTCTGCGTGCAAGACATCGCCTGGTTTGTGCCACACCAAGCAAATCAACGCATTATCGACTCCGTGGCAAGAAGACTAGGCTTGTCAGCCGAGCAGATAATAATCAACTTACAGCACTATGGCAATGTTTCCAACGCCTCTATTCCCATCGCCCTAGCAGAAGCAGCTATATCTGGCTCCTTTCAAGCAGGACAAAACATCCTGCTGGCTGGCTTCGGTGGCGGTCTCACTTGGGGCGCAGGGCTAGTGCAATGGTAGGAGGCGAACCGATGCTAGCAACTGCCCTTACACGATTACTGAGCATTGATTATCCCATTATTCAGGGGGGCATGGCCTGGGTGGCACAAGCCGAATTAGCGGCCGCTGTTGCGCAGGCCGGCGGGCTAGGAGTGATTGGTGCAGGCAATATGCCAGCAACAGATTTACGGCAAGAAGTTCTACGAGCCAAAGCCCTCACGGACCGCCCGTTTGGCGTAAACGTGATGTTGATGTCGCCTCATGCCGAGGAAGTACTACAAGCAGTCATTGACCTGGGCGTCCCAGTAGTAACAACAGGGGCTGGGAACCCTGGGCCTTATGTTCAGGCACTCAAGCAGCACAACATTAAGCTACTGCCTGTCGTTTCATCGGTAGCACTAGGCAAACGGTTGGCACGCTTAGGTGTAGATGCCTTGATCGCCGAAGGCTGGGAAGCCGGCGGACACATCGGCGACATCAGCACCTTAGCCTTAGTCCCTCAGCTGGTTGATGCCGTTGATATACCTGTAGTTGCGGCCGGTGGTATTGCCGATGCTCGCGGCGTAGTGGCTGCTCTTGCTCTAGGAGCAGCTGGCGTGCAGATGGGCACACGCTTCATCTGTAGCAGCGAATGCACTGTGCATGAAGCCTACAAGCAAGCTATTGTGCGCGCAGCAGATCGTGACGCCATCGTGACCGGCTATACAACCGGGCACCCCGTACGAGCCCTGCGTAACCGCTTTACGCGCCAGTATCGCGATCTCGAAGCTGACGGTGCAAGCCTTGAGTTGCTCGGCGAGTTTGGAGCTGGACGCTTAGCACAAGCAGCCCGCGATGGGGACATAGCTTACGGCTCTGTCATGGCAGGACAATCAGCAGGCCTTGTACAGCAAATCATGCCTGCCCAAGAGATTATTCAAGAAATCATCACTGGCGTTCGCTCCCTAACACACAGTTTGGAGGTGCAACTATGCCAAAACTAGCTTTATTATTCCCAGGCCAAGGTGTGCAAAGAGTAGGCATGGGAGTGGATCTTACGACAGCTTACCCCGCCGCCTATAGTCTGCTGCAGCAAGCCGATGCTGCTCTGGGCTGGTCACTTTCTAACCTGATTACCAACGGACCGGCTACAGAACTGAATGTGACGCCTTATACACCACCGGCTATTTTAACGACGTCGCTTGCTTACTGGCAAGCTTGGCAAGAGGCCGGGGTAAGAGCAGAAGCTGCGATTGGACTTAGCCTGGGTGAATATAGCGCACTCGCTGCAGCAGGCGCCCTCGATTTTGCTACAGCCGTACGTTTGGTGCACGAGCGTGGCAAAGCTATGGACGCGGCATATCCTGCCGATGCAGGTGCCGTAGCCGTAGTACTTGGATTGGAACGAGATATGGTACAGGCTATTTGCGAGGAGGAATCACGCACCGATTCCTTTGTGCAGGCCTCTAACTTTAACTGCCCGGGGCAAATTGTCATTGCCGGAGATAAAGCAGCAGTTGAACACGCCAGTGACGCCCTGATAACAGCAGGCGCCAAGCGTATTATCCCTCTCGCGGTTAGCGCCCCTTTTCATACTCGACTACTGCGGCCAGCCGGTGCCATCTTTGCCCCCCTTCTTAGGGCTGCTAGCTGGCAAATCCCTAAGCTGACAGTTATCAGCAACGTTGATGCTAGTATTTATCAGTCGATAGAGCAAATGCAAGAGCTGCTGGAGCGGCAAGTAAGCGAGCCGATTGAGTTTGCAGCAGGAATCAAACGTTTACTAGACGAGGGCTTCACTCATTTCCTGGAAGTTGGTCCCGGCAGCAGCTTGGGCGCCATGGTCAAAAGGATATCTAGCCAAGCAGTCATTTACCAAGCCACAGCGGCAGATCAAATTGGCCGTGTGGCGGAGCAGATTCAGAGAGAGATAGGAGGCGGATTAGTTGAGTGAACGTCAAGTTGCTTTAATCACTGGCTCGACAGGCTCTTTAGGAACGGCTATTTGCTATGAACTTGCAGCAGCAGGTTTTGACCTTGCTCTCCACTGCCGCGGTGCTAAGGGCCTGGATAAGGCTCGGGATTTAGCCTGCGAGCTTTCTCACTACGGGGGCACGTATTTACCTGTGGAGGCCGAACTAATTAGTGCTGTTCAAATCAGCGCTATGTTCTCGCAAATCAAGCAAGAATTTGGTCGACTCGATGTCCTCGTTAATAATGCGGGCATTAATAGAGACCAGCTCATGGTCAGGATGAGCGAGGCCGATTTTGAGCAGGTACTCGACATCAATCTGAAGGCAGCTTTTCTCTGCATGCAGCAGGCAGCCAAGCTAATGATGCGGCAGCGCTATGGCAGAATCATCAATATCGCTTCCGTGGCTGGACAAATAGGAAATTATGGCCAAGCCAATTATGCAGCCTCTAAAGCGGCCCTTATTGGCCTAACCAAGACTGCTGCGCGCGAATTAGCAGCGCGCAAAATAACCGTCAATGCGGTAGCCCCAGGCTTTATCGATGCCGGCCTTACGCGTAGCTTGACCCCAGAACAAAGGGAAGCCTTCATTGCCCAAGTACCTCTCGGGCGAGCTGGCAGTCCACGCGATGTAGCGTTTGCAGTTGGATTCCTTGCATCCGCTGAGGCTGACTACATTACAGGCCAGGTGCTAAGTGTCAATGGTGGTCTGTTAATGCCATAGCAGATAACGAAAGGAGGTGAAACAATGAACACTATTGATAAGGTGAAAGAAATCATCGCTGAACAGCTAGGTCTGGAAGCTTCTGAGATTACTGCAGATGCGAAAGTAAAAGACGACCTTGGAGCTGATTCTCTTGATATGGTAGAACTCGTTATGGAGTTGGAAGAGGCATTCGGTCTAAAGATAGCAGAAGAGGAAATGCAGCAGATCCTCACTGTGCAAGATATCGCTAACTACATCGCCAACAAGGCCTAAGGGGTGAAGACATGCAGAGAGTTTTCATCACAGGCATAGGCCTCGTTACGCCTCTTGGCCTCGGCAAAGACAATGTTTGGACCAAGCTAAAGGCAGGAGTATCGGCAGTCGGACCTATAACCCGGTTTGATGTGAGTGATTACCCCACCCGCATCGCTGCCGAGGTTACCGCTTTTGACCCTAGCGATTTTATGAAAAAGAAAGAAGCAAAGCGCACTGATCGCTTTGTGCAATTTGCCCTGGCCGCAGCTGAGCTGGCTATCCAAGATAGCCAGCTAGACGCAAAGCAAGTCGATACAGAGAGGGCTAGCGTATACATTAGCTCCGGCATTGGTGGTCTAGAAACTCTAGCAGAGCAACATGAGATCCTGCTTACTAAAGGTCCAGCCAAAATTAGCCCCTTCCTGGTGCCCATGATGATTGGCAACATGGCGGCCGGGCAGGTCGCGATCCGCTACGGCTTTACCGGCGCAGCCAATAACATTGTTTCAGCTTGCGCCAGTGGCGGGCAAGCTATAGGTGAAGCATTGCGTAGCTTGCAAAGAGGCGATGCGGACGTAATTTTGGCCGGAGGTACTGAGGCATCTGTTAATCCTATCGCGGTGGCCGGATTTTGCGCCCTAAGGGCCCTAAGTACTCGCAACGATGATCCGCAAACAGCCAGCCGCCCCTTTGATTTAGAGCGTGATGGCTTTGTTATAGGCGAAGGGGCTGCCGTGCTGGTTCTGGAAACGGAAGCACACTTAGTGCGGCGAGGCGGCACGGCGTACGCTGAACTGGTTGGCTACGGTGCCACCAACGACGCTAGCCACGTGACTGCGCCACACCCCGAGGCTAAAGGGGCCACCCGTGCTATGCAGTTAGCCTTGGCCGATGCCGGACTCGAACCAAGCGAGATTGATTACATCAATGCTCATGGTACGTCCACGGACATGAACGACCGCCTGGAGACCTTAGCTATCAGAAACGTATTTCAGGCAGAGGCTGAGCGATTGGTTGTAAACTCAACCAAGTCCATGATCGGGCATCTGTTAGGCGCAGCTGGCGCAGTTGAATTGGCCGTTTCGGCACTGTCTATCCGGGAAGGGTATGTGCATCCAACCATCAACCTTAAGACAAAAGACCCGAATTGCGACTTAGATTACGTCGCCAACCAAGGCCGCGCCATGCCCATTCGAGCTGCGCTCTCCAACTCACTCGGCTTCGGCGGGCACAACTGCACCCTCGCCATCCGGCGCGCCTAGGACACGGGGACGGAGTTTTAGCCTGCCAATTTT
>DIPA01000087.1 GCA_002427055.1 Firmicutes bacterium UBA5500 | reverse complement strand
ATTGCTGAGTTGCGCTTTATTTTCACCTCGCCGACCTTCCTTCAGGAGAAAGCCCCGAAAGAAAAACGCGAGTTCTACATCCCCCGCCTCGACCGCGAACGCGCGCTCTACGGCACGGAATTTGAGGTAAAACTTCGTAATGAGCTGACCCAGAAAGCAATCGCCCGCGAGTGCGCCGACTGGATTCGCAAAAAGGTGCGCTTCCGCTCTAACATGACGGGCGGCAACATCAGTGGCTTTATGAATGTGGTCGGTGAGGAAACAACGACCTATATTCCACTTCACGGCTTTACCACCGCAGACATCGGCTGTGAACGCGGCAACAATATCATCAACCCGGTCAATAAGATGTTTGCTCCATTGTCAGGCGAATATATCCGCATGTTCGACCAGATTTGGAACGACAAAAGCCTAATGCAGGATGTGACCGAACAGGTCATCGATGGCATTACAATCGCTTATAACGAAAACTCGCCGGAGTTTATTTACTTCGTAGCGATATATAACATATTCAACGAATTCCTGGAGGATGTTTCTGAAGATGTTTTGCCTAACGAAGCTACCGGCTTTAAGGAAAGCAAGGTCTGGAATATGCTCTATACTTTCCAGAAGGACGCTGCTCTGGCAATCATTAACAAGCTCGAATCATACAATGGATGCATCTTAGCGGACAGCGTGGGGCTTGGTAAAACATTTACCGCCCTTGCTGTTATTAAGTATTACGAGAACCGCAATCGCTCCGTGCTTGTCCTTTGCCCTAAGAAACTAGCGGATAACTGGAACACATATAAGGACAACTACGTCAATAACCCCATCGCTGCCGATCGCTTACGATATGATGTGTTATACCATACCGACTTGTCGAGAGAGTGGGGCAAGTCTAACGGGCTGGATTTGGGCAGGCTCAACTGGGGCAACTACGATCTCGTCGTTATTGATGAATCGCATAACTTCCGTAATGGTGGCCAAATCTACGGTGAAGAACGTCGTGAAAACCGTTACCTGCGCCTTATGAATAGGGTCATCCGCACAGGGGTAAAGACGAAAGTATTGATGCTCTCGGCGACCCCAGTTAATAATCGTTTCACTGATTTGCGCCACCAGCTTGAACTCGCTTACGAGGGCAACCCCAAACTCATCAATGAGAAACTCGATACAAAGCGCACGATAGATGAGATCTTTCGTAGTGCCCAAAAGGTGTTTAACCAGTGGAACAAGCGAGATGAAAGCGAGCGAACCACGGCCAACCTTTTAAAGGCGCTTGATTTTGATTTCTTTGAGGTGCTTGATAGCGTTACCATTGCCCGCTCGCGCAAACATATAGAAAAATACTATAACATGAGTGAAATCGGTACCTTCCCCGAACGTCTAAAACCTATAACCTTGCGTCCTCGCCTAACAGATCTAGAAAGCGCCATTAACTATGGTGAGATATACGACCTGCTGATGAGGCTGAACCTCTCGGTGTATATCCCTACCGACTACATATTTGCGAGTATGCTCCATAAGTACGTGGACACTTCCCGCAATATTAACCGGGCAGGGCGCGAAATGGGTATACGTCGTCTGATGAGCATCAACCTGATGAAGCGACTCGAAAGCTCCGTTGAGTCTTTCCGGCTCACAGTGGGGCGGGTGAAACACCTGATAGACAGTACCATTGCCGAGATAGACACATACGCCAGTGGTGGCGGTTCAATTATTAACGGTAGGGAATTAGCAGGTGATCCGGACTTTGACGACGATGACCGCAACACAGAGTATTTTGCCGCAGAACACAGCATTAAGATAGACCTTGCCGACATGGATTACAAGACTTGGCGCGATAGGCTAGCAGAGGACGCCGAGACATTGGAACTGTTGAAAACGATGATTGACGACATCACGCCTGAACACGACACAAAACTGCAGACGCTATTCAACTTGATAGAACACAAGCTGATGCATCCCATAAATGAGGGGAACCGCAAGATCCTGATCTTTTCTGCCTTCTCCGATACGGCCGAGTATCTGTATAAACATGTCAGCGCTTTTGTGAAGCAGCGCTTCGGCTTAGATACGGCAATGGTCACAGGCAGTGTGGATGGTAAGACGACCATTCCTAAACAGCGTGCCTCCATGAACGAAGTGCTTACGCTATTTTCCCCGTTGGCGAAGGACAAGCATCTGCTGATGCCAAACAATACCTCTGACATATCAGTACTTATTGCCACTGATTGTATCTCCGAAGGCCAGAACCTGCAGGACTGTGACTACTGCGTAAACTACGACATCCACTGGAATCCCGTGCGGATCATCCAGCGGTTTGGGCGTATAGACCGCATCGGCAGCCGTAACTCGGTCATCCAACTTGTGAACTTTTGGCCTGATGTGGACCTAGACGAATACCTTTCCCTCAAAGGCAGAGTGGAAACAAGGATGCGGATTTCGGTAATGACCGCCACCGGTGACGATGACCTGCTTAATGCGGAAGAAAAAGGCGACCTTGAGTACCGCAAGGCACAGTTAAAACGGTTACAGGAGGAAGTCGTAGATCTGGAAGAAATGCAGTCGGGTATCTCCATTATGGACCTAGGGTTAAACGAGTTCCGGCTCGACTTGCTCGAATATGTGAAAAGCCACGGAGATATGGACAAAGTGCCCTTCGGGCTGCATGCTGTCGTGCCAGCCTCGGAGGACTGTCCTACAGGCGTTGTGTTCGTTCTCAAGAACCGCAACAATAGCGTCAATATTGACATGCAAAATCGCCTCCATCCGTTTTATATGGTTTACATAGGAGTCGATGGCAGCGTTGTTTGCGATCATCTTTCACCTAAGGATTTACTCGACAAGACGCGTTCCCTGTGCAAAGGAAAAGTGCAGCCAGTCATGGATGTCTGTCGAGAGTTCAATGTTGAGACCAAGGACGGACGGGATATGCAGAGCGTGTCCACGCTGTTGTCAGATGCAATTAATTCAATCATCGAGGTTAAAGCAGAAAGCGATGTTGACAGCCTGTTCTCTACAGGCGGAACTTCTGCCCTAAATAGCAAAATCAGCGGGCTTGATGACTTCGAGCTGATATGCTTCCTAGTAGTGAGGTGACGATATGTTAGGATTGCCACGTTCAACTGAGGTGAACCGCCGGGTTGCGAAAGAAAAGCTCTACGCCAACGCGCCACTTACACCACAGGTGCGTTCTTTTATCAGGGACCAGATAGAGTCAGTCATCTGGCGCAATAAGTTGGCAGACAGCACAATAGGAATAAATGCAGGCGAAGAAGCCACAGAGATCCAAGTGTTTGAGATACGCCTACGGCAGCGAGAGCTAGATAAACGCATACTGCCCGCTATCGCAAAAGCGATACCCTATAAGATTCTGTTCATCCTTACTTTCGGCGAAGAGGCGCAGGCGTGGATGGAAGCCGCCGGCACGTTCTATCACACGCCCTGGGTCCCACTAGAGGGATTCACGCTCAAGTTCCAGGGCTTGAACCTGGATGCAGTTTACGGAAACCTGGTGCGCCAAATCGCTGGTGGGCGGCTCGGAACGGAGGGCGACCTTGCGGAAGCTGTAGACTGTTACAGGCGACTGCAAAAACTCAAACGCGATATCGCAGCCTTGGAGAAGAAGATGCTGCGGGAGAAGCAGTTTAATAGGCAAGT
>DIPA01000053.1:5578-5742 GCA_002427055.1 Firmicutes bacterium UBA5500 | reverse complement strand
ACGTCAAATACAGCAAAGGAAACAAACGTTGCCAGGCCAATACCTATGTTGAAGAGCGCCAATATGACCAATATAGCCAATAACTTATTGGCTAGCATACGGTTTCGGGAAAGGGGCCTGGCCAGCAGGAATTCGATAGTCTTATCGTCTTCTTCCTTGGTTAA
>DIPA01000053.1:4439-5482 GCA_002427055.1 Firmicutes bacterium UBA5500 | reverse complement strand
ATCTTCTTCCTTGGTTAAGATGCTCGCGCCAAGAATTGCAGCGTAAAGGCTACCGAAAAGAATGTTCATGAAGTAGGCTTCTGTAGCATAAAAACCAATTGGCTCAGCCATGGAAAGCTCATCTAGCCCAAAGATCTTAGAAAACGCTTCGGGATAATACTCCAGTAAAGCGTCTAGGTCCAACGTATCCTGCCTGAAGGTAGGATAGATGGACATCATCAAGACAACGAGAGCAGCTAATGCAATAGTCCAAGCCAGTAAAGATTTGCGGTTTGTCTTCAGCTCACGCCAAAACACCTGCATTCTATTCTGCCCCCTTTTCATAGTAGTGTAGGAAGATTTCTTCTAAGGTTGGCTCCTCTAGCCAGAGGTTGTTCAGTTCGTGCTGCGCTAGAAATTGCAGCAGTTTATTGATATCGCCATTATAGAGCAAATGCCAGTGACCATTCTCTTCATGGGAATGAATTATCCCCGGCAAATCCAACTGTGGCACAAGTCTATCTTTAAAATCGACGCGGACATTACGGAAATAGCTGTGCCGCAGATCATCCATTTTCTCTGTCCGCAAAATGCGCCCTTCTTTAATAATGGCCACCCGGTCGCACAAGCGTTGCACTTCACTTAGCACGTGGGAAGAAAAGAAAATGGTAGTACCTTGGGCATTGACCTGTTCCAGCACCTCAAAGAAACGTCGTTGTATCAGAGGATCTAGCCCGCTCGTTGGTTCGTCAAAAATGAGCAATTTAGGCCGATGGAAAAGTGCCAATACAATACCGACTTTTTTCCGGTTACCGAGCGAAAGAGCATGAATTGGGCGATGTAGATCTAGTTCAAATACTTCAGCCAACTCGCGCGCATAGGCCTGATGATCAGAAGCGTAGAATCCGGCTGCATATCTGAACAAGTCCTGCACAGTCATGTCGTCATAGTAGCCAACCTCAGCCGGCAAATAGCCAATCTGCTGCTTGATACGTACGCTATCTTGCACTACATCGAGACCAAACACTTTGGCGCTCCCGCTAGTCGGGAAGATGAAGTTAAGC
>DIPA01000053.1:345-4320 GCA_002427055.1 Firmicutes bacterium UBA5500 | reverse complement strand
AGTGCGAATGGTGGTCGATTTACCTGCGCCGTTAGGGCCGATGAAACCGAAGATCTCGCCCTCTTCCACTTGCATGTTGACATCAATGATACCGCGCGCCTTACCGTATGACTTTGTCAGGTTCACCGTATCAATAATTGGCATAGCCTCACCTCTTCCAATCTCGCCTCTCAGGGAAACCTTACCTATTATATACGAGGGAGCAACATAAATGTTGCACAAGTCTGTATTTACCTGGGAAAACAATCTTAAAGAAGTCATAGAAAAGGGGACTTTTGCTGGCGTGCCACCAGCCAAAGTCCCCGTTAAGCTTTGCTCAAGAGTTTTGAAGTGTGTCACTAACTCCGTCCCCGTGGCTGGGCTATGCTTCCGGGGCTAGTTCGAAGTCGATGCGGCGGTCTTCTAGATCCACGTGAGCCACCTGAATGCGAACGAGGTCGCCTAAACGGAAGCGGCGCTTAGTCTGTTTGCCAATGAGTGAATAGGTATCTTCATCGTACTCATAGTAGTCGTCATCTAGACTACTGACGTGTACAAGGCCTTCCACGGTATTATCTAGCTCAGCAAAGAAGCCAAAATTGGTCACACCGCTAATAATGGCGTCGTAGATTTCGCCCTCTTTACCAAGCATGAACTCGGCCTTCTTGATGTCGACTACTGTGCGCTCAGCCTCGGTAGCGACTTGCTCACGGGCTGACGCATTGGTTGCGGCGCGATCGACAAAGGCGGCTAACTCAGCCCGACGCCCTTCGCTGACATGTTTCTTGCGCAAGTTCTCCTTAATAATGCGATGAATGGCTAGGTCGGGATACCTACGGATAGGAGCTGTGAAGTGACAGTAATATTTCAAGGCTAAGCCAAAGTGCCCAAGGCACTCGGGGCTGTAGCGAGCACGCATCATTGAGCGCAACAGCACGCGGTGAATGAGGCGCTGTTCTCTACGCCCATCTACCTTTTCTAGCACTGCCTGAAAACTCTTAGGATGAATGTCATCGCTCTTGGCCTTAATACGCAAACCAAAGGCTCCTAAGAAGGTGTTTAGCTCCGCTACCTTGGCGGGCTTGGGTTCTTCGTGTACCCGATAGATGAAGGGGAGTTCCAGCCAGTAATAGCTTTCTGCCACTGTCTCATTAGCTCGCACCATGAACTCCTCAATGATGCTATCGGCCAAGGTATCTTGACGTGCAACTATATCGGTAACACGCCCCTCGTCATCGAGAATTATCTTGGCTTCTTGCACCTCGAAGTCAATCGCACCACGGCCGTCACGCTTGCGTACGAGTATATCGTGCAATTCGCGCATTAGATTCAGTTGGTCTAGCTGGTCACGATAGCGCTCGCTGAGCTCGGCATCTTCACCCTCTAATAACTGATTCACCACGTCGTAAGTCATGCGCTCGTGACTATGAATCACGCTTTCCGCTAGCTCATGTTGTACCAGATTGCCAGCATCATCGATTTCCATCATAACTGATAAGGTAAGACGGTCTACGCCCGGCGTTAGACTGCAGACCCCGTTAGAAAGGTCTGCCGGTAACATGGGTAGCACTCTATCCAACAAGTAGATGCTAGTGCCGCGCGCAAAAGCTTCGCGATCTAGCGGAGTTCCCGGGCGTACGTAGTGGCCTACATCGGCGATATGAACGCCTAAGCGGTAATTGCCACTGGCCAATCTTTCGACTGAAATAGCATCGTCAAGATCCTTAGCATCAGGGCCATCAATAGTTATGGTTGGCAGTTCGCGTAGGTCTAACCGCCCCTTAACGTCTTCCGGCCCAACTTCTAGCTGCATCTTTGCTACTTGTTCTTTTACCTCGTCAGGGAACTCGTGGGGCAGATCGTACTGGCGCATGACGGCCAATACGTCGACACCCGGATCTCCCATACGTCCCAAGACTTCTTCTACCTCACCGGTTGCCAAATGCTGTTTACCATCAGGGAAGTGGATAATGCGCACTACAATACGATCACCGGTCTGGGCACCTTTGGTGGCGCCATGAGAGATAACGATATCTTGCCCAATGCGTCGCTCGTCAGGCCGGCAAAAACCGACATGTTCGCCTCCTTCGAAACGGCCTACTATACGATGATTAACTCGCTCTAGAATACGAATAACTTCGCCCTCATCTTTCTTGCCTTGGGAGTTAGGCAAGAGGCGTGCAATAACACGATCACCATGCATAGCTCCGCTCAAGTTAGAGGCCGCTATATAGACATCTTGGGGCCGATTAGGTGCAACCAGGAAAGCAAAGCCCTTGGCATTTCCCTGCAAGCGCCCCACAACCAAGTTCATCATTTCAGGTAGGCCAAGACGGCCATATCTAGTTCTAACAACCACGCCTTCCTGTTCCAAGCTAGTAATCAGCTCTTTAAACTGCTCAGCCATATCCCCGCTTAAGCCTAATTCCTGCACTAATTCAGCTTCTGTCAGCGGTTTATAGACTTTCTCCCGCATCATCGCCAACAATTTGTCACGCTCAACCATTGATAAAACCCCTCCTAACGCTACGGCATTCAACCATAGCATGCCCGTTTCTGTTGCTAGTTTTGCCAATTCAAGCGAGGGGCAGCAGCATCAGAAGAAAGTCTTGTTGGCCCTGAGCTGTCCGCGTAGTAAAGCTATCAGTAGTATGAAAGCCAAGGCGTTCGTACGTGATAATGGCCCTTTGATTATTACTCAGCACAGTCAAGCGCATAGCCGTTGGCCTCCATTTGGCTATGGCAAAGTCTATCCCTGCCTGCACAAAACCCTGGCCCA
This sequence comes from Firmicutes bacterium UBA5500, assembly GCA_002427055.1. Taxonomy (GTDB): domain Bacteria; phylum Bacillota; class UBA994; order UBA5500; family UBA5500; genus UBA5500. Next base: position 1,562 of record DIPA01000053.1, on the reverse strand, counting down.
GTCCTTTCCCCGTAAGATCGGGGCGCAGACCGAGGCCGATATCTAGCACTCTTTTTCCACCGTAGAGACCTCGCGCCCGACCACCTGGCACTTGTGCATCAATGCCGAAGCAAACAAAACCAACCAATCCTTCCCTAGCGGTACGCACAGCGAAATGGTAACCATCCAGCATGGATTCAATCTCACTCTCATCACCGTTGAGGTTATACACAGTGTAAGGCGGATCATAATGCCAATTGATTATCTCCGCCGCCGCCCTTTCATCCATGGCACTTATTTGATACTGCATGCTAATTCCTCCAAACAAAGTCAGGCCGCACGACATACCGTGCGGCTATAGGCTCACACGCTCTGTTACTACAATCCAAGGTCGGTGCTAATTGCCTTCATCGCCTGCAGCGACAAAGCGAGGAAATGCTCCAAGCTAAGGCCTAAGTCTTGACACGACTCAATTTGCTCTCGACTAGCGCCACGTGCAAAACTCTTCTCATCAAAACGCTTGCTTACAAACTGTACATCAATAGCTGCTAATTTACGCTCGGGATGAATAAGCGCAGCCGCTACAATCAGTCCAGATAGCGGATCAGCCGCATACAAGGCCTTGTCCAACAGGCTCAGGCGGGGCAAGCCATGTACTTCATTATGTACTTTAACCGCATAGACGATCTGGGGGGCTACACCTGCCTCAGCCAACATATTAGCGCCAAGCAAACTATGTTGCTCCGGGTCATCTGCCGTCTTGTCGTAATCGATATCGTGCAAAAGGCCAGCCAAGCCCCATTGCTCAACATCCTGGCCCAGGCGAGTAGCCAAAGCACGCATTATTGCTTCTACAGCCAGCATGTGCTTAATTAAGTTGCGGTTCTTAACCTGTTGCTTTACTAGGCTAAGCGCTGCCTCACGTTTCATAAGATATCCCATCCTTTGCTTAACTTAACCTCAGTTTAGCAAAGATGCTGGAAAAAAGAAACTGCGCGCCTCGCCTTCTTGGAGCGAGACGCGCAGTTTTAATTGCTCAATACACTCTTACATAAACAACGGAGCGAAAACCAAGGCCACAATAGTCATCAACTTGATCAAGATATTGATGGAAGGACCGGACGTGTCTTTAAAGGGATCGCCTACCGTATCGCCAACGACTGCTGCTTCGTGGGTCGGCGTTCCTTTACCACCGTAATTACCAGCTTCAATGTGCTTCTTGGCGTTATCCCATGCGC
>DIPA01000053.1:0-278 GCA_002427055.1 Firmicutes bacterium UBA5500 | reverse complement strand
TTATCCCATGCGCCACCTGAGTTAGCCATCTGAATAGCTACCAGCACACCGGTAACCAGCGCACCGGCTAACAAACCACCTAAGGCCTCTTTACCTAGAGTAAGGCCAATAATCAGCGGGGCCAACACAGCAATCAGGCCAGGCACTATCATCTGCTTCAAGGCAGCGCTGGTGCTAATGCTCACGCAACGAGCATGGTCAGGGCGACCTGTACCTTCCATAATTCCAGGGATTTCGCGGAATTGACGTCTTACCTCTTCAATCATCTCAAAAGCAGC
>DIPA01000083.1:17545-21331 GCA_002427055.1 Firmicutes bacterium UBA5500 | reverse complement strand
GCAGAACGATCTACTTTTGTAGGATCTTTACCAGAAAATGCACCGCCACCATGGCGAGCATAACCGCCATAGCTATCTACTATGATTTTGCGCCCGGTAAGACCAGCATCACCTTGTGGACCACCTACAACGAAGCGGCCTGTAGGGTTAATCAAGAAGCGAGTACGATCGTCTAGCAAGGCAGCTGGAATGATTGGTTTAACTACATGCTCCATAATATCTTTTCGAATAGTAGCCAAGCTAACTGTTGGCTTATGCTGAGCAGAGATGATCACTGTATCAACACGAACCGGAGTATAGCCTTGATACTCAACAGTTACCTGTGTCTTACCATCCGGTCGTAAGTAGGGTACTACGCCAGAACAGCGTACGTCATCGAGGCGCTTAGCAAGTTTGTGAGCTAAAGAAATAGCCAAGGGCATATATTCTGCCGTTTCATTGCAAGCAAAGCCAAACATCATGCCCTGATCTCCCGCCCCGATAGCCGCTGCTTCATCGCGTTCAGCGCCCATTCTCAGCTCCCAGGCATCATCTACACCCATAGCGATATCAGGAGATTGTTCATCTATTGACGTAAGGACGGCACAAGTATCTCCATCAAAGCCATACTTGGCCCGCGTATAGCCAATGTCCTTAATCGTTTCACGTACCAATTTAGGAATATCTACATAACAATCGGTGCTAATTTCACCGATTACCAGCACCATGCCAGTAGTAACCGCCGTTTCGCAAGCAACCCGGGCTTGCGGATCTAACGTCAGGATAGCATCAAGAACCGTATCAGAGATTTGATCGGCAACCTTATCCGGATGACCCGCTGTAACTGACTCAGAAGTAAAGAAATAACGGCCCTCCTGTAACACTTGCACCCCTCCTGTCTAATTCTCATAGCATGTCCGATACAAAATATCGCGCATAATTGCTTCCCCTGTCCTAAACATGATAATAACATTACCTGCGCATGTCAATGCAAACGGCCTTCATCCCAATTGATGCGTCAGGAAAGTTACGATCAAACCAGCTACTAAATTGCCGGCAGCAATTGAGGTTAGGGCCATGCGCAAGGGCAAGCCAAACAAACCAGCAATCATCGACCCCGTCCAGACGCCGGTCCCCGGTAAGGGAATAGCGACGATGATAAATAAGCCTAACGCTCCATAACGGCGTACTCTCTGACTACGACGCAACGAGTATTTCTGCAACCAACGGCCAAGACGATACCAATACGGAGAACGCATGGCCGCCTTGATGAATGGCCTAATCAGTAACACTAGTGGCACAACAGGTAGGAGACTACCGAGATAGCTAATTAAGAAAGCTTCGCCTAAAGGCATGCCTAAGGCTACTCCAATAGGTACCGCTCCCCGTAGTTCCACTGCTGGCAGCATTGCAATGAGTAAGACGGTTAGTTCACGTGATATGAGATCAATGAAGCTGCCCATGCATTTCCCCCCCCCTTGAGCATAAAAACATGCGAGACTGCTCAGTAATTCCCCACTACTTCTAGTGAAGCTCTTCTAGCAATCTCGGTTGTTCTCTATCCTGTCCTTATGGTCTAGACTAGAAGCTCTGGCGGCTCCTGCCGTCTTGCCTCTCGTTCAACAGGGGGAAGTGTGGGCGAACGCCTTAACTGATAAAATAAGGAAAAGCGAGCAAGCTGAAAGTAACTTGACCAGATGATACTAGGAATAAGACTAAGCAGGAAGATACCACTACGATTCAGCTGCTGGAGCAACAGCTGTGCAGAGACGTTAAGTAAAGCTAGCAAGAAAAAAGGCCCAACATTACCCGTAACCAAACGAAAACTATTAACATAAGCCGTTATGGTATCCTTATCGTCAACTACGACATACATAACCCAGGCACCTAAAAGAAAGTTGATTATCATCAACAACAGGGCTCCCAATGTAGCTGAAGGCGCGAACTGATTAATTTGGTATAGTAACTGGACCGGGGAATTATTGTATCCGCTTATTAACTGGGCACCGAAATAGCTCATTTGGGCCAAAGCACCGCCCATAAAGATCACTACTATTATGATCGTTACCAAGCCAATGATGAGAAAGGCCCCTAAGTGACGCCAAAAAAAGCGTCTCATTCCAGTAGTGAAATAAGAAAACGTCACCATCTCATCAGCAGCCGCTCCACGGAACATCTCAGCTTGCCCGGCCGCAATAGCTACCGCCACAATCATCACTAGTGCCGCAAACAACAAGCTAATACCTAGGGAAGCCCCCAACTGCCCAGTTCCCACCCAATCAAGACCTACTTTTACAATTATCCCGCTTAGCATGATAGCAAGCGCGCTAAAACCGATGCCAACCAAGACGGGGAACCATACTACAATCCAATTACTTCTTAATGTCTGCCAAGCATTAGCCAGTGAGTACCTGACCTGCTGCAAAACTATCCCCTCCCCCCCAATAGCTCTTTCCTAAGTCTACCATGCTGCTCGTTAATTTCACAACTAACGCAGCTCCCCTGACTCAGTATTATGCAAATCAACCAGGGAACATGTTGGTTCTGGAATCACGGCTCTGAGATAATACTCAGATAGCAAAGAGGTGAGCTGGGCAAAAAGCTGCGCCAAGCATGCCGGGTCCACCATGTACGGCCAAGCTTGCACTTAATTCGCTGATGTATCCGCGTGCAATGCTTACCTTTGCATCTAGCCTTTGGTAGAGTTCCCGTGCCAGAGTAGGTACATCAGTATGATATACAGCTAGAACCAGGGGGGTCTTCTCACCTGCCCTTAATACCTGTGCTTCCAATGCGTTAATGGCATTTTGCCAACTACGGGTTTTCTCCCCCACAACAACAATACCATTTTCAGTAGTTAGCACTACCTTTATGTTCAAAATGCCCGCCAGCAAAGCCTTTGCCTGGCTGATACGTCCACTACGGCTTAGATACTGTAAGGTAGGAACGGCAAGATGGACTTTGGTATTCTCCCGCACTTCCACCAACTTGGCCATGATCTCTGGTATTGATTGGCCTGCACGAGCAGCCTCCGCCGCGGCGATAGCTTGTAACCCAGTTCCCATAGCAGTTGTCGCACTATCGAAGACTGTTACGGCCCCCTCTGGGAACATTTCTGCAGCAATGCTAGCACTGGCGCAAGTACCACTGCCCTTTGCTGTCACTAACACAGCTATTACTCTCTTGCCCTGCTCTACCAAAGGCTTAAAAAACTCCAAGAAGTCACCGGGCGAGGGCTGTGAGGTGGTAGGAAAAGCTCCCTGTCGAAACAGTTCATAGAGCTGAGCACTATCGAGATCGATTCCCTCGCGAAAACTCTGATCAGCTACTTGTATCCAGGTCGGTATAATACTTAATGGCAAGTCGTTAATTGCTTCTCTTGGCAAACTAGCAGCGGAGTCGGTAAGGACATGAATCTTACTCACTTTTATTCCTCCTTTAAACATCGGCACGAGACGGTGCTTCAAGAGTAATAGACTATAACGAGGCAGAAGGGTGTCAATCTTCTCTATCCTGTAGGTCATGCTGCTGCAAAAAAAAGCTACTCACTCTAGTGAATAGCTTTCCTTATTTGAGCCAATCTCTTACCCCTGCTGCGCCACATTATTCAGCTCGCTAATAAGATTAGCAAGCTGCTGCAAAGCGGAATGTACTTCGGTGGTCGCCGCAGCTTGCACCTCAGCTACACGTGATGAGGCTACTACGCCATCTAAAATCTCCTTGACAGAATTAAGAGTTTGCTGCAAAGACTGACTGATGTTCTCAGCCGATTCATTGCTAGTCTGAGCCAGTTTACGTACCTCACTT
>DIPA01000083.1:15562-17448 GCA_002427055.1 Firmicutes bacterium UBA5500 | reverse complement strand
GAGCCAGTTTACGTACCTCACTAGCGACCACTGCAAAACCTTGCCCTTGCTCGCCTACTCGTGCTGCCTCAATGGCCGCATTTAGACCGATCATGCGAGTCTTATTAGCTACCTGCCGCAAAAAACCAAGAACTTCTTCTACCTCACCTAGATGCTGTTCTGTTTGGGTGGCTGCAGCAGTAAGATGTTGACCCGAAGTGGCTAACTCCATAGAAGTTGCCTGCAAAGTGCTCATAGCACTGGTTATGCGACTACTGACATCAGTAGCTTCTCGGACTAGCCGTTCTAGGTCACTAGTTTTGTCATTGCGCACCTGATTACACCCCCGAGATAATAAACTATTTTACTTAAGTTTCTTTATTCGTCAAAACGATTGCGTTCTCCTTTCGCGCCTAGAAGTAAAATCGGGTGTAAGCCGTAACCCACACCCGATTCACTCAACTGTTCAGTTATTTACTCTCCTAATAGATCTTCCCACATCTTTAGGTAGCTTTCCTTAGTATAAAGAGGCGCAAAATCAGCCTGACACTGAGCAACACCAGCGGCACCGTCCGCTAGTAGATCAACTAAGCTCATTGCCATAAGCTTGGCAGGAACGATATAGGCTAGCTCGGGATCTGAAATGTAATAATCGCTGGCATGGCCATGGCCACTCACGCCACCTACATAAGGATGAATAGTAGGCATTAGGGCACTGATATCACCAATATCACTCGAACCTCCGCCATGTCCACCAAGAGATACTTCATCTTCGCCCACTAAAGCGACTGCATTTTGGTAGAAAATATCATTCAGCGCATCTGCTTGATACCGCGGTAAATAGCCAGGTAGTTGCACAATTTCTACCTTAGCACCCACTGCATCTGCCCCGGCACGTAGGGCGCGATCGACCTTGGCACTAGCATTGATAATAGCATCCATGTCGTTGCCTCGTACATAAGTCTCCATACGCACATCGGCAGGTACGATATTAACCAAGTCACCACCCTTAGTTATGATTGGGTGTACGCGGATATGGTCTTCATCTTGAAAAGTCTCTCGCTGAGCATGGATGCCCATTAGACCCAACATTGCCGCATTCAAAGCATTAACGCCTAGATGAGGTGCACCGCCAGAGTGTGCCTCCTTGCCTATGTACTTGATTAGCTTGCCAATGAAGCCGTTACTACTGCCGCCAATACCAATCTTGCGCTCGCTGTTAGCTGAGTGGAACATCATAGTAACATCAATATCATCAAATTCACCCAAGGCAATTAGCTCCTGTTTACCACCCAAGAATCTAATTTTACCTTGGTTACGCAGTTTGTTACGATACTCAAGCTCCACAAACTCTTCTGCAGGTACTGCCATGAAAGCAATATCTCCATCTAATTCAGACATCATACCCGTATCTTTTAAAGCCATGGCAACACCCAACATGCCTGCTATCTGAACGTTATGCCCACAACTGTGTGCGGCACCTGTCTGCGGGTCGGCATGAGGATGTTCAGGACAGACCACAGCGTCAAGCTCACCAAGCACTGCCACCTTTACTTTGCTATCTCGTCCTGGCATTTCTGCGCGTACGCCCGTGAGTCCGATTCCAGAGCGGTATTCTAGCCCTAAGTCGCCGAACACCTTCTGCACTACACCAGCAGTATGAACTTCTTTGTAACCAAGTTCTGGTCTCGCATAAATCTGAGACCCGATGGCGATAATTTCGTCTCGACGAGCATCGATAGCAGCACAGAGTCTCTCTTTCATAGCTTGTTTATTCATGCGTCTGCCTCCTCTTTTTCGTTGGGTTAGGACAGAAGTAGTCTTCGCCTAACGAAACATTTCTCCATATTAATCCGTAATCCTGCCAACTAGTGCATGGAGCAGTTCGCTTGCCATGATAGTTCCTT
>DIPA01000083.1:6513-15336 GCA_002427055.1 Firmicutes bacterium UBA5500 | reverse complement strand
CCCCTACCTCTACTGCCCTATCGCAACGGGTTTCCAGGGTAAAGTTCAATTTGAGCTTGCCAGCCCGAATAAGATTCGCAGCTTGAGTGCGCGACAGACCGTAAGCTACGGCTACAACAGCGTCCAAGCGTAAGCTGGCGACTGTGGCTTGCCGCAGCGCAATCTTCGGCTCTGGTGGACGTAATTCTGCCAAAGGAATCTCTTCTACCCTTACGCCTACCTGTCCGACCATTTTCCAATTAGCAAGAACATAGCTAACTATATTCTTATGCAGGACCAATTGGCACCCTTCAGGTCCAGCCAAAATATCTCCTACCATTTCCCGCTTCATACCCAGCGCCAGCAACGAGCCGAGATAGTCTCGGTGAGTGACTGCTGCAAAACTGAAGTTGCCACTCACCTGCATCGCTACCAAAGGATATTCATCCTGGCACTCATCCTGCTCAGGGCTAAAAGCAACTATTTGACGCTCAGCATCAGTATATCCACCAAAGCTGAACATCGTGGCATCCCACAGGTAGGCATATTGAGCTAGTAACGCTCGTTGCCCTGGGTCCAGGAAAGCGGTAAAACAAACTTCGTACCGACGCCAAGCTAACGCCGCTTTGTCGCATGCCAGCGCAACGAGAGCACGTTCTTCCCCAACCAGCCTATTGAGGACAGAGTTAACCACGTCTTCTCTCCTCCGTTAAGCATCTTTCTAGCATCATACCTAAGATAAACTGCTGTCTCCGTTTTTGACAGAACGACTCGGGAGAGGAGGCAACACGCGCAAACGAGGACGTGAATCCAACTCCTGTATCTCAGTCGGCGTAAACCCGCGATAGCCCCACAAACGAGTTTGCTGATAAGCTTTGTCTAACAAAGTGAGAAACTCAATCGTCTCTGCGAAGTCCTGCAGTTTGACCTGCCTTTCCTCGAGGCGTTGAAGCAAACTAGGAATCGGAACCCGGTTGTTCAAGGCAAAGATGAGAAACATCAACTCTTCTGCCGCTGCTTCCTCATCCATAGCTTGCTCATCAATTAAGTAATCAAAGAGCTCTCGATGGGCATCTGTCCAATCAACATATATCTGTTGAGCTGCCAGGAGCGCCTTTTCTAAGCTTACTGGGTAATAGCCATGTTCCTGCATGGCTAAATGGCTCGACAATACTTCATCTACATAGATAACACGTTTATCACATACGAAATCGTTTGCACAGTCTAGATAACCATTACTTACACCGATCGTCTTCAGCATTGTGGAGAACTGCGGCTCAGTCGTGGCAAGATCCATCGTTTCCAACATCTGCCTTAGTTCATCAACAGGTATTACGCCATAATAGGCAACCAGACCGCGACAAACCAGCAAGACCTTTTGGTTGTATAGAATAGTTTTGCGTAGAGCCACGTCTGACAGCAATTGACGACACGGCTGCAGCAATTCTCGTGGCATGACTAGAACTAACCCCTGATTTTCTAGTATGCCGGTAAAAGCCAGCCCCATTCTGCGCAGTAAGACCAAAATGGAAACGGGGATATCTGTGAAATCCTTGAGCAACCCTTTCTTCTTGAGCAAAGCCTGTAGATCATCATACGTTAGCTCATCGAAAAGCTGTAGCTGAACCGGTAATTTCTCCATGATGGCTTGCGCTAAGGCTTCCGCCTGCCTTTGCTTCGATAATTTGCTAATTCCTTTCACGCCTAGGTACTGACGTATTTCAGTAAGCTCGGCTTTGGTAAGACGGTTTAGTTGATAATTTAGGCTAGTATCGGCCTGCATATTACGAAACAAGCCAGCTTCAGCCAGTTCTTCTATATCGTGATCAAGCAGCTCCATCGTTGCCTCCTATATTGATCGGTCCCCAGACAAGAACCTTATCTTCCCCTTCAGTGTAAGCTTAAGCGATTGACTTGTCTAGTTGGCGCGTAGCGATGCCACCTTAGAAAGCAACTGCTCCAGAACTACATAGACAACGGGAATGATAAACAAAGTTAGCAGTGTACCAGTAGCTAAACCGCCTATGACAGATATGGCGAGCGGCTGCAACAACTCAGCTCCGGCGCCAGGACGTACAGCCATCGGTACTAAAGCCAGCAGCGTAGTCAGAGCTGTCATCAAGATCGGACGCAGGCGTGCCTGGCCCGCCTCTACTATAGCTGCCTGCAAGGTGTGGCCCTGCCGCCGTAATTGGTTGACATAATCCACAAGGACGATGGCGTTGTTAACCACAATTCCTGCCAGCATGATTATGCCTATCATAGAAGGCACATTGAACTTCTGCCCCGCGAAATACAGAGAATATAGTACCCCAATGGCTGCTAGCGGCAAAGTAAACATGACTGTCAGTGGATGCAAGAATGACTCAAATTGGGCAGCCATGACCATGTAAACTAAGGCGATAGCCAAGCCGAGGGCCAGGATTAGGCCACTAAAAGCCTCATCCATTTCAACAAATTGCCCTCCCAAACTAGCCTGATAGGCATCGGGCAACCCCAAGTCTTGCGTTAGGGTAAGTAAATCACGCTCAGCTGTACGGAGATCTGTGTTCTTAGCGACTGCAGCCGTTATACTTACCAGGCGCTGATTATCAACCCGATTAATCTGACGCGGTCCTTCGGCTTTGATTACTTGTGCCACATCACCTAGGCGTACTACTTGCCCACCGACAGAGCCAAGAACTAGGTTAGTAAGATCAGCCACATCCTGTCTGTCTTCGGGGCGCAAACGTACTACCACTGCCAGCTCCTTACCAGCCTGACTGATTTGAGTCACTGTTTCACCTTGGAAAGCTGCACGTACTGCACTACCTATGAGAGCTGGAGGAATGCCTTTGGCTCCGGCTTTAGTGAAATCAACCTGTACCTGCAGTTCAGATTGGCTACGACTAAGGCTACTTTTTATCTCACCCAAATAGTCGAGAGCTTCCATTTTGCTTGCCAGCCTATCTGCCCAATCGGCTAACGCGCTGAGGTCAGGCCCACTTATATCAACCTGTACAGTAGTACCTCCCGTCAAGAAAGCCATCCCTCCACCGCTTCCCCCAGCCATACCGCCTGCCAGATTATCAATTGTAATCTTAGCCTGCGGATAATCGGCATATGTGCTGCGCAAATCGGCAATAATCTCGGCAGTTCTGCGTGAGGGTTGAGAGCGCAGAGCTACCTGCAGACTGGCCCGTTGGCTAGCCTCCTGGCTAGCACCTAAAAGGGAACTGTTGATAGCTGTACTGATGAGTTCAATATCCGGATCTGCCAATAGCTTGGCTTCTACCTTAGTAACTACCGATTCTAGTTCAGGCAAAGTGCCACCCGAAGGCAGCTCTATGGTTAAGCTAAACTCATTACGGTCCATTTCAGGCATGAACTCGCCACCGATGGAGCGGAGTGCAAACAAGCTGCCAGCCAGCAATAACACCACGAGCCCCAAAACAGCCAACTTATGCCGCAAACTGAAGCTGAGGGCCCTACCATAAGCTGCAGCAAGCAGACCTGTCCCCTTGCTAGTGGGTCGATCGGTCAATAAAGTAGCTGATAGCATGGGCACCACTGTGAGAGCAACCAATAGCGATGCCAGTAGCGAGAAGCTAACAGTCAAAGCCAGTTCCTTGAATAAGATGCCGGTAATGCCTCCCACAAAGACGATAGGGAGGAAAACACATACGGTAGTCAAGGTAGAGGCCGTGACGGCCATGCTAACTTCACGGGCGCCTTTTTCAGCGGCTTCTAAGCGCGAATCTCCCAGCTCAAGATGGCGATAGATATTCTCCAAGACCACAATTGAGTTATCCACGAGCATGCCAATACCTAGCGCTAACCCAGCCAAGGTCATCAAATTGATGGTGAGGTTGCCAAAATACATCAGAGCAAAGGTAGCCACCACTGATACTGGTACCGCAATTGCTATGATTAGGGTGCTGCGCACGCTACGCAGGAAGAGCAGAAGAATCAAGACTGCCAACAAAGCTCCAACGATGGCGCTGTGGGTTACGTTATCAATGGCTATGTTAATAAAGTGCGACTGGTCCATCGTTGGCAAGAGGCTAACTTCGGGAAACTCAGTGCGCAGTTGTTCAAGTTCAGCATGGACCAAATTAGCTACTGCAACCGTGTTGGCATCGGATTGCTTCTGCAAAGAAATGCTGACATTAGGTTTGCCGTTGAGGCGTGATGTACTACTTTGCTCCTTAGTTGCCAACTCCACTTGTGCTACTTCTTCCAAGTGTATGGGGCGGGTAGTCACTTCAGTTTTCGGTAGCGCACCTGCTGTGAGGCCGCTGGGCAAACCACTAGACATATTCGGTATGGTCCTAACATTGACACCGGCCGGAATCCCTATTCCCCCAGTTGACTCGCTAGTTTGCGGCATGATGACCTGTGTCTTGGTCTCGATACCAACAACAAGTTGCTTCAGATCATCAAGGCTTGTTACCTTGCCGAGAGTACGAATGAGATACTCGTCTGTACCTTCTGCTAGTTTACCGCCGGGCAGATTAACACTGGCAGAACGCAAAGCATTGCTAACTTGAGACAAAGAAATGCCATATTGCTCGAGTTTCTTCTGGTTAAGGTCCACTCGGTATTCTTGTTCAACGCCGCCACTGACGCTGACAGAAGCTATCCCGGGAATGCGTTCCAGCCGTTGAGCAACTACATCTTCTGCTAAGTTGCGCAGCGCAAACAAATCCATCTGGTCAGACGCTAACCCGAGCTGCAGAAGCGGTAGCATAGACGGATCAAACTTAAGAAAGGTTGGGTTACCCACCCCACTAGGCAAGAATCGCTTGGCCAAGTCGAGCTTATCACGTACATCTATGGCAGCTACATCCATGTTGACCTTCCAGTCAAACTGCAAGATAATAATCGCTCGTCCGGTACTGGAGGTGCTCTGAATCTGCTTAATACCGCTAACGGTACCTAGCGCACCCTCTATCGGTCGTGTGACTATTGCTTCCACTTCCTCTGGCGCCGCCCCTGCATAATCGACTAACACAGCTGCCATAGGAAAGGACATATTAGGCAGTAAGTCTACCGGTAACCGAGAACAGGATACTACCCCTAACAAGAGAATGGCTAACACTGCCATTACTATAGTTACACGGCGTTCAATAGCAAACCTCGTAATCTGCATGTTTACAGGTTCCCCTCTTTCTGCAAACCAGCGATGAAAAGTTGAAATAACCCCTCTTCGCATTCATTCAAACTCGCCTGCAGGCGCCCATTGTTCAAATTGGCACCAACCTGGTTGACTGCACCGAGGAAGGCTAGGGCAATCACCTGAGGATTATGCTGCCGCAGGCAACCTGCCGCTATTCCCTCTTCCAGAACCAATGTATAAAGAGCCATCAGCTCGCGCATGTGTTGCTCTAACTCCGGACGCAGATCTTTCAACTTATCAGGAGAGAATTCGCGCATAATCATCTGCATTAGCGGGTAATTCTGTTTGAGGATCTGCAAGTGCATATGCGTTAGCATACGAATACGCTCTAGAGGATTGGTGTGAGCCTGAACAACCTCCTTAGTACGACTAAGTACCCGTTGGGAACTCTCTAGCAGTAGAGCATCAAAAAGCCCTTGCTTGTTCTGGAAATATAAGTACACCGTACCCTTGCCCACGCCGGCCGCATCCGCTATTTGCTCAATTGTAGCCTGATGGAAACCCTGGGTGGCAAATGTATCGGCAGCAGCAGCCAAAATTCTCTGGCGTTTGTCTTGTTGCATTCTTTGACCCCCTCATCTGACTGACTGGTCAGTCAGTTATAACGCTAGTATAACGCCTCCATTGACTGTAATCAAGTGGATGGAGGAACCGCAGGGCATGCCAGGTGCTGTAGTGCAACAGCACCGAGAATACCCAACCCGGGGGCAAAGTAAAACCCCACCTTATTCAGTGGGGTTGTTGTGCTGTGTAGTGAGTTGTTGTTGTAATTGGCGATAAAGCATTGCCGCCAAACCTACGTCACCGGACTTTGCCATTTGTTCCGCCAGTGTTTGTCTGTGCATATCTTCGTAGATATCGCGCTGCAGGCTTTTAGGGAAAATGCTTGATTGCACTGTAGCTTGCATTTGCTTCAGCAAGATCTCCAGAAAAGCCTGCTCCATGCTTTGGCAAGTCTCCCATAGCTGCTTCTGGTCCGGCGTCATCTGACAAGCATCGGGTCGCAAATGATTTATTCTCATTAGTAGCACCCCCTAACTACGCATCAAAGACGGTAAGCCCTTAACGGCGCAGATTATTCGCTTGAGCCAGCATTTCATCAGACGCCTGAATTGCTTTGGAGCCAACTTCGTAGGCACGCTGAGCTGTAATCAAATTCACCATTTCCTCTACTACCTGTACGTTAGCCATCTCTAGGAAACCAGGCATTAGTAGCGCCCGCTGGTCGCGCCCCGGAACCCCGATATCCAGCTGCTCATTACTGACAAAGAGATTGCCACCGATGGCCCGCATAGCATGTTGATTAGGCACTCGTGCTACGCCAACCTGGCCGAGGGTCGTCTTAGCATCAGAATTACCGGTAACTCCAATGACGTTGCCATTTTCATCAATTTGGACCTGGCTAACTCCATTGCCAATACTAATCTCACGCCCGTGGATATCTAGCACCGGATGGCCACCGGTGGTAACCAACTTGCCACCCGACACCTGTAATGAGCCAGAGCGAGTATAGGCAGTTTTACCATCTACCGTTACCGCCAAGAAACCATTGCCGCTTAAAGCTACATCTAGCAACTGATCCGTATGTAGGACGCCACCATCCGAGAAATCGCGCACTGTAGCTGTAACACGCACCCCGCTACCGAGCTGCAGCGTAGTCTCATTGGGACCGGTGCGTGGAGCTGGTAATTTGGAGTAAAGCAGGTCTGCAAAAGCTACACGACTTTTTTTATACCCTACAGTATTCACGTTACTGATATTGTTAGCAATATTATCCATGTTGACTTGCTGAGCAAACATACCAGTGCTCGCCGTGTAAAGCGAACGTATCACGTTATAGCCCTCCTTACATAATTATTCGACACTACCGCTATCGTTTGGTAGTGCAATTGGGCCTCTGCACAGCAGTCCAGCCCATGCTTTGGCGACAAGCGAAAACTAAAGTCGCCCAACTTCGTTAACAACCTTGTTCAGTGTCTCATCTTGAATTTGAACCAGCTTCGCATGTGTCTCATAGTTACGCATGGCAGCAATCAGATCAACCATTTCTCTCACAGCCTGCACATTGGCCTGCTCTAGGTACCCCTGCACAACATTAGGATCGGCAGCAGCTTGTACCTCTCCTTCTATAGCCCATAGGCTATCACCCATACGACGCAACTGCGCATTGGGAGACGGGTTAACCAGGTGAAGGCGCGCCAATTGGACGCCATTTGCATCCCTCAACGTCCCATCTGTTGCAATCGTAAGCTCGTCGGCATTCGCAATACGTATACGTTGAGTTGCTCCCGTTAGACTTTGGCCTAATACGTATGCGCCGGACAAAGTTCGCAGATAGTTCTCACCATCTACCATCAATTGTCCGTTACGAGTATACGCACGCGCGTTTTGTGCGCTTTCGACCGCCAAGAATGTCAGTTGCTCTGCACTATCTGTATCTGCATCCAGGAACGCAATATCTAAAGGATTGTTGGTGGCAAGAGGCAAACCAGCGCTTAAGTCAGGTGTCCCCATGCGAAAGTTAACCCCAGCGCCAAGTTGACCGAGATAAACTGGCGGTTGATCGCTATAGCGATAGATTTCGCGATCAAGCAAGCTCTGGAATAAGGCCTGCTCACGCTTGAAACCCGCTGTGCCTACGTTCGCCAAGTTATTACTGATAACATCCATACGCCTCATACCGGCATCTAGCCCAGTTGCTGCAGTATACAGCCCACGAATCATCTAGCATCACCTCCTTCATATTTAGTAAGGGCCTACTACTTGCGCACGTTAACCGCTCTGCGCGGCTCGTCAAATAACGTCATACCTTTTAGTTGATCTAGGACTTCCAAGGCTCGCCCAGTACCGCGCGCCACACAAGAAATCGGATCTTCTGCTAATACAGCCGGTACATGGGTGATTTCTGCCAACAGCTTGTCCAAACCACAAACAAGAGAGCCACCACCCGTAAGAATAATGCCCTTGTCCATAATATCGGCAGCAAGTTCAGGTGGGCAGTGCTCGAGCACACTGCGTAAGAGAGCCACGATTGCATTGAGAGGCTCGGAAAAAGCCTCCAATGTTTCCATTGAGCTAACCTCAATCGTCTTGGGCAAACCGGTTAGCAGGTCGCGCCCCCGCACCTCCATTGTCTCATTACGTGCACCAGGATAGGCAGTGCCGATGCGCAACTTCATTTCTTCAGAAGTTCGTTCACCGATAAGTAAATTATATTGCCGTTTCATATAGCGCACCAAGGAATCATCAAAGCGATCACCACCGACACGCACGCTGTCGGCAAGCACGATGCCACCCATTGATAGAATGGCCACGTCGGTTGTACCACCGCCGATATCAATCACTAAACTACCCTCAGGCTTGGAAATATCAATTCCTGCACCTAGAGCGGCAGCTACCGGCTCCTCTATGACTGTAACATTCATGCCACCAGCACGCTCAGCTGCATCACGCACTGCGCGCCATTCAACGGCTGTGACACCAGAAGGAACACAGACCATAATGCGCGGCTTAACCAGAGTGCGCTTACCAAGGGCACTGTTGATAAAGTACTCGAGCATCTTTTGTGTAACATCGAAATCGGCTATGACGCCCTCGCGTAAAGGACGAGTAGCCACAATATTGCCAGGCGTGCGCCCGATCATGCGACGCGCCTCTTCGCCGATAGCCAATACTTGCTTCGTGTT
>DIPA01000083.1:2203-6415 GCA_002427055.1 Firmicutes bacterium UBA5500 | reverse complement strand
ACTTGCTTCGTATTTGTGTCTATGGCAACCACCGCTGGTTCGTTAAGAACAACCCCCTTGCCCTTGACATATACCAAAACAGTAGCTGTCCCTAAGTCAACGCCAATATCAGTACCTCTAAACATAAATACACCCCATTTGCCATGCTTGTCCACTTATCGGCCCAAAGAGAAGGCAGTCGTAATTTCTGCCTTCTTTCGTGATGCGTATTTGAAGGCCCAACCAAAGCATCTCGTGCTCCGTAGCCGTAGTATATTGTTCACAATACACTTAGGGTTTTTGACAAAAAAGCCCTAGCTGTATTATTGTTCGACATTGGTTTTAGCATCTCCTGTCTTATTTGAACGAAAATTTATCCTTTGTACTTACGTCGTGTGGCATCGCCTCCGCGCAGGTGTCTGACTTCCTTGTTATATTGCAGAACTTCCTGTACTTCGGCGTAGAGGCCGGCATGCACAGCCCCCAGACGTTCGGTAACATCTTTATGAACAGTACTCTTGCTCACGCCAAACTTTTCGGCTGCCGCACGCACGGTGGCCTTGGTGCTAGCTATATAGCGAGCGATGTCAAGTACTCGCTGATAGATGTGATCGTTCACACTGGCCGCCTCCCCCCGTTAACTTCAGTAAATATATATGAGTTAGGCCGAGGGATATGCCGAAAAACCAGAAAGCTGGCGACTATAGCATTAGAACAAGAAATACTTGAGCATCAAAAGAAGCGCTCTCGCGAAGCGCTTCTTCTTACGAACTAAAATATCGTTTTAACGCCACTTACTACTTGGATCTATCGGTTGCCCATTTTGCAGGAGGATGAAGTGTAGATGTAAAGGATCGAGCAGCTCCAGTGGTGGATTCTCACTGACTTGGCCGATTAACTGGCAGGCAGCCACTCGCTCTCCTGCTTTGACAGCCGGCTTATCAATGTTACTGTAACTAGTTGACCAGCCGCCGCCATGATCAATCACGACTATCGTCCCCCAGTAGGGATCATTGGTCACTATTTTGCTTACTACACCTGAGGCAGCTGCCTGTACCGCAACCCCACTCTGCGCCGCGAAATCAACAGCTAAGTGGGGGCGCCAATCGCCTAAAGTCGCCCACTTGGCGCTCAAGGAGTAACCGTTTTGTACTGGAGCATCAACCAACGGTAGGTATAGCCCCTCAAGCACAGATGACTGGACAGCGACAAGTTCCGTAGGCCCATCCTCCTTGGGTATATTGTTAATAGCTAAGGGCTCTATATTGACTACGGGTTCGCTTGATTGTTGCGGCTCTAGGTCAGCGTTGTCTATACTGGGCCTCGGCTCTGGCCCTACTAGAAAACGACGCTCTTCCCAGAGGGTATCTGCGTGGGAGGTAGCGTTATCTGACGCATGAGGATTAGTATCACTACCTTGATTGTAGATAAAGGACGAATTACCCTCTCCACTCGCAATTTCACGCATCCTGGCCTGAAAATGCGACATCCAGACAATACCAACCAACAGAACGAGCAACATATACGCCCCAAAAAGCCAACGACGGTTAGCTACTAGCCACCTACCTTTTGCTTCTAGCCATTTTGTCCAACTATTCCATGTACGGCAACGCCAAAGTGAAAACTGTAAACGCAACTTATGATATCTAGTTTTTAGCACTGGTTTCACCTCCAGGTATGAGTCTAGCCAAAATATGGCGAGCTATACATAAGGTCAGGGGACACGCCTCTACCTATGTACTTACTTGGTAGGTAGCCATGGTTAGGGCTTCCCGTCGTATATAGTATCGAGGGTGGTATGTCCCCATTGGGAGGAGACAGTTGGGAGATGGGAAGTGAAGGCGCTTTGGTATTCGCCGCACCTCATTCGCGCAAACTACAAAAGTTGCGCCGCGATGGCTTGTTGGAACATGAACGCGATTCTATTCTGATTAAGGGGAGACTATGGGAGAGTTTTTAGCCCAGGCTTTTACAAATGCAGGACAAATGATAGCAGCTATAGAATGATGGAATACAAGTACCAACTAGCAACCCCTTTGGCGTTGCGGGTAATAGGGCCGTGGCTTTCGGCCAGCGAAAACATAGACAGTAAGAGTATGATGGTTGCAAAACAACTATCGGCTTGTACCTTATTGCAGGAGGATGCTATGCTCCAAGAACTTATTAATACTCTCGAGGCAAGTGCAAATAGGCGCATTATCGTAATTGGCCACGATAATGCGGACAGCGATGCAATAGGCGCAGGTTTTGCAGTAGCTGAACTACTTGGCGCTCCTCTAGCCATACCGAATAAAATCTCGCCACCTGCTATAGAATTTGCAGCAGCATTAAAGAAAGATATTATCTTTCAACCACAGTTAACCAATTACGATCTAGCGGTTATCGTTGATACTGCCAGCCAGAAACAACTTCCCGGTATTACTTTAGACCAATATGTTATCATCGATCATCATAAGTATAATGAACTCATGGAAGGTGCCCTTGCGGATGTACATGAACCCCTTGATTCTACTTGCCAACTAGTCTATCGCTTGTATTTAACCGTTGGGCGTCCTATCTCAAAGAAAGTAGCGCTAGCTTTAGCGGGCGGGATTGTGGGAGATACCGTTGGCCTGACTAAGGCTTCAGGCCAAGCTATCTTGGAATTAGGGCAGATTCTTAAGGCGGGAGGAATTGAGCTTCAAACAGTGCTTGGGGTCATGAAAATCAGTCGGCGCATGGACAAGTTCAAGCGCTTAAGAGCTGCTAGCCACTTGCAGTTATATGAAATAGGCGATCTAGCATTCTGTGTTGGCCCAATTGAGCATGACTACCTTTTCTACACTACATCCTTGTTTATCGAACTGGGAGCAGACCTTGCTCTTGCTTACGCCCAAGAAGATCATAGACTATGCTTACGTTTGGCAAAATCACGCAACTCCCAAGCGCACTGCCATGCATTGGCAATGTTGAAAAAAGTGTTTCCAGCTACAATTGATCAAAACCTCTGGGGAGACGAGTTCTTTGCTGGATATGAGGGGGTAGGTAACATAGAAGATGTATTGCGCTCCATCCTACAAGAGCTATAAAGAACTTGGGACGGTTCGTGATGTCGTCGCGCGTAGTTTATTTCACGGATTTTACCCCCCCGGGTCACTCTAGGGCATATCGATGTCTGATCGCATCATGAACATTCTTCTATCTCCTAGCCAGCGGTAGCCACGGCTTCTTACTAGACAAGGGGCACTCATTCTACTCCCCTTATCACAAAGCTAAAAATCAGCTCTTTGAACAACATATACGCCCACCAGATAGAGCCCTATTCCGACAGACGACAGATAGAATAACGACCCAGAAAGAGATATGGGTGCGGTCAACCGCGAATGGAAATAGGACGCATAGAACATGCGCAGAATTAAGTCTATCCGAGCTAGTAACCGGTTCGTTTGCCCTAGGTGCGAAAGGAAAAGCCAGACAAACGGGATCAGCGGTGCTACGTAATCCTTACGGATTACCAGTGAAATAGTGACCGGGATGAGGGCGAAAACACCACATGCGAATGTTGAGTAGAGCACAAACTGAACGCAGAGCAACCAAGGATTGGTTCCGTTGGGAAACGCCATGGTACCGAGCCCCTGTCCATAATTGGATAGCCCGGTAGCATATGGACTGAGGTCAGCCGCATAGGGAAACTGGGTCAGAGAAAACAAAAGGATAATAATCGCGCCTAGGGAAAAGTAAACCAAGCCTGCAATAAATAAGCTCACCACTTTGGCCGTCCACCAAGCATGACGGCTAGGACTGCGAGACAGAGTTAGCCAAGCCCAATTGCTAGCAACATCCTCCAAAACACAGTCTGCGACCAAGAAAATGAACAACAGCATAAAAATAAAACGAAAAGAGAGCCAATCACCCAGAGTACCAAACACACTATCCCAAACATTTAGTACAGACCGATGCTCGGTTTGGCAATGCAACGTGGACAAGTTAAGTAGGGCGGCCAGAACAGAGGCAGGGAAGATGGCCAACCAGCGTCGGCGACCAATCAGCTTCAATGTTTCCGTCCAACACATACCGATCATCGGTAGACACCATCCTCGCGCCGCGAGCATTGTAGAAAAGCTGCTTCTAGGCTGGCCTTAACCGGCTGAATGCTCTCAATGGCAATACCAGCCGCCAACAACTCAGCAATCAAGCGAGGCATTGGTAACTGGCTTTGCAATAGACCACGGGGATGCTCCTGAAAGGGCAATT
>DIPA01000083.1:1483-2080 GCA_002427055.1 Firmicutes bacterium UBA5500 | reverse complement strand
GGATGCTCCTGAAAGGGCAATTGTTGTACGCGACTCGATTCGGCCCAATCAACCAAGCATCGCCAATCATCCTCGCTGCTGACGCTAATCTCGACCTGTCGCTGTGTACTACCGCGCAGATTAATCTCATTGAAAATGCTACCTTGGCTAATGATGACCACTCGGTGACACATACGCTCTATCTCATTCAAAAGGTGGCTGGCAATAATAATACCGACACCTTGGCCCGCAAGTTTAAATAGCAGCTGTCGCAAGTCGATGATACCCAGCGGATCCAAACCGTTGGTTGGCTCGTCCAGTAGCAACAACTGCGGCTGTTCCATGATCGCTTGAGCCAACATCAGCCGCTGTTTCATCCCTAAGGAATAGTATTTCACCGCTTTCCGGTTCAGCGGGTCAAGCCCCACTGTTTTCAGTGCATCAACGATACCCTGTTGCCCAACCTTGCCGCGAATCGAAGCCAACAGCTGTAGGTTCTGCAGCGCATTCATCTCGGAGATTAGTGCCGGCGACTCTGGCAAAATACCGATGCCGCCTGTCTTTGCAAGAGCCACTGTACCAGAAGTAGCTCTGGCGGTACCAGATATGATCTTCAAA
>DIPA01000083.1:710-1399 GCA_002427055.1 Firmicutes bacterium UBA5500 | reverse complement strand
AGAGATGATCTTCAAAAAAGTGGTCTTGCCTGCACCGTTGGGCCCGATCAAACCCACTATCTCGCCAGAATTCACGGTCAGATCTACCTGATTAAGAAGCGTCTTACGCCCGACCACTTTGCGCAACGCAGTAACTCTCAGCACCTCACTCATCATATCCACCCCCTACACGTAATCCCGTTGTAAACTAAAGGCCAAGACTGCTGCAGTATAGAAAAAAGTGCCTAGCAGTGCCCAATAACCGATTACACCGAGCAAGGTAAAGCCTGCGCCGGCAGCTTGCTCCAGCAGCAAGCGAGCATACGGGTTAATCGCGATCAGAGGTGAATTGACATCCAACGCGTAAAGTGCAGCAATATAGAGCACCACCGGTGACGCCATGACGACAAAGCGGTTCTTCACCCAAACCGAAAGTAGCAGTGAGACGCCACAAAAGGCGACCGCAGCCGTAATATAGACTAACGAGACAGAGAAACAATAGAGCAAGGGATTGACAGCTGCTAAGTCTGGAGCGAGGCCGCCAGAGAACATCGAAAAGGGACCCACTGGGAAGAATGGCATTAGGGCCAGCAAGGCCACGCCCAGTATCCCTGCGATGAGACAGACTTGTCCCACCACTGCTCCCAGTGCCTTAGCTAAGATGTAGGTGCGAGGAGACACTCCACGAGACATAATCAGCGTCGGCAGCC
>DIPA01000083.1:0-569 GCA_002427055.1 Firmicutes bacterium UBA5500 | reverse complement strand
GCGTCGGCAGCCCCATGAGACGATCGACCGCTAACGTGTCTCCGGTGGCAAATCCACCAAACAATGGTAATAGAAACGGCAGAATCAAGTCAGTAGCAAAGATAAAAGCCTCAAATGACGTTCTTCTGCCAGTCCCATAATCAAGATAATTCACAGCACCACCCATCAACAGAACAAAACCCAGAATAGCGAGTAGCAATAGTTTTCTTCTTCGGAACAATCTCCGCAACTCAAACCTTAGCATTCTCATCACACTATCACCCTTCTCAAGTAGAAACGAGGGGGGCAAAGCCCCCCTGTTAGTTCAGTCATCAAACTCGCCAAACTTGAACCAGCCGACTGCATGAACTGACAAAACGTTTCTTGAAGAATATTCAATTCGTACATACTGGGTCTGCCCTGAAGTATTAGTGTAAATCAAAGCACTGTCCCCACGGTCAATAACAACCCAATCACCCAGAGGTGCCAAAGTGCTGGCATCAACAACTCGAAAAGAGCCCGTTCCGTAGTTTGAATCGGTTCTCTGACTACCTTCAGGAGAAGGGGAAAAACCGCTTCCCCAATCCTGA
>DIPA01000034.1:49382-49898 GCA_002427055.1 Firmicutes bacterium UBA5500 | reverse complement strand
CTGGAGGTGCTTGATCCGGAGCAGAATGCTACGTTCACTGATCACTATCTTGAGATTCCTTTTGATTTATCATCTGTGTTATTTATAACCACAGCAAATACAGCGCACGCTATTCCCAGAGCATTGCTCGATCGGATGGAAGTGCTGGATATTACTAGTTACACCGAAGAAGAAAAATGGCAGATCGCTTGGCGACATTTGTTACCTAAGCAGCTAGCAGCTCATGGCTTGAAGAGTAACCAGCTGAGTGTGAGTGAAGGTGCGGTGCGTAAAATTATCCGGGAATATACCAGAGAAGCCGGTGTGCGTCAACTAGAAAGAGAATTGGCTGCTATCTGTCGTAAGGTAGCAAAGGAAGTTGTGAAGCAGTCTGGTACCGAAGCTAGTGTCACAGTACAGAACCTGCGTAATTACTTGGGGCGAGAACGTTTTCGCTATAACTTGGCAGAGCAACGCGACCAAATAGGTGTTGCTACTGCTCTGGTTTGGACAGAGGTGTATGGGGTCAAGGTCATG
>DIPA01000034.1:43269-49320 GCA_002427055.1 Firmicutes bacterium UBA5500 | reverse complement strand
GGTTTGGACAGAGGTGGGGGGGGATACGGTCTCCGTGGAAGTTACAGTGATGCCTGGGAAGGGCAATTTGATTTTGACGGGTCAATTAGGCGATGTAATGCGTGAATCGGCGCAGGCCGCCAATAGTTATGTGCGTTCACGGGTAGCTGACTTAGGTGTGGAGACTGATTTCTACCTTACGCGCGACGTACATATTCATGTGCCGGAAGGAGCAATTCCTAAAGATGGGCCGTCGGCAGGGATTACGATGGCAACAGCCTTAGCGTCTGCGCTGGCCTCGCGTCCGGTCCGTCGCGATGTGGCAATGACCGGAGAGGTGACTTTGCGGGGGAGAGTATTGCCTATCGGAGGGTTCAAAGAGAAAGCCTTGGCTGCTCATCGTGCCGGTATTAAGACGGTTGTCTTGCCAACAGAGAACCGTCGAGACTTGGACGAGCTACCACGTAATGTGCGCCGCCAACTCAGTTTTGTATTTGCCGATCATATGGATCAGGTGCTGGAAACAGCGCTAGTTGGTGAAAATAGATGAAGATTTACTCTGCAACCTATGCGCTCAGTGGGGTACGGGCCGAACAGTATCCAATAGCTGGTCTACCGGAAATCGCTTTAGTTGGTCGTTCTAATGTGGGGAAATCATCTCTTACCAATGCACTTCTTGCTCGTAAGAGTCTAGCGCGTACTAGTAGTCAACCTGGCAAGACTCAAACCGCTAACTTTTATTTGGTTAACGAAAGCTTTTTTATAGTTGATTTGCCAGGCTATGGTTATGCTAAGGCCTCAAAATCTGATCGTGCAAGGTTTAGCAATATCGTGGGTGACTATCTGGAAAGTAGGGAGGAGTTACGCCTAGTCTTACAGGTAGTTGACCTGCGTCATCCGCCAACGGCCCTTGACCAAGAGATGTTTCAATACTTACGCGCTCTAGATGTTCCTAGATTGGTAATTGCTAACAAACTCGATAAGCTGAAGCGGGGCGAGATAGAGAGGCAACGCAAGGTTATTCTAGCTGCTCTCCCTGGTTTGTCTCCTGAACAGCTAGTTCTTTTTTCCGCAGAGACTAAGCAAGGGGTTTCAGAACTTTGGTCACGGGTTGATGTTGTTTTAGACTAATTACGCCTGTGCTAAGATCTATCCGCCAAGTTTTCGAGACCAAGCTGTTGTTTTCAATCATCTCTAGACTGTTTACACTTGCATCCTTCAATATATTCTGTATACAATGAACCTGGTAGTGTTTTTGTGGAAGACTGGTATGAGAAGATTATTTCTTCAGACCTGTTTCCGCGGAAATAAACGGCCTAGCACCCTACCTGGGTTCTAGAGCTGCACTAAAAGCGAGGGGTGAAAGAGCTTGGCAGAGAAGAGAGTAGGTATAATGGACACGACCTTGCGTGATGGTCACCAATCACTGTGGGCCACGCGCATGAAGACGGAAGACATGTTCCCAGTTCTAGAGATGCTGGACCAGGTAGGATTTGCTTCAGTTGAGATGTGGGGTGGAGCAACCTTTGATACCTGTCTGCGCTATCTAAATGAGGATCCATGGAACCGCTTGCGACTAATACGTAGGTACATGCCTAACACAAAGTTGCAGATGCTGCTGCGCGGTCAGAACCTCGTAGGTTATCGCCATTATGCGGACGACGTAGTAGTTGAGTTCCTGAAACGTGCAGTTGATAACGGTATGGATATTGTGCGTGTGTTTGATGGCTTAAACGATATTCGTAACATGGAATTAGCCATGCGTACTGTTAGAAAAGAAGGAGCTCATGTACAAGGTACAGTAGTCTATAGCGTAAGCCCGGTACACAGCTTTGATACTTATGTAACCTTCGTCAAGGAGCTACTAGATGTCGGTATCGATTCTCTATGTATAAAAGATATGGCTGGCATCTTGACGCCTTATGAGGCTTATGATTTAGTCAAACGCTTGAAAGAGTTTGTGGAAGTACCAATTCAGCTACACACCCACTATACGGCTGGCATGGCCAGCATGACTCTGTTAAAGGCTATAGAAGCTGGTGTTGATATTATCGACTGTGCTCAGTCGCCGCTAGCATTAGGTACTTCTCAGCCAGCTACTGAGCCGATGGTTGCAGTGCTGCAGGGCACTCCTTATGATACAGGTTTAGATCTGAAGTTACTTAGCGATATTTCTGAGAAACTGACTGCGGTTAAGGCCAAGTATCCACAAGCACAGAAGACTTCTATCTATCAGGTAAATACCAACGTGCTTCGCTTCCAGATGCCAGGTGGTATGATCTCCAACTTCATTGCCCAGTTAGGCGATCAGATCGATCTATTGCCGAAGATCTTTGAAGAAGTGCCACGTGTACGGAAAGACTTAGGTTATCCTCCGTTAGTTACGCCTTTTAGCCAGATTGTTGGTTCTCAGTCGCTAATGAACGTATTAGCCGGTGAGCGTTACAAGATGGTTTCTAACGAAGTGAAGAATTACCTCATGGGTCAATATGGGCGTGCTCCTGGCCCTATCGACGAGAAATTCCGCCGCAGCATAATTGGCGAAGCTGCAGAAGTCATCACAGTTCGCCCTGCTGATCTTCTGGAACCCGAGCTTGAAAATGCTAGAAAAGAAGTTGCCTTGTATATGGAGAAAGAAGAGGACATATCGTCTTATGCTCTCTTCCAGCAGGTAGCTCTCAAGTATCTCAAGGAACGCGAGTCGCGCAAGTATAATGTGGACTTTGATCTGGCTGAGAAAGCTAAGCAGGGTGGTTATCCCGTATAGTGGAAATGTGTTTGGGCTGCGGGATGTGCTTAGGGCACAGGAGCTAGCTCCAATCGTGCCAACAGCAGTATCCGAGACCACTGAAAAAGTCCCAGTAGCCCAGGAAAAGGTCGTTGGTCCTGCGTAAAGCGCATTGGGGCCTTAAATAATGGGTGGTTAGACATCGCCGATTAAAGACAGCCAACTGTTTGAGCTAGGGCGAGTTTTGGCTGTCTCAGGCGGTGGCTAAGCACCTACCTCCAGTGAACTAGGCCACAAGCGCGCGAGCATGACCACGACCTTTATCAGCAGTCTCGCAGTATCCCGCAGCCCTATAGTAGGTGTCGGGGGATACCCTAAGCATGCCTTAGGGGCTGCGCAAACCTTGTTTTGCGACAGTCCCTTTTTGATTGCAATAGAACTTCTGGTCAAACTATAATAGATAATGCTTCCACGCAGAAGTGCTATGATGGTATCAGGAGGGATTGTGAATGGACTACCAGTCAGCTTTGGAATATATCTCATCTTTTGGCAGGTTTGGTAGCAGGCCAGGGTTAGAGCGAATGCAATGGATGCTAGAGCGAATGGGGCGACCAGAATTAGGTCAGCGGTTTATTCATATCGCTGGCACGAACGGTAAGGGTTCGACTACTGCTTTTGTACATAATATGTTGCAGGCGGCGGGTTACAGGGTGGGAATGTATACTTCACCCTACTTAGAAGCTTTTACTAATCGTATCGGAGCAGGTGGCAAAGACATTGATACGAAGGCTTTAGTAGCCTTAGTAGAACGCTTACGCCCTCTTTTAGATGAAATTAACCAAACGCCTCTGGGCCCCATAACCCAATTCGAGGTAACTACCCTGCTAGCACTGGCATATTACCAAGAGTTAGAGCTAGATTTCATCGTTTGGGAAGTTGGCTTAGGCGGGCGTTTGGATGCTACGAATGTTGTTAACCCCTTGGTTAGTGTTATTACCAATATTGGGCGCGATCACACTGAGGTGTTAGGCGATACCTTATCTCAAATAGCAGCGGAGAAGGCAGGTATCATTAAGCGTGGTGTGCCTGTTGTAACGGCCGTCAAGCATGTGGATGCAATGCAGGTTATTGAGGCCTTGGCCAAGGATCTGCATGCTCCTTTATGCCGGTTAGGACGGGACTTTACCTATCAGCGTAACCATTTCACCCTGGAGGAGCAGAGTTTTGATTACCACGATCAACAACATGAGTGGAAGGATTTGCGTATACAGTTAGTTGGTGAGCACCAGTGCCAGAATGCAGCGCTTGCTTTGGCAGTAATCGGTCAACTGCAGCAACAGGGTTTTAGCATCGATGAGCACGCTTGTCGGGTTGGCTTGGCTGCCACTCGCTGGCCAGGTCGTTTGGAGGTAATGAGCAAGCAACCATTAGTTATTATTGATGGGGCTCATAATCCACATGGTACGCGTGCGTTACAGCAAGCTCTGCGCGAGTATTTCCCAGAGAAGAAGATTTCCATGGTTTTAGGCATTCTTAAAGACAAAGAACGCCAAGAGATGCTCGCACATTTACTACCGCAGGCATCACGTGTGATTTTTGCTGCGCCTAGCTATGCCAGAGCAACTGAGCCTATGCTTCTACTTAAGGATGCATCGGACTATCAAGTGCCTGCTACTACTGCTAACAGCGTTGCAGAAGCCATAGATGTAGCCCTTGCAGACCTTGCCCCAGAAGAGATTTTGCTTGTGGCCGGTTCGTTATATACAGTATCCGAGGCTAGGGAACATCTTAAGAAGCGGCGTAATTAATATAAAAAGCTGGGAATGTTCAGCGCCCTAGATGTATGGCTAGGCACTTAGGGTGCAGTTCTTAAACCCAGCTTTTTTGCTGCAGGAATTTGACTGGTTAGCAGCGAAAGTAGCTTAGACAGGATGGAGGTAGATGCAGAATGCGTTCTCGTAGACGATCTCGTAAGAAGGCTATTCCATGGCGACAGCTAGCGATATGGATATTGGTAGGCGCTATTGCTATATTGTGCGGTTGGATGATCAATACACTATTATTGCAGGGATATCTATGGGCACCGGCTGAAACAAATATGGACCCCGTTATTGGTCAACAGCCAGATCCAGTTCCCAATAATTCCTCACTTACAGAGAAAAAGGAGCCTAGTGATGCAACGGCTCAAATTAATCTACGCTCGGTGCAGTACTTTTTGACGCAGGTAGGTGCAATCGGAACTGAGGCTGGAGCTAATGCCTTAATTGAGGGTTTGAAAGAACAAGGGAATCCAGCTGCTTACCATTTTGATGGCGAGCTCTATCGAGTTTTTGCAGGAATTTTCACAGATAAGGCTGCGGCCGATGCCTTAGGACAGATGTTTAAATCCAGTCAAGTTGATGCTTTCACTAAGGAGGTAGCCTGGCCTGCGGTTAGCGGTACGCTAGAGGGAGCAGCAGGAGCCTACTTCAGCGTTGTTCAGCCAGCTATCGTGGTCATGGAAGATGCTTTTGCTCATATACTTAGTACGAACGGCCTGGATCAGGCTCAGTTAGCTAAGATGCAGTCTTCAGTACAGGCAGCTCAAGCCACCTTGTCTGAGGCTAGTCCGGGGAATGATCTCGTTACTTTGCATAATGATTTACAGGCCGCTTGCAGCAAACTTAAGAATACCATTGATGCGTTAAAGCAATTCATTGAAACAGGTGATGATAGGAGTCGCTTCGCTGGTGAAAGTCAGCTTATTGAGTTCACCAGTTACTACCAAGCCTTCACATCCAGCATACGGGCTTTGCTTAAGTGATACGAGTAGATTAAACAAGGTTTTACTGACAGCGGCTTAAGGAGGCTTGTTTTTTTGAGACTGAGAGAGATAGCTGATTTGCTGGGCGCTGAAATTCTTGGGGGCCATATCAAACTCGATACTGAGATCGAGCAAGCTTTAGGCTCTGATATGATGAGCGATGTATTATCTACCCCCTGCGGAGACCGTGCTATCTTGCTCACTGGCCTTACAAATTTGCAGGTGGTACGTACGGCAGAAATGATCGATATCAAGGCGGTTATTTTTGTTAAGGGACGTTATCCTCGTTCAGAAGCCATACGTTTAGCCAGTAAGATGGGCTTACCAGTCTTATTGACCAGCTATAGCTTGATGGAGACCCGTGACATACTCCATCAGGCTGGGTTGAGAGTGTAGGGGGCGATGTGGTGGCCTCGAAACCTTTGTTGGAATTGCGTTTTGCAGTAGTTGGCAATGATTTTATCCAGGCTGGTGAAGCCTCAAGTAAAATTAAGCGTGCGCTGCAGCAGATCGGTTTGGAATCAAAATTGATCAGGCGAGT
>DIPA01000034.1:40701-43156 GCA_002427055.1 Firmicutes bacterium UBA5500 | reverse complement strand
CCGTTATCTCCTATGAGGCTGAGATGAATATCGTTATTCACGCTAAACGGGGCGAAATAATCCTTTCAATTTGGCCTGAGTTGGTGCAAATAATAGCAGAGGACATAGGGCCTGGCATCAGCGACATTGCGTTGGCGATGCAGGTGGGCTATTCCACTGCGCCTGCAAGTGTGCGCCAAATGGGTTTTGGTGCGGGCATGGGGTTACCTAACATGCAGAAGTGTGCGGATGATATGCAGGTAGAGACGGTTATAGGGGAAGGTACCCGCATCGTTGCCAAGGTCAACCTCTAATGGGGGGGTGGTACCAATGACGCCTTATTTTCATTCGGTACGTCTAGACCCAGAGAAATGCAAAGGTTGTACAAACTGCATCAAGCATTGTCCAACAGAGGCTATCAGAGTGCGCGATGGAAAGGCGTATATTATGGAGGATCGTTGTATTGACTGTGGAGAATGTATTCGAGCTTGCCCCAACCATGCTAAGGTAGCTCATACCGATCAGTTGATGCGATGCCACGACTATGCATACAATGTCGCCTTAGCGGCTCCTGCACTGTTTGGTCAGTTTAGTAATGTGACCAATCCGGGTAGTGTGCTTGATGCTTTGCTTGCCCTCGGTTTTGATGATGTATATGAGGTGCCCTTAGCTGCAGACTTGGTTTCGCAAGTTATGCGTGAGTTTGTGCAGCAACGAAGCTCGGGCCCTTGGATATCTGCTAGTTGCCCTGCCGTTGTTCGACTTATTCAAGTTCGTTTTCCGGAGCTTATTCCTAACCTGATTACCGTGGAATCGCCCATGGAAGTGGCGGGCTACTTAGCTAGGCAGCAGGCTATACGCAAGTCTGGATTACCATCTGAGAAGATAGGCGTTTGGTTTATTACTCCTTGCGCGGCTAAAGTTACGGCTATTCATCAGCCAGAGGCGCTATCAGCTTCTAGTGTCACGGGAGCAATCGCTATTTCACAAATCTATGGTGATATTCTAAAGCTCTTGCCTGCGTCAGGAGAGGTGCAGACAGTCTTTCAGGCAAGTGGCCACGGGCTCGGTTGGGGCAGGGCCGGAGGTGAAAATGTCGCCTTAGCTATTGACAATCATCTGGCTGTCGATGGGGTGCATAATGTCATCGCGTTGCTAGAAGAGCTTGAGATGGGTAGATTGCATGATATTCGTTTCTTGGAGTGCCAAGCATGCACTGGTGGATGCGTAGGTGGTGCGCTGACTGTAGAAAATCCTTTTATCGCCCGAGTACGGTTGCGTAAATTAGTGGCTAAACTCATGGACTCACCAAGTAATGAGGTCGCTCTTCTGCGAGAAGAGGCCGGAGATATTTTCTCCTTGAAGAGAGAGATCGTATCGCGTCCTTTCATCCCTTTAGCCGATGATATGCGGCTGGCTATTGCTAAGATGGAGCAACTAGAGGAAATAGAGGCGCGTTTGCCTGGCCTAGACTGTGGCGCCTGTGGCGCGCCTAATTGTCGGGCTCTGGCTGAAGACATAGTGAGGGGAATTGCAGAAAAGACAGATTGTGTGATCAAGATGCGTGAGGAATGGTTGTCTCGCTTCAAGAGGAATAATCGATATGGGAAAGGGGTTAGGTGATGACTCTGTCTGCAATTGTGCAACAACTAGGTTTCACTGTGTTTACTCCATTACCCAAAGAGGATCCTGAAATTACCTGCGGCTATGCTTCGGACTTGCTGAGTGATGTATTAGGGCGGGCTCCGGGAGGAGCTATTTGGGTTACGCTGCAATCTCATCCGAACGTCATTGCAGTGGCATCGCTTTTGCAATTGGCGGCCGTCGTAATTGTAGGAGGAATCATGCCTGAGGAGACAACTCTTGCAAGGGCGCATGAGGCTTCTGTTACAGTTCTATCAACGCAGCTCTCTACCTTTGAGGTAGTCGGTCGGCTTTACCAGATGGGCGTACGAGGCGATGCAGCGGCATGTCTAGATGGCTAAAGATTGACCTGCATCTTCATAGTGCTTTATCTCCGTGCGCGCTACCGGAGATGACTCCCAATAACATAGTTAACATGGCTGCCGTTTTGGGACTGGACGTGATAGCTGTTACAGACCACCTGGCGGCTGACAACGTTGTGCCTGTTTATAATTTAGCTCAACAAAAGGGGATTTTGTGCATTCCGGGTATTGAAATACAAACACGAGAAGAAGTTCACTTGCTATGCTATTTTATGACCTGTGGAGCCTTGCTACGCTTTTCGGAATTTGTGCTATCACTTTTAGACCATAGTTTACAGTTCCCCAAATACATGAACAAACAACTCATTTTTGATGAAAAGGACCAAATAGTCGGGGAAAAGGAAATATTTTTATATCAATCAATTCCTCTGTCAATAGAGGAAATTTGGCGGCTGGCGGAGAATTATGGAGCATGCTGTCTGCCAGCACATATAGATAGACCAGCTTTTGGTTTATTGGGGCAACTCGGT
>DIPA01000034.1:40168-40633 GCA_002427055.1 Firmicutes bacterium UBA5500 | reverse complement strand
GGTTTTGTCCCAACTACATTATCAATACAGACGGTGGAAGCTACTATCACTCATACGCAAGACTTAGAACATAGTGGCATATATCGTTCGGTAATAACGTCCTCAGATGCTCATTCCTTGGAACAAATGGTAACCCCCGGGCATACTAGGCTGCATCCGTCTTTGAATTCGGTTAGTAGAATCTGGCATTGGTTGAGGGAGCCTCAACCTTCGTTAGTTCGCTCTTTTGCCGCAGAACCTAATTTTCTCTACTGATGTTTAAGGGAGAACCCCTGAACATATGAGTGACATGCTACTTTCGTTTCCCGCCGTAATTAGCATGATTACTCTAACTGCATAGAGGTAATGGCCAAGCACTCAGTATCTGGGTAGTCTTGGCTATTTCCTTATTCGGATAATGTGAATGATTTCACGTTCACAAACTATTTAGACGGAATGGAGGCATAAGATGATGGAGGTAAAGCA
>DIPA01000034.1:35698-40036 GCA_002427055.1 Firmicutes bacterium UBA5500 | reverse complement strand
CATAAGATGATGGAGGTAAAGCAGTGTTGCGGTTGTGCTCAATTGGCCGACCCTCGCTATGAGCAATTAGCGGAGCTAATTGAGCGTCACAAATCTAAGAAGGGAGCCTTGGTACCCTTACTGCATGAGGCACAGGAAATCTTCGGCTACTTGCCCGAGGAGGTACAAAGGCGAGTTGCCGATGGCCTCGGTTTGCCCTTAAGTGAGGTCTACGGTGTGGCTACTTTCTACTCCCTTTTCTCTCTTAAACCGCGTGGCAAGCATAAGATCGGTATTTGCTTGGGAACAGCTTGTTATGTGCGTGGGGCGGGAGCTATCTTGGCAGAGCTAGAAAAGCAGTTAGCAATAAAGGTTAATGATACTACTGCTGACGGCAAGTTTACCCTCGAAATCACGCGTTGTATCGGTGCCTGTGGTTTATCGCCTGTTATGACTATAGATGAAGATGTCTTCGGCCGCCTAACACCAGATAAAATCGAGGATATCTTGACTAGATACTAGGCGATGAGAGATATTTCCCTGCATGTTCTCGATTTAGTACAAAACTCTTTGGCTGCTGGGGCGACACACGTTTATATATGCATAGAGGAAGACCTAGCGAATAATCTTCTGTGTCTTACGATTTGCGATGATGGCTGCGGCATGTCAGAGGAGCAATGTCGGTCTGCTCTGGATCCATTCTACACAACACGCACTACCCGTCATGTAGGTTTGGGCTTGTCCTTACTACAGGCGGCAACAGAACGAGCCGGTGGCCAATTAAGACTTCGATCTCAGCTAGGTAAAGGCACTACGCTCATAGCTACGTTTGAATACGACAACCTCGATCGAGCCCCGCTTGGTGATATGTCTTTGACTTTGATGAGCCTGATCGCTCTCAGTGAGCAATGTCAGTTCACTTATAAGCATTGCCGAGGTGAACAAGAATTCACTCTTAGTAGTGAGGAACTGCGGCGGGAATTAGTAGGGGTCCCACTAGATCACCCGCAGGTAGCGGCCTGGATTAGGGATTACGTGCGGGAACTTGAGAAGACACTGGAGGTGTAGTGGGTGAAATCGTTAGAAGATCTTAGACAACTAAGAGATTCTGCTCGCCAGATGTTATATCTGAGAGAGGGTGGAGGGAAAATCGAGATCGTTATCGGCATGGCAACGTGCGGTATAGCGGCCGGTGCGCGGGAGACTTTAGTCGCTATAATGCAGGAACTAGAGCAGTTATGCATGCCAAATGTAGTTATTAAACAGACTGGTTGTGTTGGTCTCTGCGACCAGGAACCCTTAGTAGATGTCACTTTCCCCGGAGAGGCTCGTGTCACTTACGGCAAAGTGGATGCGGAGCAGGCCAAACGAATCATAGCTGATCACGTGGTGAACAACCAGATCGTTAGAGAGTGGGTAGTGGAGCGGTAACTCTAAGGTCCTGGGTCAGCCGTTCATGTAATATTGGGCTACGATTGGTAGCTAAAACAAGGAGGTATTGGACGAATGGGTTTTTACCGAGCTCAAGTTCTCGTTTGTGGCGGTGCCGGTTGTATTTCCTCAGGATGCAAGGCGGTTAAGCAAGCTCTCATCGATGAGATAGAGAAAGCGGGTATCAGCGATGAAATAAAGGTAATCGAAACCGGGTGTATCGGCACATGCGAGCTTGGTCCTGTCATGGTGGTTTATCCTGACGATACTTTCTATCAGCAAGTTAAGCCGGAAGATGTTTATGATATCGTGCAGGAACATTTAGTTAAGGGCCGTATCGTACCGCGGTTACTCTATCGAGATCCATTGACTGAGAAGACAATACCTGAATATAGCAAGATTGGTTTTTTCGCAGGTCAGAAACGTATAGCACTGCGTAATACCGGTGTCATTGATCCGAAAGTTATAGAAGAGTATATTGCTCGCGATGGTTATGCCGCATTAGGTAAAGCATTGACCGAAATGACTCCGGAGCAAGTAATTAACGAGTTAGTCGAATCAGGCTTACGCGGCCGCGGTGGTGCCGGGTTTAGTACAGGTCTTAAGTGGCGCTTTACAGCACGGGCCAAAGCTGATGAGAAGTATGTAGTCTGTAATGCTGACGAGGGAGACCCTGGTGCTTTCATGGATCGCAGTGTGCTAGAGGGTGATCCCCATTCAGTCTTAGAGGCTATGAGTATTGCCGGCTATGCAATTGGGGCAACGCAGGGTTTTGTCTATGTAAGAGCTGAGTATCCCTTAGCGGTGGCTAATCTACAGCACGCTATTGAGCAAGCTAGGAAACATAACCTTTTAGGAAAGAGTATTTTCGGTACGGATTTTAGCTTTGATATAGAGCTTCGTGTTGGAGCCGGAGCCTTTGTCTGCGGGGAAGAGACCGCTCTTCTAGCCTCTATTGAAGGCCATCGGGGTGAACCACGACCTAAACCACCATATCCGAGTGATGCCGGCCTTTGGGGAAAGCCTACCTTGATTAATAATGTGGAAACTTTGGCTAATATTGCCCCTATCATCTTGAGAGGAGCAGAGTGGTTTAACGGAATTGGCACCGAGAAGAGCAAGGGTACCAAGGTCTTTGCGGTAGCAGGCAAAATCAACAACACTGGCCTAGTGGAAGTTCCCATGGGCACAACCCTAAGGGAGATAATCTATGATATTTGCGGCGGCATTCCTGGAGGAAAGAGATTCAAGGCAGCTCAGACGGGTGGTCCCTCTGGTGGCTGCTTGACAACGGAGCACCTTGATATCCCCATGGAATACGATAGTTTAGTACGTTTGGGTAGCATGATGGGTTCGGGCGGTCTGATTGTCATGGATGAAGATACGTGCATGGTAGATATCGCACGCTTTTTTCTAGACTTTACCCAGGATGAATCGTGTGGCAAATGTACTCCCTGTCGCATTGGGACTAAGCGTATGTTAGAGATCCTTAATCGTATAACTCGCGGTGATGGTAAAGAAGGCGACATAGAGACTTTAGAATCATTAGCTAAGAACATCAAACAATCGTCACTTTGCGGCCTAGGGCAATCTGCTCCTAACCCAGTGCTTAGCACTTTGCGCTATTTCCGCTCTGAATATGAAGCCCATATTAGGGATAAAAAATGTCCTGCAGGAGCATGCCAAGCCTTGATTGCTTATGAAATAGATCCTGAGCGGTGCCGTGGGTGCGGCATTTGCTCTCGAGTATGTCCGGTAGAGGCCGTTTCCGGCCAGCCTAAATCGCCTTATTTGATCAATAGCGAGAAATGCATTAAGTGTGGCATGTGTATGGAGAAGTGCCCATTTGATGCTATCGCAAAACATTAGGGCAGTAAGGAGAGTGAGACAGGACGATGATTAAATTAACTATTGATGGGCAGTCTGTCACTGTTCCCAAAGGGACTAGTGTATTAGGTGCGGCAAAAGCAGCTGGTATCCGTATTCCTACCTTATGCTATATGGAAAAATACAATGAAATTGGGGCTTGCCGTCTTTGCCTAGTAGAGGTAAAAGGTATGCGCGGATTGTTAGCTGCTTGCGTACTACCAGCTAGTGATGGTATGGAGGTATACACCAACACTCCTGCGGTGCGGGAAGCACGGCGTACTAACATGGAGTTGATTCTTTCTAATCACCCACAGGATTGCCTGATCTGTGATCGTAATGGCAAGTGTGAGTTGCAGGCTTTAGCCGAGGAAATGGGCATGCGGCAGATACGATTTGAAGGGGAGAGGATTAACTATCCTATTGACCGTAGCACTTTGTCGATTGTGCGCGATCCCAGCAAGTGCATTCTCTGCCGACGGTGCATTTCTGTATGCAAGCAGGTTCAAGGGGTGGGTGTGTTAGGCGCCGTTGAGCGTGGTTTTGATACAATAGTGGCGCCTGAGGCAGATAGCCTCTTGCATGACGTCGCTTGTGTGTTATGTGGGCAGTGTTTGATGGTTTGTCCGACTGGAGCACTGAGCGAGGTAGACAATGCCGAGGCGGTGTTTGAAGCCTTAAGTGACAAATCAAAGCATGTTGTTGTACAAACTGCACCTGCAGTGCGAGTGGCTATCGGTGAGGAGTTCGGTTATGCTCCCGGCACAGTAGTGACTGGTAAGATGGCTACAGCGCTGCGGCGTCTAGGGTTTGATGCTATTTTTGACACAGATTTTACTGCAGATCTTACTATCTGGGAAGAGGCTAGTGAGTTAGTAGGTAGGCTCACTAAAGGCGGTACGCTTCCTATGATTACTTCTTGCAGCCCGGGTTGGATCAAGTTCATTGAGCATTATTATCCGGATCTGCTCGACCATCTCTCAACCTGTAAGTCTCCACAGCAGATGCTAGGTGCTCTAGTGAAGAGCTATTATGCGGAACAAATCGGTGTTGCACCAGAAG
>DIPA01000034.1:34168-35610 GCA_002427055.1 Firmicutes bacterium UBA5500 | reverse complement strand
CATCATAATGGTATCAGTAATGCCATGTACAGCGAAGAAATTCGAACGTGCCCGTCCTGAAATGGTTGGAGAAAGCGGGGCACCAGATATTGACATAGTGCTTACTACTCGTGAGTTAGCCCGTATGATAAAGCAGGCAGGCATTGATCTAACTCAGTTGCCTGATTCAGACTTTGATAGTCCACTTGGTTTATCGACCGGTGCAGCTGTTATCTTTGGGGCAACCGGGGGAGTTATGGAAGCTGCCTTGCGAACGGCCTATGAGTGGGTAAGCGGTGAAACACTCGCTAATGTTGATTTTAAGGAGGTTCGTGGGCTAGAAGGAATTAAGGAGGCCGAGGTTAGTTTGCCGGGAACTGACATCACCCTGCGTGTAGCAGTCTCGCATGGTCTTGGTAATGCGCGCAAGCTTTTGGATGCCATTAAGAAGGGTGATGCTGACTATCACTTTATTGAGATAATGGCCTGCCCAGGTGGTTGCATTAGTGGGGGCGGGCAGCCGCGTCCTGCTGACGTAAACGATTTCGATGCTCTGAGAACTGCACGTATTGAAGGCATCTATCGGGCAGATAAAGATCTACCAATGCGCAAGTCGCACGAGAATCCGGCTGTTAAGGAGTTATATGATATTTACCTTGGGGAAATAGGTGGAGAGCGAGCGCATCACCTATTACATACGCATTATACGGCACGCGGTAAGTATCCTCGTCAGATCAAACAGCAATAGTGTGACGCTTATTCTTAAGCTGCGAAGGCAGCCCTGCCATAAAGCAGGGTTGCCTTTTGGTATTATTTTGGTTTCTGGTTAGTCTTAGTGAGTCGTCTGAATCATAATTCATCAATCGTTGTTTGCTTATTAGGACTTAGTGACATAAATAACTATGTGCTTGTCGCTACTGTCAAAAGAAGTTACAATAACAAGGTAGACCGTAGAATCTATTTAGGTTGAGGATGTTGGTCATCCGCAGGTTATTTTGATAAATATGGTGGAGGTGGGCGAAGGCTCGCTTTTTAGTGTGAGTTGGTCACAAAAATGATACGAGAGGTGAAATCGTATGGCTAGGGCTAAGACGTTTACCGGTGGCATTCATCCAGCCTACAACAAGGATAGAACAGCCTCGCTTGCTATCACTAGAGCCCAAGTGCCCAAAGTGTTGGTTTTTCCCTTGAGCCAGCATATTGGAGCACCTTGCCAACCGCTTGTTAGTGTAGGTGAGCGTGTATTAAGAGGACAAAAAATAGCTGACTCAGAAGCGAGAATTAGTGCCCCAATTCATTCATCTGTGTCGGGCAAAGTTATCGCTATTGAATTGCGTCCTCATCCCTCAGGCAAAGATGTAATGGCTATCGTAGTCGAAAATGATAGCCTAGATGAGCTGGCCGCTCCTATTGCGGGTAGCAAGAGAATTGAGCAGTTGAGTTCGGCTGACGGACACCAGTCC
>DIPA01000034.1:32553-34075 GCA_002427055.1 Firmicutes bacterium UBA5500 | reverse complement strand
GCTGAAATAGTGAACATTGTACGCGAAGCAGGTATTGTTGGTTTGGGAGGGGCAGCTTTCCCTACTCACTTTAAGCTGGTACCGCCACCACAGGCAAAAATTGATATGGTAATCCTCAACGGTGCCGAATGTGAGCCTTATTTGACGTGTGATCATCGAATCATGGTCGAAAGACCAGATGATGTAGTACAAGGCTTACGTCTCCTAATGAAGGCGGTCGGTGTGAATAAGGGATATATCGGTGTTGAGGTAAACAAACCGGATGCTATTGACGCCCTAAATAAGGCTTGCGCTGCATATACTGATGTTCAGGTTGTTCCCTTGCAGGTAAAGTATCCACAGGGACTAGAGTTGCAACTAATAAAGGCTGTTAGTGGGCGGGAGCTACCATCTGGGAAGCTTCCGGCCGATGTAGGGGTAATAGTTAACAATGTGGGAACAGCTGCTGCTGTTGCAGAGGCTGTGCTTAACGGATGTCCTTTGATTGAGAGAGTAGTTACTGTGACGGGGTCTATGGTTGACAAGCCACAGAACCTATTGGTACGCCTAGGCACCTCTTTTGGTGATCTATTGGCTGAGTGTGGGCTAAATGGACAGCCCGGGAAGGTAATCCAGGGTGGCCCGATGATGGGTATGACTCAAGGAAATATGAGTGTACCTGTCACCAAGGGGGTTTCCGGTATCTTGGCCTTGTCAGAGGCAGAATCGGCACCGCTAGAAGCTGGACCATGCATTCGTTGTGCCCGCTGTGTGGACGCTTGCCCTATGCTGTTACAGCCAATTTTTCTGGCGCAATTTGCTGAGCGTGGTCTCCTTGAGCAAGCTGAGGCTTATCATATTCTCGACTGTCGTGAATGCGGTTGTTGCTCTTGGGTGTGTCCTGCAAGACGCCCACTTCTGCAGAATATACGTTTGGCCAAAAGTGCCATTTTAGCTAAAAAGCGTAGGTAGGGGGGAGAGAGATGGAACAAGAAAGGTTGTTAATGGCCTCATCCCCACATCAACATCATGGCGAAGACACGAGCAGGATAATGTTAGAGGTATTGATGGCGCTAGCACCGGCTGCTACCTTAGCTGTATTTTTCTTTGGCATGAGAGCGTTGTGGCTTATGTTGGTGTCAGTTGGTGTAGCGGTAGGAACAGAGGCCTTGATTCAAAAGCTAACCGGTCGCACTATTACTATTCGTGACTACAGTGCAGCCGTAACTGGTTTGCTTTTGGCCTTTAACGTACCAGCGAGCTTGCCACTTTGGATAGTTGCCATAGGAGCGATTGTTGCAATTGGCATTGGCAAGCAGGTTTTTGGCGGTTTGGGGAATAACCCGTTTAACCCAGCTTTAGTTGCTCGGGCAGTCTTGTTGGCCTCTTGGCCGGCGCAAATGACGGCCTGGGTGGCACCGTTCACTTTTTTGACAACGGCGACTCCACTAGGGGCCTTACGCTTAGAAGGAACCAAGATGGCATATAGTTCGCTTTTCTTAGGGGCTATTCCTGGGAGTTTGGGTGAAACGTCGGCTTTAGC
>DIPA01000034.1:25637-32430 GCA_002427055.1 Firmicutes bacterium UBA5500 | reverse complement strand
TTAGCTCTGCTTGTAGGAGGGCTTTATTTACTCTGGCGCGGTATCATTGATTGGCGCATCCCCGCAGGTTTCATTGGTACAGTCGCTATTTTTACTACGTTTTTTGGGGGCGATCCCCTCTTCCATGTTCTCGCAGGGGGATTACTCCTAGGTGCCTTTTTCATGGCTACGGACATGGTCACGTCTCCGGTTACTAAGCGAGGACGTTTAATTATGGGAATCGGTTGCGGATTGATCACTAGTATCATCCGTTTGTGGGGCGGATATCCAGAAGGAGTATCCTACTCCATTCTGATCATGAATGCCTTGACACCACTCATCGATCGCTATACTCAACCAGTGAGGTTTGGGGGTGCCACGAAATGATGAAGAACGAGACATTTCGTTTGGGCTTGGTCTTGATGGTTTTTACGGGTGCGGCCGCATTATTGCTAGCTGGATTTAACCTAATTACAGTTCCGGTGATTGAGGCGCAACAGGTTGAGGCTGAGTTAGCTGCGCAGCAAGCCGTATTGCCTATAGCGAGTAGCTTTGTTGATGGGCAAGAAAACATGGCTGTCGATCTGGCCGATTACCCGGCTCTTGAAGCAGTCTCTGTTGGCTTAGCCGAATCGGGGGAACCGGTAGGTTTGGTCATGAGACTAGCACCAAAGGGCTACGGTGGACCGATTAAGCTCATGGTCGGCATTGATCAAGAAGGAAAGATTGTCGGTCTGCAGGTACTAGCCCACCAAGAATCACCGGGATTGGGTGCCAATATCTCTAAGGAAAGTTTTACCAGTCAGTTCATAGGCAAGGATGCTAATGCGCCGCTACGAGTGGTAAAGGGCACAACTACTGCGGGGCATGATATTGTGGCGCTTACTTCTGCTACCATCTCTAGCCAAGCTGTGGCGGAAGGCATAAATCAAGCTCTCCAGCTATTCTGTGCTGGATGGGGTAAATAGGGGGTGCGAGCTGTGAATTTTGCCAAAGAGTTTAGCAAGGGCTTAATCAAGGAGAATCCAACTTTTGGCCTGTTGTTAGGTATGTGCCCAACCTTGGCTGTCACAACGGCAGCTGTTAACGGGTTAGGGATGGGCTTAGCTGTTACGTTCGTCTTGGTTTGCTCCAACTTGATGATTTCACTGATTCGTAATATAGTGCCCAGTAAGATTCGTATCCCGATCTATGTTGTTGTCATTGCCACCTTCGTAACTGTTGTTGATATGGTAATGCAGGCCTTTGTGCCTAGCCTACATCAGGTGCTCGGGTTGTTCATTCCCCTGATCGTGGTTAACTGCATCATTCTGCAGCGAGCCGAGGCCTTTGCGTCTCAGCATGGCCCTCTGGATTCTGTTGCTGACGGTTTAGGCATGGGGCTTGGGTTTACAGGAGCCTTAACAATTCTGGGTAGTATTCGTGAGATTCTTGGCGCCGGCACCTGGTTCGGTAAGACACTTTTTGGAGCTGGTTTCCAGCCGATGCTGATCATGAGCTTGGCACCGGGTGCTTTCATGACGCTTGGGCTACTGATTGCTCTGCTCAACTATGTGCGCGCGCGGCGTACAGTGTAGGGGGCGAAGAACATGGGTACGAGATTAGTGATTATTTTTATCAGTGGAATATTGATTAACAACATTGTGCTTTCACGATCCATAGGTATCTGCCCTTTTCTTGGGGTTTCTAAACAAGTGGAGACAGCTATTGGTATGGGGCTGGCAGTTACTTTTGTCATGACTGTCTCTTCAGCCGCTACTTGGGTAGTGCAGACATATGTGCTAGAGAAGTTTGACTTGATGTACCTGCAAACTATTACCTTTATTTTGATTATAGCTGCTTTGGTTCAGTTCGTGGAAATGGTTATTCTGAAATCTAGCCCAACACTCTATCAAGGATTGGGCGTTTATTTACCGTTGATTACAACTAACTGTGCTGTATTAGGTGTTACTATCATTAATGTGGATAATCATTACAATCTACTTGAGTCTATGATTAATGGCTGTGCTGTTGCCCTTGGGTTTACGTTGGCTATTGTAATCTTCGCCGGCATTCGTGAGCGCTTAGCTTTCTCTGATATCCCTAAGCCGTTTCAGGGTTTCCCTATTGCGCTGATTACTGCAGGCTTGCTTTCCATTGCATTCCTTGGTTTTCAAGGATTGCTATAAGCAGGAGGTGAATCTCGTGAGCAATTTAATCATGATAGCTAAAGCCGTTGGTGTCCTAGGCGGCTTTGGTCTGCTATTTGGAGCTGTGTTAGCCTATGCGTCCAAGAAATTCGCCGTCGAGGTTGATCCGCGTGCTGAGGAGCTATTGGCTATCCTGCCGGGTGCCAACTGTGGGGGATGTGGTTATCCAGGTTGTAGTGGATATGCCGACGCCATATTACAGGGAGCGCCTACCAATTCGTGTCCGGTTGGCGGTGCTACGGTGGCTGAGAAGATTGCAGCTGTCATGGGTGTAGCAGTTGATACTAGTGCTATTAGGCAGGTAGCAACGGTTTATTGCCGTGGTGGGAAGGAAGAATGCGGGAAGCGTTTTCAATATACGGGAGTACAGACTTGCCGGGCCGCACAAGCAGTTGGGGGCGGCGATAAGCTATGTACCTTTGGTTGTCTCGGCTATGGAGATTGCTTGCGGGCCTGTCCTTTCGACGCAATTAGTATGGGGGATAATGGGCTGCCTGTTATTGATGAGGCCAAATGTACTGGCTGTGAGCAGTGCGTCTTGGCTTGTCCACGAAAAATAACCGCGCTGCGACCTGTAGATGCATTGGTACAGGTTAGGTGCCTTTCGGAGGCCAAGGGTAAGGACGTACGAGCTATTTGCAGCACCGGTTGCATTGGTTGTGGTTTATGTATGAAGGCTTGTCCTTTTGATGCAATTACGCTAGAAAACAATCTGGCGCGCATTGATTACAGCAAGTGTCGTAAGTGTGGCTTATGTGTAACCAAATGTCCTACCAAAGCTATCGTTGGACAATTAGAAGCAAGGCCTAAAGCAATCATTGGTGATGATTGTGTTGGGTGTTCAATCTGCAAGAAAGCCTGCCCAGTTGGCGCTATAGAGGGTGAACTCAAAGCCAAGCATCGAGTCGACCACGACAAATGTGTAGGTTGTGGATTGTGTGCTGAGAAGTGCCCTAAGCATACTATCAACATGCAGTAGCTAGTTGGGAAAGACAAGCAGGAACAATGCGTTCGTGAAGTGCACCCCAGATGTTAGACATCACAACTAACATTTGGAGGTGCATTTCTTATGAGAGATGAAACTCCCGTCAAACACAAGTTACGCTTATTGACTCGAGCTATGCTAGAATAGAAGATGAGTAAAGGGCTGCACTTTGCCTGAGGCCAGCTGAAAAGGAGAGGTTCATAATGCGCAGAGGAAAAAAGGGGTGGCTATTAGTATTTTTCTTAGTGTTGGGGTCCTTTTTGGGTAGCCTGCTGGGACAAGCCTTGGGAGGCATTGCTCCTTGGCTCAACCTTTCAAGTCAGGCGTATGGTATTAACCCACCTCTAGTTCTCAGTCTGGACATGTTTACACTAACTTTCGGTTTTTCTTTCCGTCTTACAGTAGCAGGGGTCTTAGGCCTGATTATAGCCTTGATTCTTTTTAAGCGCTTATGAAGCAGCTAGTTTTAGCATCTGCCTCGCCTCGGCGGCGGGCTCTGCTCAGGCAAATTGGTTGGGACTGTATCGTCCGTCCTAGTAATTTTAGGGAATTGACGGTTGCTAGCGAACCTGAGGCTTTTGTATTATATAATGCCTTGGGAAAGGCTAGAGAGGTGGCTACCCAGTTTAGGTCAGGCATTGTGCTGGGAGCTGATACTATCGTGGTGCACGCTGGAGAACTACTGGGTAAGCCTAAGGGCAAAGAAGAGGCAGCTAGCATGCTACGTATGTTATCGGGTGATTGGCACGATGTTTTTACAGCAGTGGCCCTAGTTGATAGTAGCTCTGGACGCGAGATAAGTGATATAGTCCGTACGCGCGTTCATATGCGGCAGATAACAGAAGCAGAGTTGGCTAGTTACTTGGAGACTGAAGAGCCGTATGATAAGGCGGGTGCTTACGGTATTCAAGGTATGGCGGCGCTATTTGTAGATAGGATAGATGGATGCTATTTCAACGTTGTTGGACTACCGCTTAGCAGGTTAGCTGAGTTACGACAGCAATGTGAGGCTGTTTGGAGCTAGGCATAAGTTTCCTTTTGATGCATGGAATGGGGGAAAGAGTATGCCAAGACCGTTGTTGATTAAAGAAATGGCCGAGCAAGAAAGACCGCGCGAACGCATGATGCGGCTGGGACCGAAAGCATTGAATAATGCAGAGCTATTGGCGATTATACTCGGCACGGGTGTACGTGGTGAGTCGGCTATCCATTTGGCGGACAGATTACTAACCCGCTTTGGCAATGTACGTGGTCTGTTGGAACTATCGACTGATGAACTGCAGCTAGAGCCCGGTATTGGAGTTGCTAAAGCTTGCCAGTTGGCAGCGCTATCTGAATTTGCGGTGCGCATTGCTGAAAGCCGTTTTCATGAGGCAGTAATTCGCCAACCGAATGATCTAGCCATTCTGTTAATGCCATACTTCAGGCAGTTAGCACACGAGGAGTTCGTTGTCGTTTTAGTGGATACGAAGAATAACGTGCTTTCTAAGAGAACCGTTTTTCGTGGTAGTCTAAATGCATCGATCGTTCACCCTAGAGAGGTGTTTAAGTATGCCATTAGGCATAGTGCTGCCGCTGTGCTGGTTGCTCATAACCATCCGAGTGGCGACCCCACGCCAAGCAGGGAAGACATCGATGTTACGCGTCGTTTAGTGGAGGCAGGCAAAATTATCGGTATAGAGGTTTTAGATCATGTTGTTTTTGGTGATGGTAGAACTATAAGCATGAAAGAAAAGGGATTAGTCTAGTCGCAGGAGGGCAAGCAGAATGGCGAATTTTTTCCAGAAAACATTTTCCAAGGACTTGGGAATAGACCTTGGTACAGCAAATTGTTTAGTCTATGTGAAAGGCAAAGGCATCGTACTTAACGAACCATCAGTAGTGGCTATCAAGCGTGATTCGGGAGAAGTACTCGAAGTGGGTGAGGCCGCAAAGAGAATGGTTGGACGTACCCCCGGTAATATCATTGCCATCCGTCCACTCAGGGATGGTGTAATAGCCGATTTCGATACCACGCAGAAGATGTTGCACAAGTTTATTTTCACAGCTATCAAAGGGCGACCTTTTTTATCGCCACTAGTCGTAGTTTGTGTACCATCCGGAGTTACTGAGGTGGAAAAAAGAGCGGTATACGATGCCACCAAATCGGCGGGTGCTCGCGATGCGATTATTGTGGAGGAGCCGATGGCGGCTGCTATTGGTGCTGGGCTTCCTGTCGAGGAACCCACGGGCAACATGATTGTCGATATCGGTGGTGGTACCACGGAGGTGGCGATCATCTCACTGGGTGGCGTTGTGACTCACAAATCGATTCGTGTAGGCGGCGATGAAATTGATGACGCTATTATGGCGTATATTAAGCGCCACTATAACTTGATGATTGGTGAGCGCACAGCGGAAGAAACTAAGAAGAGCATCGGTTCCGCTTATATTCTTGAGGAAGAGCAACGTCTTGATGTGCGTGGACGTGACCTAGTTACCGGTTTGCCAAAGACGCTAGAAATAACCTCGACGGAGGTCAGAGAAGCATTAGCTGAGCCAGTTAGAGCCATTGTTGATGCAGTAAAATCGACACTGGAGCGGACTCCACCTGAGTTGGCTGCAGATGTTATGGATAGAGGCATTATGAT
This sequence comes from Firmicutes bacterium UBA5500, assembly GCA_002427055.1. Classification (GTDB taxonomy): domain Bacteria; phylum Bacillota; class UBA994; order UBA5500; family UBA5500; genus UBA5500. The sequence continues at coordinate 26,647 of DIPA01000034.1, read as the reverse complement.
GACTGGTGGTGGCTCGCTTCTCAAAGGACTTGATAAGTTGATCAGTGAGGAAACTGGCATGCCTGTGCATCTGGCAGAGGAACCGCTAGCTTGCGTGGCTTTGGGGACGGGCAAGATCATGGAGAACCCCAATTTGCAGCGCCTAGTTGCAGCTTCCCCACGTAGATAAGAACTATAGAGAAAGAAGGGCGATAAGGTGCAGTCCTTCTGGAGGAGAAACAAGGGATTTGTTGTTTTTAGCTTAATATTGGTGGTTCTTATTGGATTTGCGAGCCACACTGCTGGTCAGCGCGTTTATCCCTCGCGTCTTGAAGGTATTATTATGCAAGGCTTAGCTCCCTTTTCACGGGCAAGCACCGTACTGGTGCAGCGTATTAATGGCTTCGTGCATAACCTGCGAGGGCTATTCGTGCTGCGGGCACGCAATTTCGAGCTGGAATCGAAGCTTGCAGCTCTGCAAATGCAAGCCAATTTGCTGGTTGAGTCGGAAAGAGAGAACCAGCGGTTACGTGATCTCCTAGACTACAAAGAGGCCAACCCTACTTTAGCGCTAAAACTGGCTAAGGTTATTAACATTGGTCAGAATCCCTGGCAGCAGGAGCTGGTTATTGATCAGGGTAGCAAGCATGGTGTGAAAATGAACACTCCTGTGATTACACACCAGGGTTTTGTTGGCAGGGTCTATGAGGTATTGCCTACATGTTCAAAAGTGGTGTTAGTTATTGATTCTCGTGGTCCGATTGCTGCTCAGGTACAAGAAACGCGAGTACGGGGAACGCTTGAGGCTGATCCAGACAGGCCTGGCATGCTTCGGTTGATTCGCCTTTCACGCGAAGCGGCAGTTCAACCTGGATATGCCATCATCACGGCAGGTACGGCAGCGCTAAATTTGCCTAAGGGTATTTTGGTTGGCTATGTGGAGTCTGTTGAACCAACCGCGGATGGCCTGCAATTAGAGGCAAGCGTGCGGCCTGTGGTCGGTTTCGATTCTTTGGAAGATGTTCTGCTAG
>DIPA01000034.1:17091-25538 GCA_002427055.1 Firmicutes bacterium UBA5500 | reverse complement strand
CTTTGGAAGATGTTCTGCTAGTTTTGAATGCTGGTGAACAGTAATGCTTAGGCGTTATCTTTTACCGGCCTTATTGCTGTTGTTGTTTACAGTTTTGCAGACTACTCTAGTTCCTCAACTGGGAATTGTATTACGGCAGATAGATTTGTCATTATGTTTAACCATAGCTTACGCCCTGTTATTAGGGCCGACAAAGGGTGCTGCTATTGGCATATGTGCGGGGCTATTACGGGGCATGATAATCGGACCGGCTCTTGGTTTTTATGCTGTGCCTCTGTATATCGTTGGCTACTGTGTAGGTTACTTTAGTAGAGTAGTGTACCGTGACACAGTCTTTGTCCCGTTTATTATTGGTTTGGTTACGTCTGGTTCCTATTGGATCCTTGTGACCCTCATAACAGGAGGATTCTATGGGTTTTGGCTGAATGGGCAGTTCTGGCTTAGTTTTCCGGCTACCGTATTGGTAAATGGTGTGGTAACTGCTGTCATTCATGCCTTGTTGTTCGGTCAGATAGACCGGGAGGTCGCTGGGGGGAGGGGGTAAGAAACCATGGAAAAGGATTTCTTTGAAAAGCGCGTGAATCATATTAGCGTAGCGGTATTTTTTCTGGCGATTGTCCTGGTATCACGACTAGGCTACGTGCAGTTGGTCAAAGGCAACTATTACTTGGTTCGTGCTGAAAGCAATAGTAGTCGCAAGATGGTTATCGATGCTCCTCGAGGCGATATTGAGTCTAGCGATGGTGTGACACTAGTCTCGAGTCGCCCTGCCTATGTAGTCTCCTATTTAGTTCCTCCAGAAGAGGCACAGCGAGAGCAGGCCATTCCAATCTTAGCGACTATTTTGGCAGAATACGGGGTCAGTGAGGAGAGTATACGCCAGGCCATTGTTGACAACGTTTGGCGTAGGTATCAGCCAATCCGATTGGCGGTAGATGTTTCAGACGAGACCGTGTTTCAGATAGATGAGAGACGTATGGATCTGCCGGGGGTGGTAGTAGAGCGGCAGGCCGTACGTGACTATCGCTACGGTAACTTGGCCTGTTATCTTATCGGTGGGCTTGGTGCTATTACGCCGAACAAACAGGAGGAGTATGAGGCAGCCGGCTATCGCTCAGATGCAACGGTTGGTATTTTCGGTCTGGAGAATGCGTTCGAGAATGTAGACCCTGCCTTAAGTTTGCGTGGTCAAGATGGGTATCGCTTGGTGGAAGTGGATAACTATCAGCGTCTAGTTGCTGCTGTTAGTGAGACTCCTCCGGTAGCTGGCAACAAGATGGTTCTGACCATTGACTCTGAACTACAGATAGCGGCTGAACAGGCCATTCTCGATATTGTAGAGAAGTTAAATGATAAAGACGCTCGCTATAAGCAGAAACCGAATAAGGCTGCAGCCGTTGTTCTTAATGTTAAGACAGGCGAAATATTGGCTTGGGCTTCTTATCCCGAGTTTGATCCGGGCAATTGGGCCAAGTCCTCCAACCTTTGGACAAGTAATATTCCACTTAATGCGTATCCTGTCGGGTCAACTTTCAAGCCGTTGATGTCCTTACTCGCCCTAACAGAGGGCATCGTTACTCCTACGGAGAAGTTTTATTGCCCTGGTTATTACCAAGTTGGTAATACCAAGAAGTATTGTGCCAATCGCTCGGGACACGGCCATCTGACGTTAGAGGAGGGTATTAAGGTTTCCTGCAACGTTGTTTACTACGACATTGCTCAACGTCTAGTGAGCAAGTATGGCCGAGCTGAGGCAATGGATAAGATCGGCGATATGGTCAAGCTCCTGCAATTCGGGTCTGAAATACCGCTTGATTTCGCCACCGGTTATCTACGAGCACCAGGAATAATTCCTACTAGTGAGAATTTCCGTCGTGTATATAATTATACGCCCTACCCAGGCGAGGTGTGGGACGTAGCTATCGGACAAGGTATAGTCGAGTTCACTCCACTGCAAATGGCAGCATATACGTCTCTCTTGGCCAATGGTGGCTATCACTATCAGCCACATGTCGTGCAGAAAATCGTAGATCCCTCCGGCAATGTTAGTTTTCAGGTTGAGCCGAAGCTACTGGCAGAAGTAGATCTAGATCCAGCGGCCCTAGGGATTGTGCGTAATGGGATGCATGAGGTCACCTTGCCGGCTCGTCCTGGTGGTCCGGGTAACGGATCGGCCTACTACCTGTTTACCTATGACCCTGTTATGCGTGATGGCCAGAAAGTAGAAGTGGCAGCAAAAACCGGCTCTGCTGAAGTGGGCCCCGGTATTTCACCGCATAGTTGGTTCATAGGCTACGCACCTTTTGATGATCCGGAGATTGCTGTGGCAGTTTTTGTGGGACATGGTCGTTGGGGTGCAACAGCCGGCGTGCCAGTCGGTCACGCTATCATGAAGGCATATTTTGAAGGCTTACCCGAAGTTGAGACTGTTTCGCCGTAAGTTAATTCTTTGTACACTAATCATAACTGCCCTGTTGGCGCTTTGCCTGCTGACAGGGCAGTTTTCTGCCCATTTTTGTCGAGAAAAGCAGGAACTGGTCATTTAGAAGCGAAATACGAGAGGTAATGAGATTTTGTTTGGAGGGGCTGAAGTTGCCAGAAGAAGCTGTATTGTTTAGAGGGACAAGAGAAGGCATTCATATTTACCTGAACGATGAGGTAGAGTTCCCAAGTGTAGTTGATTCTCTTGAACAACGTTTAGCGACTAGCCAGAACTTCTTTCAAGGGGCTCGCGTTGTAATAAATACCGGACGGCGTACTCTATCCGCTGATCAGATGGCAACTGTATCACAAATCCTCAACCGCTATGAGGGAGTTCAATTGGTGCGCCTAGAGCAAAGCAAGGCTGCGCAGAAGCAGTCTAATTCGGAGATGACGGCCTTGGTGGTCGAGAAACCTGTTCGATCGGGGCAGCAATTATATCATCCTGGACACATAATCGTCATTGGAGACGTCAATCCGGGCGCAGAAATAGTTGCTGAGGGTAACATTGTGATTATGGGGGCGTTGCGGGGCACAGCTCATGCTGGCTATGCTGGAAATAAATCTGCTTTTGTAGCTGCTAACGTAATGGCACCTGCTCAGGTAAGTATTGCAGGGATTTTAGCACGCCGTCCCGATGGTGATTCTCCGGTAGCAGCACTGGAGCCAGAAGTAGCGCGCTTGCGGGGCGAGCAGATAGTTATAGAGCCCTGCCAGCGTTCTAGCTATGAATAGATGATGAAAGTGAGGTAAGGTCAAGCATGGGCAAGGCTATTGTTGTAACGTCCGGGAAGGGCGGCGTTGGCAAGACAACTACTACAGCTAACATCGGAGCAGGTCTAGCGGCACTTGGACAGAAAGTCGCTTTGGTTGATGCCGACATTGGCTTACGCAATTTAGACTTATTCATGGGATTAGAGAACCGGGTGGTTTACCATTTGGTCGATGTGATAGAGGGACGCGCCACTTGGAAGAAGGCCATTATCCGAGATAAACGTTTAGAGAACCTGGTACTCTTGCCGTCGGCGCAGGTGAGAGATAAGGACTCGGTGACTCCTAGGCAGATGAAGCAGCTTGTTGATGAGCTCAAACAGGAGTTCGATTTTGTTTTGTTGGATTGCCCTGCCGGTATAGAGCGAGGTTTTAAGAATGCTGTAGCCGGTGCAGATCAAGCCATTGTGGTAGTTAATCCTGAGGTTTCCTCAGTACGCGATGCTGATCGGGTCATAGGTCTGTTAGAAGCAGAGGAGATAAAGTGTATTCAACTAGTTGTTAACCGCTTGAAACCTAGTATGGTTAAGCGAGGAGAAATGTTAGCTATCAAAGATATAGTAGATCTCTTAGCAATTGATCTCCTGGGAATTGTGCCTGAAGATGAAGGAATTGTGATTTCTTCGAATAGAGGAGAGCCTATTGCTTTGAATCAGACGATGAAGGCCGGACAAGCTTTTTGTAATATCAGCCGACGCCTGATGGGAGATGAAATTCCTTTCGTTGATTGGCAGGAGGACGATTCGTTCTTTAGTCGTCTCAAAAAGCTTTTTGGTATTAGCTAAGGGGGCGACAAGATGTTTGATTTAAGGCGCCTTTGGGGAGGGAAAAGAGGAAGCAAAACGCAAGCCAAGGAGCGTTTACAGCTAATCCTCATTCACGATCGTTCAAGCTTATCTCCAGAGCTCTTAGACCTAATTAAGCAACGTATCTTAGATGTACTTACCGAGTTTGTGGAAATTGATGAGCAGGGTTTAGCTATCGACCTTGAGCAGACAGATGATACATCTGCTCTTATAACAAACATACCTATTAAAGCTGTACGCAGGAATACGCGGGTTCTTTAGTAATTAGGATATAAGGGGGCTGTCGCACAACAGCCCCCTTGTTATTTTCCTTGATATTGGCTTGTTGCTGAAAATGAACTTGTAATTATGGTAAACTATATAGATGAATAGAGTGAGGTGAGAAGGGTGCGGTTTGATCGTAAGCTACTTAAAAACTTAGACTGGCAGTTATGGTTGGCGATGCTGCTTATTTCTGTCGTTGGCGTTATTGTTCTGCGTAGCGCTAGTGCAGGAGTGATGCCCCGTAACCCTTTATACTATACAAAACGACAGATTCTATGGGTTATTATGGGCAATGTTATGATCGCGGCCTCACTCTATTTTGACTATCGTTTGCTAACCAAACTAATTAAGCCTCTCTACCTACTGAACCTTACTTTACTGGCTGCTGTATTGGTGTTCGGGCAGGAAAGGGGCGGAGCCCAACGCTGGGTGTCTATTGCTGGCTTTCCGTTGCAGCCTTCCGAATTTGCTAAAATATTCATTATAATTGTCTTAGCGTATTACCTCGAGAAGCACGAACAGATACGTAATTGGCCAGATCTAGTCAAGGCTGGTATCGTAGTTGCGGTGCCGATGCTTCTGATTCTTATCCAGCCTGATTTAGGCACGGCCCTTGTGTTTGTGGCTATTTTCATGGGTATGCTTTATGCAGCTGGCACCGAATTGAAGTACTTGGCGAGTTTGATAGGCATGGGCATATTGGCTTCACCCCTAATGTGGAAGTTCATTTTGAAAGATTATCAGAAGATGCGCTTGCTTGTTTTCTTAGATCCAGAGGCTCCTCAATATCGTGCTTTTGGCGGTTATCATGTAACGCAATCGCTTATAGCCGTTGGTTCAGGCCGTTTGTTTGGGAGGGGTTATATGCAGGGTACTCAGAATATAAGGAACTTCCTACCAGCGCAACACACCGATTTTATCTTCTCCGTATTAGCTGAGGAATTTGGTTTTGTTGGGGCACTGCTTGTAATCGGATTATTTGTTTTTATGTTGCAGCGTATGCTCAGTATTGCACTGGATGCCAAGGACGTGTTTGGTAGCTTGATGGTGGTAGGTGTAATAGCATTAACCTTGTTCCAACTGTTCATTAATATTGGCATGACTGTGTCTGTTATGCCAGTAACTGGGATACCGTTGCCGCTGCTAACATCCGGCGGTAGTTCGTACTTATCTTACTGTTTGGCGATTGCCTTGGTTCTGAACGTAGGTATGCGGAGGCAGAAGATCTTGTTTTAATCGCTTAACTCCTCTACAAAGGAATATACCTCTGAACTCGTCCATATATATGAAGTACAAAGATGGGTGTTTGGGGGTGGCAGCGGTGCCGTCTTGGTTAAACCGTAATTCTAGTAGTATGAGGAGAAGAAATAACTTGGCAGGGCGTGGTGAGCCTTATCGGCGCTACCTTGCGACGGGACAGCAGCCAGATAGTTCTGGAGTAAGGCGATGGTTTTTCTGTGCTCTATTAATGCTTGCAGTAACCGCTCTCAACTTCCTTCCCTTTAATTGGGCAGCTTCTTGCCAAACTTATCTGGCCTATTGCTTTCAGCCCGGTGCTGCAGCCGACACCAAGTGGGCAGCTTGGGCAGATTGGCAGCCGGATGCCGGTCAGATTGTGGCTGTGTGGCAGCGTTTGCTAGGCGGGGGTGCAGATGCTAGTCTAGCCTATCCGTGTACTGGGCAGATAACGTCCGCCTTTGCTTGGCGTCATCATCCCATCACAGGGCAGGTAGAGATGCACTATGGCATTGATATTCAGGGCTTGGAAGGTACTGCAATACAGGCAGCCGGCGCGGGTGTAGTAAGAGAAGTGGCTGAAGAACAAGTGCTTGGCATCTATGTAGTCATAGACCACGGGGAGGGCCTTGTCACTCGTTATGCGCACTTACAGCAGGCATGTGTAGATGCGGGTGCTCAAGTTACTAAAGGCCAAGAGATTGGTAAAATGGGCAGCAGCGGACTGACCCAGGATATTCATCTGCATTTCGAGGTTCTCGTTGATGGCCAGCCGGTAGATCCGTTCTCCGTGTTGCCACGCTAGCTATACTATGTATTTGGGAAGAGTCTTAGGAGTGAACCTGCGGGTTCACTACCTTTTTTTGTTGCCACTCTTGATCTGGGCAGCAACGGGGCACTTGCTGCCGGGAGCTCTTGCTTTTTTCTCAGTATTAGTGCATGAGTTTGGGCATTTGGTGGCGGCCAAGCAGCTGGGTTTAACGCCTAGGGAAGTACAGCTCTTACCGTTTGGCGGAGTAGCTAGCCTAGAGGAGAATCTGGGCCTGGACCCACAGGCAGAAATGCACATTGCCTTGGCTGGGCCTTGGACCAGCCTGCTGCTTATTGGTGCTGCTGTTCTGCTACGAGTCATTTTCCCTACCCAGGATTTATTTGAGTCTTTTCTGCAGATGAACGTAATACTAGTCATCTTTAACCTTCTGCCAGCGCTTCCTCTTGATGGAGGCCGTGTTTACCGAGCGCATTTGGTGTCGGAGCTTGGGTTTCGGGCCGGAACTACTCGGGCTGTTCGAGCTAGTCGCTGGTGTAGCTTAGTATTCCTGCTTGTAGGCGCCGCTTTGGCTTTGGTGAGTCCATTAGCTCTCAATTTTATAATTATGGCTGGCTTTCTCTACTTTAGCTCACGCCGTATGCTAGAACAAAGTAGCATGCAACTGCTCGCTTATCTTGGTTCCAAACAAAGAGAGATGGCGAAGTCCGGGACAATGGCGACGGTTGTACTTGCTGTTGCACCTGATTGTCAAGTAGGTGACCTGTTGAACTACTTTGTTCCAAAGAAGTACCACTTGCTATATGTTATTGGAGCAGGGGGAGAAGTCTTGGGTACCATCAGTGAAGAACAGGTATTACAGGCTATCTTCACGCAGGGGTTTGGTATTCAGCTTAAGCAGCTGCTTAAATAGCTTTTGGCCGATAGGTGTTTTTTGGGTATAATACAGATGATAATCTTTATCTAAGAGATGATACGTAAATGGCCTTCGGGATTAATATACAGGATGTGCTATCTGAGGAGGACGTACTTTGCAGCAAATTTTAGCCGCGGTTGAAAAACCAGCCAGATATCTCGGTAATGAATGGAATTCGGTCCACAAAGAACACGAGGGCAAAGTAACTATAGCCTTTGCCTTTCCTGATGTTTATGAAATCGCTATGTCTCACTTTGGTCTACAGATTCTATATCATGTGGCAAATCTGCGAGCTGATACCGTTGCAGAACGAGTTTTTGCGCCTTGGGTTGATATGGAAGAGCAGATGCGTCAGCATAACTTGCCTCTATTTGCCTTGGAAAGCCAACGCCCAGTACACGAGTTTGACCTTGTGGGCTTTACGTTGCAGTACGAAATGAGTTATAGCAATGTAATAAATATGCTCGACCTAGCGCAAATTCCTCTACTAGCCAAAGACAGAGGAGAAGAGCATCCCTTGGTTATGGCAGGGGGGCCTTGTGCATATAACCCTGAACCGTTGGCCGACTTTCTGGATTTTGTGGTTTTGGGAGAAGCAGAAGAGTCTCTAGGAGAGATCATTGACGTCTACGCTCGTGAGAAGGCGGCGGGACATGACCGAGCAGCTACTCTTTTTGCTCTTAGTCAAATACCAGGAGTATATGTACCATCGTTTTATCAGGTAAAATATCATGATAATGGTACTATCGCAGAGGTTGAGCCTTTATTACAGGTGCCGAGAACAGTATCTAAGAGGGTGCTCAGAGAATTAAGGCCAGAGTTTTACCCGACACGACCAATCGTGCCATTCTTGGGTATAGTGCATGACCGCCTGATGCTAGAGTTATTTCGGGGTTGTACGCGTGGTTGTCGCTTTTGCCAGGCTGGGATTATCTACCGTCCGGTGCGTGAACGCAGTAGGGAAGATTTGTTGCGACTAACCCAGGCTGCTCTAAGTGCGAGTGGTCATAACGAGGTTTCTCTCATGTCTCTCAGCACCATGGACTATAGCGATCTTGATGCTCTTTTAGATGACTTGCTGAGTCAGTTTGGCTGTGATCATATTAAGTTCTCCCTACCATCGTTGCGCATTGATTCCTTTTCTGTTGAGCAAGCAAAAAAGGTACAACAGAGTCGACGTAGTGGCTTGACTCTAGCACCTGAG
>DIPA01000034.1:12212-17013 GCA_002427055.1 Firmicutes bacterium UBA5500 | reverse complement strand
CTTGACTCTAGCACCTGAGGCAGGTAGTCAACGCTTGCGTGATGTAATTAATAAGCAGGTGACTGAGGGAGATTTGTTGCGTGCGGTAGCCAGCGCGCAGGCGGAAGGTTGGCAAAGCGTTAAGCTCTATTTCATGATTGGTTTGCCAACTGAAACAGAAGCTGATTTAGCAGGTATTTTTGACTTGGCACAGAAAACAGCTTGGGTGCATCGTTACCTTGATCGACCGGGGAAGCCGCTTAAGGTAACTGTCAGCGCCGCCGCCTTTGTTCCCAAACCCTGGACTCCTTTCCAGTGGGAGGCTCAGGACTCTATGTATGCCCTGGAAGAAAAACAACGTTTCCTACGAGGGTTGTTTGCCAAAGAGCGACGGCTAAAGCTTAACTACCATGGAGCTGAACTCAGTTTTCTCGAGGCAGTATTTGCCCGCGGTGATAGGCGCCTAAGTTCCGTATTATTAGAGGCTCATAAGCTCGGTTGTAGGTTTGATGGTTGGAGCGAGCATTTTTCGTTTGCCAAGTGGATGCAAGCTTTTGCTACGGTTGAACTCGATCCTACGTTTTATGCCAATAGACAGCGTTTGCGAGAAGAAATTTTCCCATGGGATCACTTATCTCCTGGAGTGGACAAGGATTGGTTGTGGCAAGAGCGTCAGACTGCCTGGCAACAGACTACGACAAGTGACTGCCGTCTGACTTGCAGTGCCTGTGGTGTTTGTCAGCATCTGCCAGCAGAGACTCATTTGGCAAAGGAGCAGCAGCAGTGAAGTATTGGTTGCGTTATAGTAAGGTTGGATTGTTACGCTTTGTAGGGCACTTGGACATGCTTCAGGCATGGGAGCGAATCTTGCGGAGGGCAGGGGTACCGTTAGCATTTACGCAAGGGTTTTCACCGCGCCCCATGCTTTCTCTGGCCATGCCTTTACCTATAGGTTTGACTAGCCAGGCTGAGTACTTGGAACTGGAAACGAAGCACAAAGTGCCAGACTTACAACCGCTGATTGCGAGCGTGGCGCCACTAGACATACAGGTAAGTGGCGTAGTGGCAGTTCCGGAAGGTACTAAGTCATTGATGGGCCTGATTCGTTATGCTGATTATGCAGTTGAGAATCTTGGTGAGGCAGAGCGAGGGCGAGTAGCCGAATTGTTGGAGAGTTTCCTCGCTAAGAAATCAGTGTTGAGAGACGTTAGGCGTAAGGGCGGGTTAAAAAATGTGGATATTAGGCCGCTTGTGCAACAGGCCTATTTTGAAGATGAGAGATTAAGACTTTGTTTAGCCGTAGGCAGCGTGGCTAACTTGAGGGTAGAGGACTTGCTGGAGTATTTTGACCTGTCTACATCAGCGTTAGCTATCAGCCGTGATGAGCTATACTTGGAAGTAGCAAGTGGATTTATTACTCCTTTTCAATATATCGCTATGGGTGGTGCGGCAGGCAGATAGTACGTGTATGTTAATGAAGAGAGGATTTTTTTATGAGCAAAGAGATAGTCGTTAACTGTCAGGGCCGTGAAACCCGCGTGGCCGTGATGGAAAATGGTAAGTTAGTAGAGATGTTTTTGGAACGTCCTATAGAACAGCGGGTAGTCGGTAATATCTACAAAGGGGTCGTAGAAAATGTTCTACCTGGTATGCAGGCAGCGTTCGTTAACGTTGGTCTAGAACGCAATACCTTTTTGTACGTTGCAGATGCTGTTCCAGGGCTTGATGAATATCCAGAAGGTGTGCCGAAAACTAGAAAACGTGCCACAATACGTGAGTTAGTTCATAGCGGTAAAGACATTTTAGTACAGGTGACCAAAGAGCCGTTTGGTAATAAAGGAGCTCGTGTAACTCGTCATGTTACCCTGCCTGGGAGATACGTCGTCTTGATGCCAACAGTAAACCATGTTGGAGTATCACGCCGCATTACGGAAGAAGCAGAGCGCGAACGTTTACGAAAAATAGCCACTGAGGTAAAACCCAAGCGGATGGGGGTTATTGTACGTACAGTAGCCACCGGCTGCAGTCCGGAAGAACTCAAGCAGGATATTGATTTCTTAACTAAGCTATGGAATAGTATTCGTCAACGTAGTCGTAAGGCAAAAGCCCCCTCGCTGATTCATCGGGATCTAGACTTAGTAGGGCGAGTAATTCGCGACTTGCTTGACGACAGTGTTGATCGTCTGGTAGTTGATAGCGTAGATCAATATCAAGCAGTTTTGGATTTGCTAGCTGCCACGGCACCTGAGTTCCGGGAACGAGTTTTTCTTTTTCAGCAGCAGCGCCCTATCTTTGCCACTTTTGGCTTGGAGGCAGAGCTAGACAAAGCACTCAAACGGCGCGTCTGGCTAAAAAGTGGTGGTTATCTAGTCATCGACCAAACGGAAGCTCTGACTGCAATTGACGTTAATACCGGCAAGTATGTTGGCAGCACCAATTTGGCTGATACAGTGCTCAAAACGAATTTAGAGGCTGCCGAGGAAATAGCCCACCAGCTAAGGCTAAGGAACATTGGCGGCATTATCATTATCGATTTTATCGACATGACCAAGCCAGATCATCAAAAGCAGGTATTGGATCAGCTAGAGCAAGCGGTCAAGGCAGACAAGACTAAGTCAGCTATTTTGGGTCTCACTCAACTTGGCTTGGTAGAAATGACACGCCAGAAAGTGCGTCAGGCTATCGGAGAGGTCTTACAGAAGCCCTGCCCCTGTTGTGATGGTACCGGATATGTATTACACGAGGAGGTCATTGGAAATAGAATTGAGATGGACCTCGCTCATTACTTCCGTACTCATCAAGATGAGGCAGTTCTATTAGATGTTAACCCGATTGTAGCAGCTGTACTAATTGGCACAGGTGGTAGTAATCTAGAACGTCTTGAAGCTGAAACAGGGCGTCATATTTATGTGCGAGGCAATGCTGATAGAACTCTGGAAGACTGGGCTATTGTGCTAGCGGGGAACAGTGACATGGTGGAGAAAGTAGCCTTGCCTGTAGAAGTTGGTGACGTGTTATCATTGCGGCTGGAAAGCGTACACCAGGGGAAAGCGAAAGATGCCATCGCGCGTAAAGATGGATTCGTTATTCAGGTTGATCAAGCAGCAAGCTTAGTTGGTCAAAAAGTTTTGGTAGAAGTTACACGCACCTTTAGGACATATGCAAAGGGGCGTTTGTCAGGAGAGTTTATTGACGTAAATCGTTAGTTATGGTAATATAATTGCCTGGAGGCAGCTGCTCAGGTGTTTTGAGTCCTGCCGAAACCGCTCGAAACGGGTTGAAAGTCGCAATTTTGCCACCTGTTTTTCGGCGAGTAAAATAAGGGGGTGGCGCAATGTACGCCATAATTGAGACGGGCGGCAAGCAGCTTAAGGTTAAGCAAGGCCAAGTAGTAAAAGTTGAGAAATTAGCTGCCCAGGTTGGGGAGACCATAAGTTTCGACCAAGTGCTTATGGTAGCTGGAGCTGACGGCGTTAAGCTGGGGCAGCCAACAGTAGCTGGTGCTGTTGTTACAGGTACCGTGTTAGGCCAGGGTAAAGAGGCTAAGGTTGTTTCTTTCCGCTACAAACGTAGAAAACGAGTTCGGGTCAAGCGGGGCCATCGTCAGCCATTTACTAGTGTGAAGATCGAGAATATTAGTCTCTAGTATGATCACTGTTTCAGTTAAGCGTGATCAGGATAAGCGAGTAGCAAGTTTTTCAGTATCTGGGCATTCCGGCTTTGCCGAGCGAGGACAAGATATTGTCTGTGCGGGTGTATCGGCTGTTGTACAGACGACTATTCTAGGTCTACAAGATGTGCTCGCTATCGATTGCTCCGGCAGCCAAAGAGATGGCCAGATAGTTTGCAGTTTGCCAATTCTGGAGCCAGGTTTGCGGCTCAAGGCCGATATTTTGGTGGAGACGATGCTATTAGGACTAACGGCTATCGCCTCATCGTATGCGGAATATATTCAGGTCCTCGATTTAAAGGAGGTGTAAGACATGCTATTAAAGTTTGATCTACAATTATTTGCATCTAAGAAAGGTGTAGGTAGTTCTCGTAACGGGCGTGATAGTGAGGCGAAGCGTCTTGGCGTGAAGCGTCAGGATGGCCAGTTTGTAACTGCTGGTTCAATTCTGGTTCGTCAACGCGGTACTAAGATTCACCCTGGCCTTAACGTAGGTTTAGGAAAAGATGATACTCTGTTTTCTTTGATAAACGGTGTTGTATCTTTTGAGCGCAAAGGCAAGAGCAGAAAACAAGTTAGTGTGTACGAATTGGATGAGGCGGTTGCTAACTAGTTGCTCACGATTTTGGGGCTGTCCTAGGTCAGGACAGTCCTTTTATTTTGCCTTGAGTGTCTCTTTAAGCAAATGTGGTATGATAATTACAAATTGAAGGGGGTGCTTTCATCATGAACAGTATTTCTGAACCAGATATCTACCTGCTTCTGCGTCATTTCCGTCATGATTTGTTGAATGATTTACAGCTTTTGATGGGGCACCTACAGCTAGGGCGCAGCAATGATGTATTATATCAAGACGCGAGCAATATCGTTAGTAGAATTCAGGAAGTCAGCAGTATTTTTGCTTGTAATGATGACTCGTTGGCGACATCGGTCTGGTACTGGAAGTCTGTTGCAACAGTGGCAAGAATACGCTTTAGCCAGCAAATTGAGCCTGTGCAGGAGCCTTTTAACAAGGAGGTCTTAGCATCACTAAGAAGCATTGTCAGCACATTATTGACTGAGATTGCCACGTTGGAGGAAGATAAGCGTTTCCTACATATAGGTATCTCAGGCACTCAGTTTCTTTTAAAGTCCCCACCTTTAGCAGACGCT
>DIPA01000034.1:11872-12120 GCA_002427055.1 Firmicutes bacterium UBA5500 | reverse complement strand
AGACGCTGCGCCAGCTATTTTGCTGGCACAGCGAAAGGGTTGGCAGTTAGAGAAAACCGCTGGTGTTTGGAGGTATTGGAATGTTCATTGATCAAGTCAAGATATATGTCAAGGCTGGAGACGGTGGTAATGGTATGGCTACATTTCGTCGGGAGAAGTATGTTCCCCAAGGAGGACCTTCTGGTGGAGATGGTGGCCGAGGCGGAAATATTGTTTTTAGGGTCAGCTCCAATGTCAATACCCTACTT
>DIPA01000034.1:10997-11798 GCA_002427055.1 Firmicutes bacterium UBA5500 | reverse complement strand
TCCCTACTTGACCTTCGCTATCGCAAGCATCATCGAGCCGATAATGGTGAAAATGGTGGCTCAAGCAACAAACAAGGTCGTACCGGTCAAGACCGTGTAATATTAGTCCCACCGGGTACGATTGTCTACGATGACGATACAGACCAACCATTGGCCGATCTGACGGAGCTGGAACAGGAGGTGGTAATAGCTAAGGGCGGTCGTGGCGGTAGAGGCAATGCTCGCTTTGCTACATCGACACAGCAGGCCCCTACTTTCGCTGAACAGGGAGAGCCGGGCGAAGAGCGTTACTTGCGCTTGGAGTTGAAGCTACTAGCCGATGTCGGGCTTGTTGGTTTTCCTAATGCCGGCAAGTCTACTCTGTTGGCACGGATTTCAGCTGCACGCCCCAAAATTGCTGATTACCCATTCACAACCCTAACTCCTAACTTAGGGGTAGTACAGGTTGACGAACGTTCTTTTGTGATGGCGGACATACCAGGTTTGATCGAAGGTGCGCATCTTGGTCATGGTTTGGGTCATGAGTTTCTACGCCATATAGAACGCACGCGTGTGATTTTGCATGTGGTTGATGCTTCTGGACTCGATGGCAGAGACCCGCTAGCGGACTTTCAGGCAATTAACCATGAACTAGCTCAATACGCGCCTGAATTAGCCGAGCGGCCTCAAATAGTGGCTCTTAACAAGATGGACTTACCGGATGCCAAGGAGCGTGCTGCAGCCTTGGTAACCGCTTTAGAAGCATCTGGACAGCAAGTGTTCTGCATCTCTGCCGTAACTGGCCAAGGAGTACAAGAGATG
>DIPA01000034.1:10339-10929 GCA_002427055.1 Firmicutes bacterium UBA5500 | reverse complement strand
CTGGCCAAGGAGTACAAGAGATGTTGCGAGCAACCGCAGCTCAACTAATGAGCGCTCCTTTGCCTGAGGCAATTGAAATACCCGAACCAGTAGCTGAGGAGAAGTCGAATTTGCGGATAAAGCTTGAGGATGGCGTGTTTATTGTGCAAGGTCATCAAGTTGAGCGGCGGGTTGCAATGACTAATCTTGATAATGAAGAGGCCTTATTTCGGTTGCAACAAGCTTTGCGTAGGTTTGGTGTGTTTGCAGCACTGAAGGAGGCTGGGGTGCAGGCAGGTGATACTGTACGAATCCGTGACCTAGAGTTTGATTTTGTGCCTGATCCATGGGAAAGGGAGAGCGAGAACTGTTAGCAACGGTTAGTAAAAGAGCTAAATATGCAGGCTGCCCCGATGGAATCAATTAGGGCAGCCGTTTTATGTTTATTTTCATTCGTCAGTAAGCTTATAATCTGTTAAAATACCATTAGATTGTCTTTACATAAGAGAGGGAGAGTAACAATGGTTAGATGCGGAATTATGGGTGGCACATTCGATCCGATACATCTAGGGCACTTAGTCACGGCAGAGGCTGCACTGCACGAGTATAAA
>DIPA01000034.1:1156-10240 GCA_002427055.1 Firmicutes bacterium UBA5500 | reverse complement strand
ATAAACTTGACTTGGTCTACTTTGTTCCTTCAGGGCAGCCGCCGCATAAGCAAGATGTTACCGATTGCGAGCATCGCTATTTAATGACACTATTAGCTACAGTCGCTAACCCTAAATTCTTTGTTTCTCGTGTAGAAATCGATCGAGAGGGGTACTCATATACCTTTGATACGGTAGAGTATTTTAGGCGGCAATATACAAAATGCGAAATCTACTTCATTACTGGTGCCGATGTTATGCATGATCTCCATAGATGGTATCGGTATCGAGAGTTGCTTACCTGTTGCCATTTTGTTGCTGCCACAAGACCAGGTTTTAGCTTTAGTGATTCCAAGAACTTAAGCCCCCAAGACATCGCGTGTATTGATTTTCTCGAGGTGCCTTCTTTGGCAATCTCGTCAACTGATATTAGGAATCGGGTACGTACACAGAGACCAATCAAGTACTTAGTTCCTAGTAGCGTTGAAGGATACATTTACAAACACGGTCTCTATCGTTCAAAAGGTGAGCTTTAGAAAGTAGAAGGTGCCACACTTTTTTATAATCAATAGCGGTATTCTTTCGTTCCTGCTTATTTCTGTGGCCAACTATAGATGAGGGAGGAAAGAGATGAGGCGAAAAAGGGCGATTCTTATGCTAGCTGTTTTCTTCATAGCAATTACTGCCGGTAGTGCTTGGTTTTTCCGGAAACATGGTGAGGTAGAGCCAATTGTAGGTGGCGGCGACGAAGTACTGCCGGCAGACGGCAAACTGCATGTCTTGATTATAGGCGAAGATGATGGTTTGGTGGCACCGGGTAAGAGCGTTACGGGCCGGAGCGATACCCTAATGGTAGCTAGTTATGATCCTAAGTCGGGAGACGTCAGTTTGCTTTCTATCCCCCGGGACACTCTGGTTGAAATCCCTGGGCGGGTAAATCAAGACAAAATTAACCACGCCTTTGTTTTTGGCGGCGTAGATCTGACGCTACGGACAGTAAGCAAGTTCTTGAACATGCCCCTGCGTTATTATGTTCATGTGCATACTGATGGATTCAGGCGGATTGTGGATGCTCTAGGGGGGGTAACTATTGATGTAGAAAAGAACATGCGCTATAAAGATGAGGCAGGCGACCTATATATAAGTCTGAAGCAAGGTGAACAAGTCTTAACTGGTAAACAAGCTGAAGGCTATGTTCGATATCGTTTAGATAGTGATATCAAGCGCACAGAACGGCAGCAGAAATTTATAGCGGCAGCGCTCAAGGAAGCCCTTAAGCCAGTTAACATATTCAAGATCAATCAGATTTTCAAGATCACAACCGAATCAGTAAAAACAAATATCCCGATTAGCGTTGGTTGGCGTTACTTATCGATAGTCCAATCTGTAAAGAATAGTAATGTGACCAGCTTCACGATTGAAGGCGATGACAGTGTTATGATTAATGGCATTAATTATTTCGTGCCTGACATGAAGAAGTTGGAGGAGGTAGTAGAAGGGTACTTTTACTCGGCTGTTGATAAGAGCGTCAATCAGCAGATTACAGTTCAGGTACTGATTGGGAACGCAGATCGGGCGAGTGGAGAACAGGTAGTAGATTTGCTACGGAAGTACGGCTTTAGTGTATTAGGCTTAGACGTGGCTGACCGCGATGATTATCTTGTGTCCCAAGTTGCAAGCTGCAATAAGGATGCTGCGCTAGCTGTTGCAGAAGCCTTGGCACTGCATGAGGTGTTTATTGAACCTCAGCTTGACGCAGTGGCAGATGTAGTAGTGGTTGTTGGAAAAGACTTGTTACCATAACAAAAGGGACAAACGGTTATTCACTTTTCCCTTGTCATTCTGCAAGAGTAAGCAAGATTGATCAGTAGTTCCCTATGATTGCTTCATGATGCCTTTGTAAAAATCCTTGTATGCACCTACTACCTTTGTTATATTAAAGAGAGATTGTGTTGAAAATATCTTGTCGTATTCTACGAATTATTGTCGCAATTAGTGCATAGGAGGAGAACATAAAGTGGCTCGCCGAAAAAAGGCCTTACTTTTGGCCATCTTCTTCATAGTTATGACTGTCGCGAGCGTCCGTTTCTTTGGC
Source organism: Firmicutes bacterium UBA5500 (assembly GCA_002427055.1). Lineage (GTDB taxonomy): Bacteria > Bacillota > UBA994 > UBA5500 > UBA5500 > UBA5500. The sequence goes on along the minus strand of DIPA01000034.1, from coordinate 8,166 downwards.
TATACGACATTACGGACTAGGGGAGATGCTTCAGTCCTGCCAGCGGATGGTAAGTTGTATGTTTTGCTGGTAGGCGAAGATGATGGCATAGTAGCTCCCGGTAAGAGGGCTCGAGGACGTAGTGATACTTTGATGGTAGCAAGTTTTGACCCCAAGACTAGTGAGATTAGTTTGCTGTCGATCCCACGTGATACGCGCGTAAGTATACCCGGTAGAAAATACAAGGAGAAAATAAACCATGCTTTTGCCTACGGTGGTATAGAGTTGACTATGCGCACCGTGCGACAGTTTTTAGGTATTCCCATACGTTATTACGTACAGATAGATACAAGTGGTTTTCGCAAAATAGTAGATGCCATTGGTGGGGTCCCTTTAGAAGTTGAAAAAGACATGAAGTGGACTGATAAGGCTGGTGGTCTCTATATTGACCTCAAGCAGGGCTACCAGATTTTGGATGGCGAACAGGCCGAGGGATACGTTCGTTATCGGTGGTCAGATAGTGATTACGCACGCACCAAGCGTCAGCAGAAGTTTATTGCGGCGGCTGTGAAACAGGTGCTCAAACCTAGTAATCTCCTGAGAATTGACAAGCTGTTTAGGATTGCAAATGAAGCTGTGCAGACAAACGTACCTCTTGGCGTCACTGTAAGGTACTTACCTATGGTAAGGTCTCTACAGGGAGATAAGATTACGAGCTATACTGTAGAGGGCGAAGATGCTACGATAAACGGTACTTACTATTATGAGCCGGATATGGCTAAACTAAATGAGCTAGTTGATACTTATTTCTATTCACAGAGTGATTTTAGTGCCAATCAGCAGACGAGAGTAGGCATTTCTGTTGCTAATGGTAGTCGTGCTAGTGCCGAACAAATAGCTAAGTTACTCAAGAAGCATGGCTTTCAGGTAATTGACATTTCAATAGCGGAAGACAGCGAATTGCTAGTTTCCCAAGTGATTAGCACGAAGCGCAAATCGCAGAGTGCAGTGGCAGTAGCCGAGGTCTTGTCGATACAGGAGGTTTTGCTTGATACTCAATCTGATGCTACCGCCGATGTCATCGTTATTGTAGGCAAGGACATGCTGCCTTAGGCGCATGTCCTTTTTATCCAATACCTTAATACTCTTATCAGAAACAAAAACTTGTGAATGGGGTGTATTGATGCAGAGTCTTGAATTAGCAAAGCGAATTATTGAGCTTGCTGATGAGCGCAAGGCACAAGATCCATTGATGCTTGACTTGCGTGATCTTACCATAGTCACCGACTATTTTGTCTTGCTAACAGGAACCTCCCGTCCTCACGTACTCGGTATTGCCGATAATATCAGAGAGGAATTAGCGGAAACCGGGATTAATCCTGAGCAGCGGGAAGTCGATCGCGATGCACATTGGTTGTTGCTTGACTATGGCGGAGTAGTTGTGCATATCTTCCAAGCGGAAACCCGCCTTTTTTACAGCTTAGAGCGTCTTTGGAATGATGCCAAGCAGGTACCTTTGGATGACCTCCTATGCTAGCTTAGCTCTTCTCTACGATGACCTAATGTCAGAGGTTGACCATACTGCTTGGGGTAATTACATAGACGGCCTAATTAGGCATTTTGGCGCTCCAGGCCGCAGCTTGTTGGATGTGGGATGTGGCACGGGTACGATAACCATTAAGTTGCAGCAACTAGGTTATGATGTACTAGGAATAGACATGTCATCTGAAATGCTGGCGATAGCAGCCAATAAGGGGCTAGAAGTGGGGCTAGGCATTGATAGCTGGCTATCCATGGATATGCGTGCTTTACAATTACCACAGGCTAGTTTTGCTATTGCTGTCTGTGCATGCGATGGGGTCAATTACTTGGGCAGCAACGATGAGCTTGATGGGGTGTTTGCAGGCCTGAGGCAGGCATTGTGCCCCGGGGGATTACTGCTTTTTGATGTTCATACGCTACACAAGATGCAGCACATCTTTCCCAGTGGCCCATTTGTGCAAGAGAGTGCAGCCGGTTATTGCATTTGGTCATCCCAGTATGACGCTAGTGCTGGTAATGCAACTCATGACCTAACGCTCTTTATACACGAGGAGGGCGAATTGTGGCGTCGGTTTGAAGAGACTCACATTCAGCATTACTTTGCGCCTGACGTTATCCGGCATTCTCTTGCCTCTAATGGTTTTGAGTTGTTGTCATGTCAGCCTTGGGGACAAAAGACAGGGGGCATAGCTCCAGGCACAGAACGCCTGCAATATGTTGCCAGGCGGCAATAACGTTGACAAGGTAGCTTGGCCTCTATATAATGAGACATGTGCTTGTCAGATGCTTGCGGGTGCTCCTGTGGCTGGCAGCATTTGCACTTGACAACTGTTTGAGACAGTTGTACAATAAATAACGTGATTGGGGAATTAGCTCAGTTGGGAGAGCACCACACTGGCAGTGTGGGGGTCAGCGGTTCGAGCCCGCTATTCTCCACCAGAAGTTTGGGCCGCTGCAGGTTATTGCAGCGGCTTTTTGATGTTCTAGCACGTTGTGCTTATTTCCCAGGAAATTCGACAAATGTTTGCGCTGATGCAAGAGAAATACACCCAAGTGCATGCAATAAGCCCTAGGTCTTCGTAGAGTAAGGCCTAGGGCTTCTAGTTTTTCTTTGGAATTAGAATCTCAATCTAGTTTGTTGCTTTCATCATGACGTTCAAAATAACGTTATCGGTTTCTATCATGCCCGGATTGCTAACAGTGCCAAGATTACGCAAGGTTTCCTCTGCTGTGGCAGCAATTATACCATCGCCAACATGAGCAACCATACCAAGCTTGGCCAGCATGGCGGTTTGTACTGCGGTGCAAGCGGCAGTAGTAAGTTTTAGGCTGCAAGATAACTTAGCGCCGTCACAAATCATGCCTGTCAGGTTGGCCACCATTAGCTTAATAGTTTCTTCTAGTGCTGAATAGGGAGCATCCAGCAAGAAGGTGATTCCGCAGCTAGAGCCGATGGCTGCAGCTACGGCGCAGGCACAAAGAGCGGAAAGTTTTCCTATATGCTGTTTGACATAGATAGTAATAATCTGGCTGATAGCCAAGGCTATGCCTATTTCATGTTCAGTTTTGTGTAGTTCTTGACCAACGACTAGCACGGGCAGAGAAGCAGTGATGCCTTGATTACCACTACCATTGGTACTATAAACAGGAGCGTCATAACCGCTCATGCGTGCGTCTGCAGCGCCAGCTGTAGCGGTCTGGACAAGGCTAACTAAGTCTCGATTCAGTTGTCCCGAATGAATAAGTTCTTGATAGCGCCATCCTAGACCAAGACCCAGCTGCTGTGAAATTCCTGCCTTAGCTACTGCTTGGTTGCTCAAGGCGCAGTCTATTAGGAACTTATAGGCCTGCTCGGGCAGGTCCTTGCAAGCTGTGACCAATTCTTTGATCGAGTAATCAAGTAGGTCACTAGCAGATTGATTGTTAGACTCTTGGGTTTGAATTTCGCGTTCGAAGGCTACTACGCCATCTACGGTGACTTTTGCTACATGTGTATGGGAACCTTCAATGAGTGCTGTGGCTTGCCCGTCTTCACTCGTAACGTGAGCCAGAATTGACAGCCCACCCCGGGGCCGAGTTGGGGTAACTGACACTTGTTGATTGAGTACCATTTGCTGGGCTTGTGCTAGGTGTTCTCCACACCCACTCAATACTTCAAGCTCTAATTCTGGTTTACGTGCTAATGCTCCTAGGGCTGAGGCTAAAGCGAGCCCTGTCTGCGTAGTACCGGGGATGAAAACTCCCATACCATTTTTGAATACATTAGGATCTGTCTGTACTTCGACCCGTAGGGGTGGCCCATCTAGGTAACTGGCTGCCACAGCGCAAGCTAAAGCGACTGCAGCTGGCTCGGTGCACCCTAAAGCAGGACGGATCTCATTCTGTAACAGGGCAAATAAATCTAGTTTCATCTATGCTCTCCTTCGTTCTCTATTGTAATATTGAAGTACCAAGTAGGGGATGGTAGTTTCCCTACCGCGCACTGCAATTATTATTCAGGAGTACATCTAGAGTGCGATTTGCCAGTCAAAGCCTTGATCTTGATGCCTATGACGGTGACCATAGTCGCATCTTCAGGAGTCACTGGTAGATATGATTGACAAGATGATGCGTTCTTGGCTGTCAATTTGTTGAGCACTGCTGCTTTTTCTTCTGGGTTGATAACCTCGTAGGCTTCGCCAAAGGCAATTGCACTTCTGTAATAGGCACCAAAGTTACAGGCTTTAATGCCAGTTATTATTCCCAGCAACGAATCTACTTCGTAGCACACTTGAGGGTTTTGGCGTATGATATCCAGCTTGCGTCCACTACGGGCACAATGAAAGAAGATCTTATTCTCGCATACTACATGATTGAGGGGTACGATATAGGGCGAACCGTCTGGTGTACAGAGTCCTAAACGGCCAACATTCGTTTCGTTAAGCAATTGCCAACAATCTTCCCGTGGCATAGCACGGTCGTCGCGACGCACCGTAAATCTCTTCTCCAAATGGTATCCCCCTAGAACCTTAGTCACAATGTGCAATCTGCGCTATACTTTATATAATATGCCCTATTATGATAGTCGTCTATAGGTCAATATGTGCTCTGCAAAAGCCAAACTTGAGCATGTCAATGAAATAGTGAGGAGGCTAATGGTATATATGGAAGTCCTTTTTTGTCGTGAGAATTTAGCAACTATGGGGCGCTATGCGCTGGAGCAACTGACGAAAAAGGCCAGTAGCCAGTTGCGCCTGCAAGAAGTTAAGTGTATCGTCGCCTGCAGCGACTGTGCTACCAAGCATATCGCCAGATTCAATGGCAAGCTAGTAGTTGCAGCAACAGCAGATGAACTGGTAGCGACGATATTACGACTGGCAGGCCTTTCTGAGCTTGATTCAAGCAGACCTGCAGATACTGAATTAGGCACCTGTCATTATGAAAAGGGAAATTAGCCCATTTCTAAGGTATAGACATATTCTCCTTTACTAGTTACCCCTTTTTTGGCGCATGCATTTAGTCTCTTGGCGTAGTTAGCGGCTAATCCTAGGTCGTAGGGGCTCAACTCTGGCCATTCACCACTCGGTTGATTAGACTTAGGGGCAAACGCCATAATAACACGGATGCCATCTCCGGTCATATAGCCGTTCAAACGTAAGCTAATTTGTTGACCCGCCGATTCTTCTAGACCTCGTTGGCAAATAAACAACAGCAGGGCTGCCAACGGTAGCTGTTCGTTACTTGTTAGTAGTCTATCCTCTGGTAGGTCGATGAGGGTTTCGATTGCTTGACCGTTTTTACTACCAATGTAGGCTATATGAGTACTCACCCATTCACAAGCAGTGCGCAAAGACACCATCTCTCGGCCAACAAACTCCTGCAAAGCTTGTTCTTGCTGTTCACGCCAGTCATGCAATTGGAGTTTGTTCTGATGTACTAGTTGCGATGCTGTGAGTAGGCGTTGAGCGAGAGACGACGGTAGATTAGGACTGGTACGTGAGATTATCTCTAGGTTTTGATAGATGTCGTATGTTTGCTCAACTGTATCGCTTAATTCCTGAATAAGCGGCTCCAATTGGTCCAACTGCTGCCACTGAGTAGTAGCTAGCAAGAGACGATTGGCTCCTTGTTGAGAATAGTGCCTTTTCTTGAGCGCCTTGAGTTTATGGAGAGTAATATTGGTGAGAGTGCGGTATAAAATCAGTTGACAGGAAGCGCTACCTAGAGCCAGTAAATAGGTCAGGTAGCCGCGCTCAGTATGCAGAAGTAGCATCAGGACAAGAGGAAGTGCAATGCTTAGTGCGAAAGGCCAATTTTGCTGTAGATTATGAGCCCAGCGCCAAAGGCAGAAGTGTAAAACAATAATGCCGGCTAGTGGGTATCCCCCTGTCAGAAACCCTGTAAGCGCACTGGCAAGCATGGTAGCAAAGTACTGCCACTGAGTGATTTTCAGTAAGGAGTCAATCCCTAGCAAAAAAGAGGGGCCTAGCAATACAGGTAACATAGCCTGTGGCCAAGCTAATTGCTCGAGAAAAAGACTAGTGCCACTGACCAGCAATTGGTCACTTATGCGTATTCGCTTCAACTGTTTACCCCCCTTTCTTGGGTATGGAGGTTCTTTTTGTGCTTCATATAGCTTCTCTTCTGAGCAGCAAAATCCTGCCTGAACGTTAACTAATAGAGAAAACGGGCTGTCGTGTGAGACAGCCCGTTCTTTTGGTGCTTCTAGTTCGCAGTTGCTTTCTTATCTGATTCAGCCGACTTGCAGAATCGTTCTAGTAGCCTGTCTGCTACCCTGGGGTCGATTAAGGTGCCGGGTCCTGCTATGCAGCCTCCCTGGCAAGCCATGCCTTCGATGAAATCCGCTCCTAAATGACCAGCTCTGAGATCGTCACAGGCCGCAATTGCCTCACGCAATCCGTTGGCTTGTCGTACCATCGGTGCCACACAACCTGAGGGTAAGTATGCTATTAATGCGTCTGTAACCCCGCCACTTTTGGCGAAGCCACGGCCCAGCGGTCCGGCATCGTGCATTTCGTCGGTTTCTGGCATAGTTGCCAAGTTAATTCCCTTGCCAACCATTAGGCAAGCCGTTTCTTCAAAAGTGAGCACGGCATCAACATGAGGGGTATTTGCCGCCTCTGCTTTCTTGGCAACACATGGCCCGATGAAAATTACAAGAGCGTCAGGATTGCTGGTTTTGATGGTCATTGCTAGCTGTACCATGGGCGAAGGAGTGTGAGAGACATAGTCTCGCTGCTCTGGGTAATGTTTTGCAATTAGCTGTACGAAAGCTGGACAGCAAGAAGTAGTCATCGCTTGGGCACCAGCTTGTTTACGCTCAACATATTCTGCGGCCTCCAAGGCGGCAACTTCTTCAGCTCCTTGAGCGACTTCGACCACTTCTTGAAAGCCCATTTGTTTTAGACCGGTGACTACAGCTCCGGAACTAACCTTGGGGCTGAATTGCCCGACAAAAGCGGGCGCAACTAGGGCATAGACCGGGCGTT
>DIPA01000034.1:459-1038 GCA_002427055.1 Firmicutes bacterium UBA5500 | reverse complement strand
CTTGATGGCTGGAATAATGTGTGTATAGTCGCCAATTGAGCCGAAGGGGCAGGCATTTATACAAGCGCCACAGCTGACACACCTGCTGTCATCTATCTGGGCAACTCCGTCCACATCAGGCCTAATAGCACCTACAGCGCAAGCTTGTTCACAAGGCCGAGTTATTTGCAGTATAGCATGATAGCTACAGCTATTGGCGCAACGACCACATTCTATACAGCGGCTGCGATCGATATAGGCACGATTGTTGACGATGGTAATCGCGTTCTTGGGGCAGGCGTTTTTGCAGTAATGGGCCCCGCAGTTACGGCAGGCATCGGTTACCACATAGCGGTCTATGGGACAACGGTCACAGGCGACTGTCATCATCTCGACGGCACAAGGGATTTTTGAGAAAGGTCTTGTTTCAACAAGTTCAGCCATGGACCTAAGAGACGCATGTTTACTGACTTGGGCGGCCGGTAGACCCAAAATAACTCGCGTCTTCTCACGCAAGATAGCTCGTTCTTTATGCTCGCAGCAACGGTAGTTAATTTCGTTATTGGCCAGTATGTCGTCCGGTACGTTATCAATCTGTTC
>DIPA01000034.1:0-351 GCA_002427055.1 Firmicutes bacterium UBA5500 | reverse complement strand
ATTAATTGATCTTGCCATGCTAGACGAGCGATAGCGGTATATAACTGACGTTTGATCTTGGTGACTTCAGAGAGTGTCTTATTCATTGCACACCTCTATCTTGGGTCAGCACTTCGGTTAGTATAGCCTCCAGTTTTTCCTCTGTTAGTTTAGAATAGAGTACGCCGTTAATGCGAGCGTTCGGCCCATGCCCACAATCTCCAAGACAATGTGTCAGTTTGATCTGTAGCCTATTACCATGTGTTTCCCTCAAGTTGTTGACCAGCGTCATCAAATCCTGTGACCCCATTAAATGGCAGGCAGTCCCTGCACAAAGCTCTACCTCAACAGGCCGCACACTAATTCCTCCTC
>DIPA01000099.1:29902-39409 GCA_002427055.1 Firmicutes bacterium UBA5500 | reverse complement strand
AACCTGCAATTATGACGGCAAAAAGAAGCATCAAACAATTATCGGGGATAGAGCTTTTGTGGGTAGCAATACTAATTTGGTTGCACCTATTACTGTAGGTGAGGATGCCTATATTGGCGCCGGTTCTACTGTTACTGAAAATATACCATCAGGAGCTTTGGCGATAGCTCGTGGGAGACAAAGGAATCTGGAGAATTGGCAACGACGTAAAGAAGAGTAAGAGGTAAGCAAAAAACGGGAGGAATGAATAAGCATGACTAAACATAGACCTTTAAAAATTTTTACAGGAAATGCTCATCGGCAATTAGCCGAGGAAATCGTGGAATATCTGGGAGTAGAAGTTAGCGCAGCTTCGGTAAAGACTTTTAGTGATGGAGAAATTAATGTTGTTATTGATGAAAGTGTTAGAGGAGCAGATGTGTTTGTAATTCAACCTACCTGTACTCCGGTTAATCATAATTTGATGGAGTTACTGATTATGATTGATGCTTTGCGCAGAGCTTCGGCTCAACGGATTACGGCGGTACTTCCTTATTATGGCTATGCCAGGCAGGATCGTAAAGCACGCCCGCGGGACCCAATTACCGCCAAGTTGGTAGCTAATCTGCTTACTGTGGCTGGGGTACAAAGGGTGGTAACGATGGATCTGCACGCAGGGCAGATTCAAGGTTTTTTTGACATTCCAGTTGATCATTTGCTGGGAGTACCAATTCTGGCGGAGTATTTCACTAGTTTAGGGCTGGACAATATGGTTGTGGTTTCTCCCGATTTAGGCGGTGTAACTCGTGCCCGCAATTTAGCCGATCGTCTGGGGGTCCCAATTGCCATTATTGATAAGTATCGGCCGGAACCCAATGTGTCACAAGTAATGCACATAATTGGTAAAGTTGCCAACAAGCGTGTAATTCTTGTTGATGATATCATTGATACGGCAGGGACTATTACTCAAGGGGCACAGGCACTACTGGAAAAGGGCGCCTTGGAGGTGTATGCTAGTTGCACGCATGCAGTGTTGTCTCATCCAGCACTGGAGCGGTTAGCTGCCTCGCCGCTCAAAGAAGTTGTGGTTACGAATACTATTCCGCTAGCGAGTCAGAATCGTAGCCCACTGATCAAGCAGCTATCAGTAGCTCCCTTATTTGGACAGGCTATTAGGAACATTCACCGCGACTTATCTGTCAGTACTTTGTTTGCCTAGGTTATTTTGTTTCATCTATTTGATTTATTGGAGGAGAGAATATGTCTACAGTTAGTATTACTGCATCGCCACGTCAAGATATTAGTAAAGGTGCACTGAAGCACTTGCGCCAGCAAGGCTTTGTTCCCGGCATAGTTTATGGTGGTGCTGACCGAATGAATCTGCCAGTGCAAATATCAGCTCGTGAACTCAGCCTAGCACTTGAACGATCAACAGAGAGCGCCTTTTTAACCTTAACACTTGATGATGGTAGTAAACATCTAGTACTGCCACGTGAGATCCAGTATGGTACTATTAAACGTGATTTGCGCCATATCGACTTACTGGTAGTCGAGCGTGATGCAGTTGTAAAGACAACTATTCCGGTGCATATCATGGGCACTAATCAGGCACCTTTACAATATGGCTTATTGGAAATCGAAGTTAAGGCCAAACCTGCTGATATCCCAGCCGGATTTGAGGTCGACGTGACTGGTTTGCAGATGGGCGAGACTATCTACGTAAGCGATCTTGACATACCGGCCGCAGTGGAACTGATTAGTGAACTCGATGAAATGGTAGTCAGTGTCGTTACCAGCAGTGAGGAACCAGCCGACGAAGAGGAAGCTGAGGAAGAGGCAACTGAAACAACAGTCGCAGAAAACCCGGAAGAGACTCTGTAAACCGATTCCTTGTATAGCCTTCCAGCTAAGAGTGCAGCAAACCTTGCTGCGCTCTTCTTGTCCGTAGCGAAGTAGGGAGTGGAGGGATGCTAATGAAACTGATTGTTGGGCTAGGCAATCCTGGTCCGAGGTATGCTAACACGCGCCATAACGTTGGTTTTCAGGTGATTACTCAGTTGGCCAAAATGCATCAGATCAAGGTAAATGGTAGTTTAGGTCCTGCCATCTATGGTCAAGGGCAAATTTGCGGCGAGCAAGCAATACTCTTGCAGCCAACTACTTTTATGAACCGTAGCGGTGCGGCAGTGGCCTATGCCTTACATCGACACCAACTCGACCCAGAGGACGTGTTAATCGTTTATGACGACTTGGACTTGCCTTTGGGTAGAATAAGGTTGCGGGCAGCCGGAAGTGCAGGCGGTCATAAGGGGATTATGTCGATCATTACGACTTTGGGCAGCCAAAATATCAATCGTCTGCGTGTGGGCATTAGCCGACCTGAGGCCGAGGGGGTAGTCGATTACGTTCTCGAACCTTTTACTAAAGCAGAATCCCCAATTGTGCATGAAGCTATAATAAGAGCGGCTGAAGCAGCGACGCTATGGGTGGAACAGGGGATTGAGCAAGCAGCTTCACGATTTAATGCTCGGTAATCTTGCATCTGGGTATTATGTTATAGTCTAATATGCTTGAGGGTGTTGGCTGCCGGCTAGTATCTGGGGATAGGGGGGATTAGGGTGAAAGGCATCACAACTTTGCTGGAACAAAGTGCGAGCTGGGAAGAGATCCAGAGCGTCTTGGTAGCACAGCAAAGCAATCTACTTATTTCTGGGGTTAGTGGTTCCGTTAAAAGTCTTTTAGTAGCTGCTCTACAATCTAAGCAGAAATCAAGCCTCCTCTACATTGCCCCCAGTGCCAGTTTGGCCGAGCAAGTGTGGGGAGATTTACAGGTCTTGCTACCGAATGAGACGGTTCTTTTCTTCCCAGCACGAGAAAATCCTCTCTATGGAATTGCAGCTTCTAGCCCTGAACTAATTGCCGAACGCCAAAAGACTCTCTATGCATTAGGAAGTGGCAAACGTTCGCTTGTTGTTACCTCAATAGATGCGCTCCTTTATCACTTACCGGCTCCATCCGTCTTTAGCTCTCAGGGGTTAGAACTTAGCTATGGGCAGCGGATTTCTTTAGCAGAGCTTACTCGTACCTTGGTACAAGGCGGTTATGAGCGAGTTCAGCTGGTAGAGCACCCAGGACAGTTCAGCCAGCGGGGTGGAATTCTTGATATCTATGGCCCAGGCCATGATTGGCCGCTGCGCTTGGAGTTTTTTGGCGACGAGATCGACTTAATCAAGAAGTTTGATTTAACTAGTCAGCGCTCCCTTGAGAATATAAAGAGTGTGCTTATTTTACCGGCACAGGAGAATATTTGGCCGACAGCAGCTAATGAGGCAGGCCTAGAGCGATTGCGGGCAGCACTAGATAAGGCTGTCAGTGCGCAACCGACTTTGGCTAGCCACTTAATAGATAATGTTGGCGAAGATTTAGAGCGTTTGCGAGCAGGGCTTGTTTTTCCAGGTAAGGAACGATATCTACCGTTTTTTCTTGAGCATCCTTGGAGCTTGCTTGACTACTTGCCGCCTACTGCACAGGTTGTGATAGATGAACCTACTAAGGTCTGGGAGCAACTAGAGCAGGATTATGGTTTTTTCCTTGACGGTTTTACAGACCTATTGGCCGCCGGAAGCCTGTTGCCGGAACATGGCAAAATCGCTTTTGCTCCTGAGGATATACTGAAACGTCTGCCAAATGGTAGAACGTTGTTCTTGGCCTTGTTTCCGCGTCGCCCGGCCCCCTGGCAGATAAGACAACACCTTGCTTTTCATACCAAAGCTGTACAGAATTTTCATGGACAATCTTCTCATTTGCGCCAAGAGATAGCGCGCCTGCAAGCTAATGAATATCGTATAGTTATCATGGGCGGCAATGCGGAGCAGCAGAAGAGAGTACAAGAATATCTGCAAGGCGAAGGTTTAAGTCCGGCATTGGCCATGACAACTGGAGTTGAACCTGAAATAGGCGATATTGTATTGCTAGAAGGAGAACTGGCAACTGGCTTTGAAGTACCAGATGCACGCCTAGCTGTTTTTACGGCAGATAATATACTGCAGAGGCTGCGTTCAAGCAAGAGAGCGCACCTTAGTAAGGCGGAAGGAGCGCGCCTCGCCGATTACCGCGATCTCACAGTGGGAGATTTCGTTGTTCATGTGCAACATGGTATCGGTCAGTATCTGGGTATCAAAACGCTAGAGATAGACGGCCTACACCGCGATTACTTGCAGATTAAGTATGCCGGTGAAGACCGCCTTTATGTACCTACGGACCAGATTGAGTTACTGCAAAAGTATGTGGGTGCAGAAGGCCGTATGCCTAAGATTTATAGCTTAGGTGGTGGCGACTGGCAAAAGGTAAAGGCGCGGGTGAAGCAGTCTGTACAGCAGATGGCTAAAGAACTGTTAGCTCTTTATGCTGCCAGACAAGAAAGCGAAGGCTTTAGTTTCCCGGCTGATAACGAATGGCAAGAGCAAATGGAGGCCCGTTTCCCTTATCAGGAAACGGGTGATCAACTACGAGCTATCCAGGCGATCAAGGCTGATTTAGAAGCTACCAAGCCTATGGACCGTCTGCTATGTGGTGATGTAGGCTATGGCAAGACCGAGGTAGCGGTACGCGCTGCTTTTAAGGCGGCTACTGCCGGCAAACAAGTAGCCGTATTAGTACCGACCACTATTTTGGCAGAACAGCATTATGCCACGTTCAGTGAAAGGGCAGCCGGTTTCCCGCTAGAGATAGGGCTACTATCTCGCTTTCGTAGTCCAGCAGAGAACAAGGAAACGGTAAAACGTTTGTCTCAGGGCTTAGTAGATATAGTTATTGGTACACATCGACTATTGCAGAAAGACGTTAAGTTTTTCGATCTAGGCCTGTTGATTATTGATGAAGAGCAGCGCTTCGGTGTGCAACATAAGGAAGGGCTTAAATTACTGAAAGAGAATGTCGACACCCTAACATTGACAGCTACCCCTATTCCCCGTACGCTGCACATGGCTATGGTGGGAATGCGTGATATGAGTGTGATTGAGACACCGCCTGAAGATCGATTCCCGGTTCAGACTTATGTCGTAGAGCATAATGATGAGTTGGTGCGTGCAGCTATTCGCCGAGAGTTAGAACGGCAAGGTCAGGTTTATTACGTTCATAACCGAGTACGTAGTATTCGTTATGCCGTAGATCGTTTAGCCAAACTAGTGCCTGAGGCTCGCATAGCTTATGGTCATGGACGCATGGGCGAAGAGCGGTTGGAACGCTTGATGTTGGATTTCGTTGAGGGCGAATATGATGTGTTAGTCAGTACGACTATAATTGAATCAGGTCTAGATATCCCAAATGTTAATACCATGATAGTAGAGGATGCAGACAAGTTTGGCTTGGCCCAGCTTTATCAGCTGCGGGGGCGTGTAGGACGCTCCAATCGAGTTGCTTATGCCTATTTTACCTATCGGCCAGAGAAGGCTCTTTCCGAAGTCGCTGAGAAGCGCCTTCAGGCAATTAAAGAGTTTACTGAACTTGGCGCCGGCTTTAAAATTGCCATGCGTGATCTAGAGATACGCGGTGCGGGTAATATTTTAGGCCCGGAGCAGCATGGGTTCATGGTAGCGGTTGGTTTCGACCTTTATTGCCAGCTTCTAGAAGAGGCGGTGCGTGAGCTGCAAGGGCAGGTGCCGGCAGTTAAGCAAGAAGTAGAACTGGAGCTACCCATCGATGCTTTTATCCCGGATCGCTACATACGTGATGGTAAGCAAAAGATTGAAATGTATAAGAAAATCCGAGCTGTCAGTACGCTAGATGATGTAGCAGATATTGAAGATGAGATGCTCGATCGCTATGGCAGAATGCCTGAGTGTGTGTGCAACTTGTTGCTCGTAGCTCGCATGCGCGTGTTGGCTCAGGATTTTGGTATTGGTAAGCTACTGATTAAGACTGGGTATCTGCAGATGCAGCTTGCTGCACAGGCCTTTTTTACGCCGGAACAGATTGAGTTCCTCTTTCGACAAACCCAGGGTCAGTTGCGCTTACAGCCAAATAAGTCTGGGGTTTTCGTATGGCACAAGGCCAACAACTCTCCGCTTACCTTGGCTCAGAATTGGACTCAATTGATGCTGGAGCTGATGAACTCAGTGCCAAAGGAGGGTAAAGGAATTGGGTAAAGTCAGTCGCATAGCTGTTGGTGACAAACCTTGGTTATTTCCGCTGGTTGCCTTAGTATTGGTTATTGCAATCTTTATGTTCCTTGCTTCTCAGGTTGCCGCTTTTGCGGGGGGTAAAATAATAACGCCGGCTGAGTTTGAACAGCGGCTGAATATCATTCAATTCAGCTATGATTTACAGTTTGAGGAGACCCCTAACTATCAGACTGATTTCGCGCGGCAGAATCGGCGGCAGGTGCTGAGCCAGTTAGCGGAAGAACACTTCTTGTTGCAAGCAGCTGCAGGGCTAGCATCGCAAGAGGAGCAGGCGGAATACGCCAGCCAGCTATTGGATTGGCTAAAAAACAACCTGTTTCCAGGAAAAGGTATAGACTATCAGGAAACTTTGGCTAAATATCATCTTGACGAATCAACTCTTAACGTTTATTTTGGTAATAACCTGCTATTGACACGCTTACATGAGCAAGTTACTGCCGAAGTAACCGTAAGTGAAGAGGAAGCTAAGACATACTACGAAGAGCATCGAGCCAGCTTTGATCAGCCTGAGATGATTAAGGTAGCTCATATACTGGTTGCAGAACAAGCTGAAGCCGAAATGGTGCTGAAGGAGATCTTGCAGGGTGCTGATTTTGCGCTCCTGGCCAAGCAGTATTCACTAGATAGTGAAAGCGCTGAGCAGGGTGGCACACTGCAATGGTTTAGTCGAGGCCAAATGGAGCCTAAATTTGAGGAGGCCGCGTTTGCTTTACAGCCGGGGCAGATCAGTCCGATTATTGCCACCAGCCATGGGTACCATATTATTAGGGCAGAAGGTAGAGATCCAGCAAAAGAGCAGACGTTTGAAAAGGTGTCTAAACAGGCGCATGAGCGAGCGTTGGCACTCAAACAAGACCTAGCCTGGAACACATATCGGCAGCAGGTTCGGGGTCGCAGATTAATACTGTTATTGGCTCGTTAGGACAGGTCGCAAGCATAATTGCAGATGTCAAGTCGAATACTATACTTACCTGTAACTGTCAATAGCTGAATAAGGAGGCAGAAATCATGAAGGCAACAGGCATCGTCCGGCGTATTGACGATTTAGGGCGTGTTGTTATACCAAAAGAAATTCGACGTACCTTACGTATTCGTGAAGGGGATCCACTGGAGATCTTTGTAGACCGCGACGGCGAGGTTATCCTTAAGAAATATTCTCCCATAGGTGAGCTCGGCGATTTTGCTAAGCAGTATGTAGATTCTTTATATGAGTCAACCGGTCAAACCTGTCTTATTTCGGATCGGGACTTAGTGATTGCGGTGGCAGGTGCTTCCAAGAAAGAGTTCATGAATCAACCGCTGGGCAAGTTGGCTGAGACTGCGATGGAGGAGCGGCGTACTATTGCACTCAACGCCGGTGAAGGTAAGGGGCAAGGTAGTGCTATAGACTTTTTGGACGGCACTAGCAAACTAACGGCGCAAGTCGTTTCTCCTATTGTTGCTGAAGGGCATCCTCTAGGATGTGTGATCATCTGTAGCAAAGAGCCAGGTGCTGTTTTTGGGGACCTTGAAGGCAAGTTGGCCGAGACGGCTGCTAGCTTTTTAGGTAAACAGATGGAAGGGTAAAGTTCGGGGTAGTAAAACTGCGAGGTAGCGCTTGCTACCTCGTTTTGCTATGTGGCGAAGTCTAATGGGTGACTAAGTACCATACATGCTATAATGAAAAGGATTTAGCTGATAAACGTGATAGTGAAAGAAGGGATGAGCCTATAGTGAAAGAGCGAGATAATAGGTTTGTCAAGAACGCGGCTATTTTAAGTGTGGCAGGCATTTTTGTACGTGCTTTAGGTGCAATTTATCGTATCCCTTTAGCTCGCTTTGCCGGCGAGGAAATAATGGGGCTCTACCAAATGGCTTATCCGATTTATACAACCTTACTTGCCATTTCCATATCCGGACCGCCAATTGCAGTAGCTAAGATGGTAGCTGAGAGGGTCGCCAGGCAGAAATACCGAGCGGCTCAGAGGGTTTTTCTCATCTCTATGTTAGTTCTTGGGGCTGTGGGGCTATTATCTACGATAGTCCTAATGTCGGCTTCTCCATACCTAGTAAACCATGTGCTAGGAGATAAACGGGCACTTGGCGCTCTCCTGGCAATGGCTCCAGCCGTGTTCTTCGTTGCCCTGATGTCCGGAATGCGGGGCTACTTCCAGGGCTTGCAGCATATGGTGCCTTATGCTATAAGCCAGATTGTGGAACAGGTGGTAAGGGTTGGCATCGCTTTAGGTCTTGGTTTCTATTTGCTATCACTTAATAAGGCCCCCGGAACTGTAGCAGCCGGCATTTCTTCTGGTGTTTCGTTAGGTGGATTAGCCGGCTTAATTGTACTTCTCTTAGCTTATAGTAAGCTGAAGCCTAGCCTAGAACAGAAATGGCAACGTGAGCGACGAGTAGGAGAAAGTGGTCGCAAGATAATGAAGGAGTTTGCTACTTTGGCCATTCCTATTACCATTGGTGGTATCGTGTTGCCGTTCATGCAGCTGATCGATGCCGGAGTTGTGCCTCGTCGTTTGCTAGCGGCTGGTTTTACGCAGGCTGAAGCTACTGGTTTGTACGGGCAACTCTCAGGTATGGCTACTCCACTAATCAACTTGCCTCAAATGTTCACGGTGGCTCTGGTGGCGAGTTTAATTCCGTCTATTGCGGCTGCTATTTCTCTAGGGCAACGCCAACTTGTTCAGATGCGTTCGGTTCTGGCATTGAAGTTAGCCATGCTGATTAATTTGCCGGCAGCTGTAGGTCTTTCAGTGTTAGCAACCCCGATCGGTATTCTGTTATATGGAGAGCAAAGTGGTACAGGAGTTGGCTTCCCCTTGTCGGTATTAGCCTATGTGGTTGCCTTCTTGGCAGTACAGCAAACGACATCGGGCATACTACAGGGGCTAGGCAAGACATATGTACCAGTTATCAATTTGTTTTTTGGTGCTTTAGCCAAGTTGGTAGCTACCTACTTTCTAACGGCGATGCCGGCCCTCAATATTCGGGGATCGGCTCTTAGTACAGTAATTGGCTTTGCTGTCTCTTCTATCTTGAACTATCGAGCCATGCGCCGTGTTTCAGGTATTTCTGTTCCGTTAGGTTCAACATTTATCCGGCCAAGCTTGGCCGCAGCAGGCATGGGAGTAGCTGCTTATTACAGTTATAGTTGGTTGGCCGGAAGCTTCTCTAACACCTTAGCAACCTTATTTTCTGTCGCTTTGGCTGTTATACTCTATGGCCTTTTAGTCTTGTTGATGGGGGCCTTAACAGCGAAGGAACTAGCTGCTATCCCCAAGATAGGCAAGCCACTCAGCCAAATGCTGCTCAGACTGCATCTCATTAGGGAGGGGTAAGCATGTCTAATCAT
>DIPA01000099.1:29119-29809 GCA_002427055.1 Firmicutes bacterium UBA5500 | reverse complement strand
GGTAAGCATGTCTAATCATGACTTAGCAGGTCAATTATTGGTTGAATTGGCTGATGTAATGGAGGAATTGCGTGGGCCTGGTGGATGCCCTTGGGATCGCGAACAGGACCATAAGTCCCTGATGCCTTTCTTGATAGAAGAAGCTTATGAAGTATTGGAGGCTATCCAGCTTGAAGATATGAATAAGCTGGCTGAGGAGTTGGGAGACTTATTACTGCAGATTGTCTTTCATGCTCAAATAGCGCAAGAGAATACCGAGTTTGACCTGGCTGAACCCATTAGGCAAATCGTGGCAAAAATGCGGCGTAGACATCCGCATGTATTTGGAGAAGTTAGTGTAACATCGAGTGAGCAAGTATTAGTCAACTGGGAACAGATTAAGGCTCAAGAAAGAGAGCAGAATCCTGCGGCCTCGTTGCTTGACACAGTCCCGCGAAATATGCCCGCTTTGATGCAGGCCTGCAAAATTCAGCAAAAGGCTGCCCGCGTCGGTTTTGATTGGGATAGCATCGACGGTGCTTGGGCCAAAGTGGTTGAAGAGAAAGCGGAGTTGTTAAGAGCGGTAGAAAACAGGGATATCGGAGAAGTTAATGAAGAATTGGGCGATTTGCTGTTTGCGATTGTTAATATTGCCCGGTTCTTGGAGGTAGAACCAGAGACGGCTTTGCTCAGTACAGTGGTCAAATTTCG
>DIPA01000099.1:28709-28967 GCA_002427055.1 Firmicutes bacterium UBA5500 | reverse complement strand
CTATATAGAAGAGCAGGCACAGGCGATGGGTAAAGAACTGAGTGATTATACTTTGTCAGAACTCGATCAGTGGTGGGAGGAGGCTAAGAAGAAGGGAAGAAGCGGGACAAGCTCTCTGTAACCATTAATTGTTTCTTACTTGCGCTAGGACCGGATGTTTTTAACTGTTTTTTGCTAAAATGCGACCGTGAAAAGAGGATTTGGCAATTATTTGTCGAACAAGAGAACTGGTAGGAACACCACCGTTTAAGGAGGTTT
>DIPA01000099.1:27609-28590 GCA_002427055.1 Firmicutes bacterium UBA5500 | reverse complement strand
ACACCACCGTTTAAGGAGGTTTTATTGTGGAAACTGTGAAGAAAGCTGATCTTGTTAGCAGAATAGCTGAGAAATCAGGGCTCAACAAAAAGCAGGCAGAAGCGGCCCTCGACGCCTTTGTAGCATCAGTACAGGAAGCCTTGCAGGCTGGTGAAAAGGTGCAATTGGTTGGTTTCGGTACTTTTGAGGCGCGTGACCGTGCAGCAAGAACTGGCCGTAATCCTGGTACCGGAGAAGAGATTCAGATTCCGGCGAGCCGCGTGCCAGCTTTCAAAGCTGGTAAAGTGTTAAAGGATGCAGTTAAGTAGAGCTTCTATCCTTTAAGCTAGTAACTTGGCAGAAAATCACTACATAATGTAGCAGGCAAAATTGGTATTCATAATGACGAAAATCAGGTTCGGGGTACCGGACCTGATTTTCATTAACTTACGAGGAGGTAAGACATGCGTCTAGATAAGTATCTAAAAGTATCTCGCCTCATTAAGAGACGAACTCTAGCCAAAGAGGTTTGTGACCAGGGGAGAGTCAAGGTCAACGATCGTATTGCGAAAGCCAGCAATGAACTGAAAGTAGGCGATGTTTTAACGCTTGATTTTGGACAACGGGTTTTGCGAGTGCGAGTTGAACGCTTACAGAATACAGCTCGCAAGGAGGAGGCTGAGCTGCTCTTTACTGTGCTAGATGATATGCGCTCACTTTAAGCTCAGCAAGCGGTGTTTTATTTTCTAGGTGGGAATAATACTGCTAACCAGACTTGAGATTGGGAGGCAGATGATATGTTTAGACATCAGCGCTGGAAAATGGGCATTGCTGTACTTATGATGTTGCTGTTGCTAGTATCTTGCAGGGCTTTCCGACGACCGGATTTAAGACCCTCTAGTGGTGCTCCGGCCATTCCTAAAGCAATTGCTAAGGGAGCTAGGCAGGAGCCCGATCTTAAGGTGTATATCAAAGAAACCAAGAAGGTTAAGACGATGGCTT
>DIPA01000099.1:24516-27537 GCA_002427055.1 Firmicutes bacterium UBA5500 | reverse complement strand
CAAGAAGGTTAAGACGATGGCTTTTGAGGAATATATTGCAGGTGTAGTCGCGGCCGAAATGGACCCCAAATGGCCGCTAGAAGCCCTTGCAGCACAAGCCATTCTGGCTCGTACCTTTACGTTGGAGAAGATAGCTCGTGAAGGAGGCGTGCCTAGCAGAAATGCACATGCATCAACGGACATTGAAGAGTTCCAGGCCTATGACGCGAGCCGAATTAATGACAGGGTGCGGGACGCTGTACGGTTAACACGCGGTAAAGTAGCCGCGTATAATGGTCGCTATATTCGTGCTTGGTTTCATGCTAACTCGGGAGGGAAAACGGCTACTGCTGCCGATGGTTTGGCTTTTGAGAAAGAGCCCACTCCTTATGTGGTTTCGATTGATGATTCTATTAGTCAACAAACAGCTCCTGCTAAAGATCGTACTTGGACAGTCACATTCAGCAAAGCAGAGATTGCAAAAGCCCTACAGACAATTGGTCAAAAGCCGGGTGATTTCAGCAAGGTAGAGATAGTGGAGAAGAGCAATTCGGGGCGTGCCCTTACATTACGCATGGGTAAAGCTACCGTATCTGCACCGGAATTTCGTTTGGCTATCGGTTCTACCAAGCTGAAATCCACCCTAATTGATTCAATCGTGGTTACCGGCGATAAGGTAACCTTCAAAGGTAAAGGCTATGGTCATGGCGTAGGTATGTCTCAGTGGGGAGCTAAGGGCCGCGCTGAGCAAGGTGCCAAGGCAGAAGATATCATCAATGCCTACTTTCGAGGTATCGAGGTTTTCAAGATTTGGGACTGAGTTTTGCCTGCGCAGCAGATTGATAAAGACTGTGGCCAACCTGTTCTATGTGCAATTTCTGGTTCATATAGTCTAGCAAGATGAGATAGCCTGAAAAGCATATAGATACAGGGGGGTATTTGATGAATCAGTTGAACGAGCAATGTCTGCATCGCATTGTGGTTACCAACCGTGAGCAAGTTGCTTTAGATGGAGTCATTCATGTCGATAGCTTCGACGATCGAGAGATAATTCTTGAGACAGAATTGGGGATGATGGCCATTCGGGGTGAGGATTTGCATATTAAACAGTTGAGCCTCGACGATGGACATCTCAATGTGGAGGGTGTTGTGAGAACAGTTGATTATCTTGAGGGTGGCGTAGTGCCTGGAGGGAAAAACCGTAGCAAAGGTTTTTTCAATCGCCTGTTTAGTTAGGTCCCTGGAGATAACTGCAGCACATTGTGCCTTGGGGGTCTTAGCACTGCTAAGCTCCCTTTTTTCACTATCAACTACTGAATGGCACGCTAGGAGTGAATTGCATAAGATATCTATAGTGTGGAGGTGCCATGATGACGGTAGCCCAACCACTTAGCGCCTTCATCTTCGTTTTCTTAGGATTCTGTTTCGGATTCTTTTTCGATTTATACCGGGTCTTACGTCGGCTAAGTACACCAGGGCAACTCCTTACGGCCACTACCGATCTGCTATTCTGGGTTACCTATACGGTCTGGGTCTACATAGCGCTGCTAAGACTAAACTCGGGCGAGGTACGTGCCTTTTTGTTGTTCAGTTTAGCCATGGGAGCGGTCGCTTACTTCCTTTGGTTTAGCCGCAGTTTAAGGCGTGCCTGGTACTTGGTGCTGCGTCGCGCCGTCTCAATCATGGCGAGGGTAAACGTGTTGCTTAACGCATGCTTAGATTCAGCTCTTCGCATTGTACTTTGGCCGTATCGCATACTTTATTCTTATCTATGGTTGCCGTTAGTTAATCTGCTGTGCTGGCTATTAAGCCCCTTTGACTTTTTACTCGCTAACCTGCGCAAGTGGAGCAGCACCATACGGCAGCGCTTGTTGATGTGCCTTAAGTCGATATCAATAAATGTGGCGAAAATGCTAGTTAGAATATGGAATTCTCCACCTACAGATGAATAAATGGGAATTTATCGGCATCCTTAAGCAGGAAAGAGGCTTTCCGATGGCGAAGAAGTATATGCTAACTAGAAACCTTCTACTGCAGGTGATACGATGCCAAATAAGGCCAGGCAAATTATTCCTTTTCCCAAAACGCCTATCAAATCCACTGTTCGCCCCCAAGAAAAAGCTAAGCGGCGCTGGCCGCTTATCTTCGTATGTACACTGCTGGTTATTTATCTAGCAGGTGCGGGGGTTCAATGGGTGCGCCAAGAATTGCGCATGCGCGCCTTGATTGCACAGTGTGAAGAGTTGCTCAAACAACAAAAAGAGCTGCAGGTTGAAAACGAAGTGTTGCAGCAGCAGATCGACCGCCTGCTCAATGACCCTGTTTATCTAGAGCAGCTTGCTAGGGAAATGGGTATGGTTAAACCTGGCGATACGATTTACCTGTCAATTGACCCGAGGCCGTAGCAAATGTATAAATTATGGGTTAAGAAGGGTAGCCATTGACGCCCTATGTGGCGTGGGCTATAATTTCAATGTTAGTCAAAATTTAATTGGAGGGAAATCCAACAGTAATGGCTTTAGAAGTAGGCGCTATTGTTAGTGGTCTGGTAACTGGTATTACGAACTTTGGGGCATTTGTAGAGTTAGAGACAGGACAAACCGGCTTGGTGCATATTTCGGAAGTCGCTGATGCGTATGTAAAGGACATCAACGACTATCTGAAATTGGGTGACCGTATAACTGTAAAAGTGATTAATGTTGATGGGCGAGGTAAAATTGGTTTGTCAATTAGACAAGCTCGTCGCCGTCCCACTGTTTCGCTTGAAGATCAGCTAGCTCGTTTTATGAAAGATAGTGAAGAGCGCCTTGCCAGCCTGCGCAAGAACACTGATTCTAAGCGTGGTGGTCGTGGTGGCTATTCACCTCGTTCGGTTAGGCAGCCGGCTGGTAAATTTCGCCCTTAATCTGGTAGCGATAAATCTCTTGACCTTAGAGGCGTAATGCTGTAAAATAAATCTCGTCGGCAGTAGCTGGCGGCGTAGCTCAGTTGGCTAGAGCATGCGGTTCATACCCGCAGCGTCACTGGTTCGAGTCCAGTCGC
>DIPA01000099.1:20715-24360 GCA_002427055.1 Firmicutes bacterium UBA5500 | reverse complement strand
GCAACTGACTCTTAATCAGTGGGTCCAAGGTTCGAATCCTTGATGGCGCACCAGTAATCATGGCCTTGCACTTAAGTGCAGGGCTTTTTGCTTTAATGAGATTATGTTTACGCAGCAACTCAGTCTCTTAGAACAACTTTTTTTGTCGCATTGGCAGAAGTTATCGACAGGTTGTTCTATTGCTCTCCTCTGTGTGTAGTGTTTTCATTCGTTAGACTTGTGGGATTAGGCTGGCAAGCCCAACATCTAGGGGGTTGTTCCGGTCGGGCAGCAAGTAGTCCGCAAAACGTGTCGCAATTCACCCCAATCTCATCGCACCGTTTGACATAGCTTCGTTTGAGTTATGCCTATAATGAGCACAACAAGCCAAAGAAAAAGAGGTGTTCGGCTGATGCTCAATAAGGCAAGGATTGATTCCCCCGCTTTCGGTCAATATGAACCAGTACCAAAAAGTATTTGGAGCCAGCGTTGGAGTGCCCTGAAGTCTTTGACTATTAGTCATGTAACCTTACGGATGGTCTTGATTGCCGTACTATTAGGTAGAGCGGTAGTTTTTGGAGATCTGGCGCCTTTTGGTCTGGCCTTGTTTGTGGCTATACGTTGGGTACGGCCTGAGCAAAGTTGGCCAACCGCTATAGGCTTGGCGTTAGGCGCTATGCTGCGATCCCCTGGGGCTACTGTCAGTCTATTAGGATGTATGGGGATCTACGTTAGTCTGGAGCGCTATTTGCTTAGCCAGCATTGGCGTAGTCTGCTAACTAGCATGGGCATGGCTAGCCTTTCGTGTCTCTTAGTCAAGCTACCAGTGTTTTTGCTACAACCGCCTTCCCTTTTTGACCTTACTAGTACTTTGCTGGAGGCCGGGTTGGTAAGTGTATTAGCCTATGTTTTGGCCCAAGGCGGCAAGCGACTCTTTCAGCAAGAACCACTCGAACTGCAGGCTGAACAAGCAATAGCTGTTAGCATCACGATTGCCGCTATGATGCTAGGGTTAGAGGGATGGTCGCTCTTTGGTATTTCCTGCAAGACAATTGCTGCGGCCTACTTTGTTATGCTTGGTGCTTATCTAGGCGGGCCGACTTGGGGCTGTGTAGCAGGAGTTACTATTGGTGTGGTGCAGAATCTAGCTCATCCAGCTCTTTTGGGGCAGGTGGGTCTCTATGCAGGTGCCGGGCTCTTGGCTGGTCTTTTCAAGGAGATGAAAAAGCTCGGTGTAGGGCTTAGCTTCATCTTGAGTTTATTGCTACTTACTATATATGGTAGCCAGCCTGGAGATTTGCGCCAACTAACATATGCTGCCCTATTGGCTTTTGCACTCTTACTAGCTAGTGGCAGACGTTGGCACAATTGGCTGAAGCCTCAATTGGCTGGCCTGGCTACAGCCAAAAAGACAGCTAATCAACATTCGCGGCGTCTACAGCAGCTGACGGTTGGTCGCTTGCGAGACTTAGAAGCAGTTTTCACACAGTTAGCTGAGACATTTGGTGAAAAAGAAACGGATGAAGGTTTTTTAGTTGAGAAAAGCTTCAATGCATTGATGGATCATATCGTGACAGATGTCTGCGAGCGATGTGCGCATTTCAATGTCTGCTGGCAGCAGGAATTCTACAAGAGCTATCATACTCTGCTAAATATGCTGGCCTTGGCTGATGCCCATGGTGAGCTTTCAACTAGGCAGATTCCTGAGGCACTACAAAAACGTTGCCGCCGCCCGGTTGAGCTAATCACCTGCGCTAATTACCTAGTCAAGGTTTATAAGTTGAATCTTTACTGGCAAAAGAAGATGCGCGAGAGCCGTTCACTTGTTGCCAATCAGTTGCGGGGAGTAGCCACAATCATGCATAATTTAACACGCGACATGCGCCTAGAGAATGAACTGCAGCATGATCTAGCCGAGGAAATAAAGGAGCAGATCGTGGCTTTGAAATTGGCGGTGCCGCAGGTTGAGGTATATCGCCGCCAGGATAGAATAGATGTTATTTTGACCAAGACGGCCTGTCGCCCTAATGAAAGCCTGTGTGTTGACCAGTTGATTCCCTTGGTGAGCTGTTTGATGGGGCGCCCGGTGGTGCGAATGCACTCTAAGTGCCCGGGGCGCAGCGGAAAGGGTAAGTGCACACTGTGTTTGTCAACTAGTCAGCCGCTGAGAGTGGAGTCGAGTATTTCTCAGGTGTGTCGAACCGGAGCTGGGGTTTCTGGTGACACTGCTAGTGTCAAGGAATTGCCTAATGGCAAGTTGGCGGTATTACTGAGTGATGGTATGGGAAATGGGCCTGAGGCTAGCCGTGAAAGCCGGGCTACAGTGGCCGTGCTAGAACAGCTACTGCATTCAGGTTTTGACAAAGAAACTGCAGTACAGACGATTAACTCTGTGTTGATGCTACGTTCTCCACGGGAGACGTTTGCAACGGTAGATATGATGGTTATTGATCTATATACTGGTATTACAGAGTTGACCAAGATCGGTGCTACAGCCACTTTCCTAAAACGCGGAGATAATGTAGAATGTATACGATCGAGTTCATTGCCGGCAGGGATATTACATAAAATTGATATCGATAGTCGTCGTCTTTGTTTGCAGCCTGGTGATATCTTAGTTATGTTAACGGATGGGTTGCTAGATTCGCAGAAAGATATTGCAGATAAGGAAGAATGGTTTGCACGCATTCTGCGGCAAAGTACGCAGAGCAACCCGCATGAATTGGTGAAATACCTAGTAGATAGAGCTAGTATGAACACCCGCAATCAGGTCATCGATGATATGACCGTAATCGCCATTCGCATAACCAAGGGGGCCAGCGACGTTCCTTTGGTTAGTTAGCCCTATGCTCGGGCAACCATCTCTCCTCTCCATCGGCCACACTCTAGGTGGGTGTGGCTTTTTTTTCTTATGAAACAGCTTAGTCCGTGGCTTTTGGGTACAATGATAAAGAGGATTAGGGCCAATTTTGCCTAAGATATTAAAGCTGAATGGAGGGAGGTAAAAGCCTTAAGTGGCTAGTTGATGTTAAAGAGAGTAGATGCTTTCATTAGGGATAATAGCTTATTAGCACCTGGAAGCCGTTTGGTGGTTGGTGTTTCGGGTGGGCCTGATTCGGTTTGCTTGTTGCATATCTTGCACCGCCTTAGCTCGAGTTGGGGCTGGTCACTTGTTGTAGCGCACCTCGAGCATGGATTAAGGGGTGCCTCCTCCATTGGTGATGCATTATTTGTACAGCGTTTAGCGAATGATTTAGGTTGGCCTGTAATTATCGCGCAGCGAGACATCAAGAGCATCATCTTGCAGCAGGGTGGTTCTATGCAAGACGTTTGCCGGCAAGAGCGGCATGAGTTTCTGCAGCAAACGGCACGTGATTGGGATGCTCAGGCTGTTTTGCTGGCCCATCATCAAGGGGACCAGGCTGAGACTGTGTTGCTTCACTTGTTGCGAGGTGCCGGCTTAGCAGGCTTGTCGGGCATGGCTGCTCGCGATTTGGCTTTAGGCGATATTGCTTTAGTAAGACCTCTGCTGGGAGAAAGTAGAGCGGCGATTATGGACTACTTGCGTGAGCAAGCCATTGGTTTCCGCATGGATGCCAGTAATGCTGCCAGCGACTATGTTCGCAATCGCCTGCGTTTAGATGTGATGCCTTTGCTGCGCACAAC
>DIPA01000099.1:11731-20618 GCA_002427055.1 Firmicutes bacterium UBA5500 | reverse complement strand
CCTTTGCTGCGCACAATCAACCCGGAAACAGAAGCGACATTGGCTCGAACAGCTAAGGTGTTACAAGCGGAAGACCGCTATTTGGCAGGGCTAGCGCAAGCTGCTTTTGCTGATGTTAGTTGCCTAAATGAGACCTCCTTATTCCTCAAGATCTCGCCGCTGGAGAATTACCCGCAGGCGCTACAACGGCGCATTTTGCGCTTGGCATGGCAAGAGCTTACGGGCGGCCCGCAAGACTTGGCTTTTATGCATGTGGAAGCTGCTCTGGGGTTGTTAAGGCAGGAGGTAGGTAGCGTTACCAGTTGGCCGCTTGACTGGCAGGTAAGACGTAGCTACGATAAACTTATCTTAGAAAGTGCTCAGTCTGAGGCAGACGAGGCAGTTCATCTATTACCCATTCCCGGAGTTGTAGATTTGGCAAACGGTGCCGGGCAAATAGTGGCTAGTGTATTATCTGCTTTTGAGTTTGAGGGCTACTCGTCTGATCCGAACGTTGCTTATTGTGATCTAGGGACTCTTGCCACGTCGCAATTGCAGGTTCGCTACTGGCGGGCCGGTGATATTTTTAGCCCTTTGGGGCTGGGCGGTAGCAAGAAACTACAAGATTACTTTACTGATGTGAAACTAGATAGGCGACTGCGCCGGCGTGTGCCTATTGTTGTTTGTGGAAAGCAAATTGTGTGGGTAGCAGGTTATCGCCTTGATAGCCGCTGGCGTCTGACCTCAAACAGCGAACGATTACTTCGTCTAGAATACAAACGGTAGCTACACTAGATATCAGAGAAAGGGAGATAGTTCATGCATAAGGATTTGGAGAGCATACTTATACCAAGAGAAGAGATAAGCGCTAAGGTTGCGGAGTTGGGGCGGCAAATTTCTAGCGATTACGAAGGGCAAGAGTTGCTGGCGATCTGCGTTTTGAAAGGGGCAATTATCTTCACTGCCGATCTACTAAGGCACCTAACAATCGATGTAACTCTTGATAGCATTTCCGTCTCTAGCTATGGTAAGGCTACTCATTCGTCAGGTGTAGTACGCTTTTTGAAGGATCTAGATGAGAGTGTAGAAGGTCGGCACGTATTGGTGATTGAAGATATTATTGATACCGGGTTGACTCTCAAGTACCTTGCCGAAAACCTGCAATCTCGTAAACCTAAGTCTCTTAGAATCTGCACTTTGCTAGACAAACCATCCCGGCGTCAGGTAGATTTAAAGCCTGACTATTTAGGGTTTACTATTCCTGATAGCTTTGTTGTTGGTTACGGACTTGACTTTGCTCAGAAGTATCGTCACTTGCCAGATGTAGGCATCTTGAAGCCGGAAATATACGGCAAATAGTGAAGAAAAAAGGCCTTTCGCTTGTCGCAGTACTTGGCTTTTGTTACAATTAAGAGAGTTAGTGCTTTTTCTCTGATAGACTGAATAGTTGGTGGAGAATGTGTAATTCTGTAACATGAGTGCATCAGCGCTGGCTATAAATTAACTAAGTGTTTCTTAGGAGAGGGGCTGCGGAAAAGCTTGAACAAGAACATTCGCACAGCTAGCCTTTATCTACTGTTGATCTTAATTGCCTTGTCTCTATATCAGATGTTTCAAGGCACTGCTCAGACGGTAAAAGAGATTAGCTATGCCAATTTCTATGCCGATGTGGAGGCTGGCTTAGTTACTGAAGCCAAGATGGTAGGGAATGAAGTAACAGGAAAACTGCAAGATGGTACAAGTTTTCGTACTACTGTACCGCCTACCGACGAGGATGTTATTAAACTTTTGCGCGAAAAAGTAGCAAACTTTGACTATCGCAATCCAGCTCAAGCTCCTTGGTGGACATCGCTCATCACATATGTGCTGATGTTTGCTGTGCTTGGGGGATTCTGGTTTTTCATGATGCAGCAGTCTCAAGCTGGTGGTAACAAGGTGATGAGCTTTGGGCGCAGTCGTGCCAAGTTGCATAACGAAGTCAAGAAGCGCATCACATTTGCCGATGTAGCGGGTTATGAGGAAGTAAAAGAAGAACTGCAAGAAATTGTAGAGTTCTTGCAGTCCCCTAAGCGCTTCGTAGAAATTGGGGCTAGAATACCGAAGGGTGTATTGCTAGTTGGTCCTCCCGGTACTGGTAAAACGTATTTTGCACGAGCTGTCGCTGGTCAGGCCGACGTACCGTTTTTTAGCATTTCCGGCTCGGATTTTGTGGAGATGTTTGTGGGCGTTGGTGCGGCCAGGGTACGGGATCTGTTTGAGACTGCCAAGAAAAATTCTCCCTGCATTGTTTTCATCGACGAGATAGATGCGGTGGGACGTCAGCGGGGAGCGGGCTTAGGCGGCGGTCACGATGAGAGAGAACAAACTTTGAACCAGTTGTTGGTGGAGATGGATGGGTTCGATCCCAATGTAGGGATCATCATCGTCGCCGCCACCAACAGGCCGGACGTTTTAGATCCGGCGCTGCTGCGGCCAGGCCGCTTTGACCGCCAGGTGATTGTAGATAACCCGGACGTATCCGGCAGGGAGGCCATCCTGAAGATTCACGCGCGAAATAAACCTTTGGCCCGAGATGTGGATTTAGCTGTTCTGGCCAGACGCACGCCCGGCTTTACCGGAGCGGATCTGGAAAACTTGATGAACGAGGCCGCAATCTTGACCGCCCGCAAGGGGAAAAAGAGCATTGAGATGAACGAGTGCGAAGAGGCCATCGACAGAGTGATCATGGGCCCGGAGCGGAAAACTCGCGTCATCAGCGAGCAGGATAGAAAGGTCTTTGCGTATCATGAGGCAGGTCACGCTTTGGTGGCCAAGGAGTTGCCGAAAATAGATCCGGTGCATAAGGTGAGCATCGTTTCCAGGGGAATGGCCGGAGGTTACACCATGGTGCTCCCCATGGAAGATAAGCATGTGACCACCCGCAGCGAGCTGACAGAGTATCTGGCTTACGCTTTGGGCGGAAGAGCTGCAGAAGAATTGGCGTTCGAAGAGATCAGCACAGGCGATCAAAACGATCTGGAAAGGGCAACCAAACTGGCGCGCAAAATGATCACTGAATATGGGATGAGCGAACGACTTGGGCCTTTGACATTTGGCCATGGACATGAGGACAAGGTCTTTTTAGGACGCGATATCTCTCGGGAGAGAAATTACAGCGAAGAGGTGGCGGCGATCATAGACCAGGAAGTGAGGACTCTGGTTGAGAGCGCTTATGAGCGTGCCAAATCGATCCTGAAGCAGGAAAGGTATAAGCTGGAAAAGATCGTGGCGGCGCTTTTAGAGCGGGAAACGCTGAATCGGGATGAATTTGAAGCTCTGTTTCAGGACGACAGCCCCGGGGGAGTCAATAATTTGCAACCAAGCCCTGCTTGAGGAGGTAGGCGGCGAAAATGGCACGAGACAAATTAATTTTACACAATATTGTTCTCTATGGTTATCATGGTCCCTTTGCTGCAGAAGAAGAACTCGGCCAGCGTTATGAGGTTGATCTTGAGTTATCCTTGGATTTGACCCCAAGCGCCGGCACAGACGATGTGGAGTACAGCCTTAATACCGTGGATCTCTTCACTGTGGTGAAAGAGATAGTTGAAGAGCAGGAGTTTCACCTTCCCGAGGCTTTGGCTGAAGCGATCGCCAGCCAAATTTTATCCGCCTTTGAAGTGGATGAAGTTTTGGTCAGGGTAAGGAAACCGCATCCGCCGTTGGGAGGATTGCTAGATAGCATAGAAGTAGAGTTGGTCAGGACAAAGAATTAACGTGCCTAAAACTGCTCGGATCGAGCTTCGACCGAGACAGGTGGCAGTAAAGGTGAGACAAAAAACGCCTTCTGGCATGCTGCCCGAAGGCGTTTTTGTCTGGAAATGGGGGAAAGCTATGAACAGAATCGGGCTCATAGGCGCGGGCGTTGTGGGCAGCGCCTTGGCGGACTGGCTGGCAAAGCAGGGATTCCAAATCAGCGCCGTCTCCAGCCGCAATCAGCGCAAGGCAGAGCAATTAGCCGGCCGGCTGGACGCCGAAGCAATGCCCTGGCAGCAGGTGGCTTCTGCCTGTGAGCTGCTGTTCATCGCCACTGCTGACGACGCCATAGCGAAAGTCTGTGCTAATGTCGCCTCTTATGGCTTTGGCGGCTGTCAGGCCGTGTTTCATCTCAGCGGCGCCCTGGGCTCCGAGATTTTAGCGCCCGCCGCACAAGCGGGCTTAGGGGTGGCTTCAATTCATCCTCTGGGCAGTTTTGCCGAACTAGAGCAAGCGCGGGAGCTTTTGCCGCACTGCTGGTTTACAATTGAAGGCAACAGCAAGGGCATTGTCTGGGCGGAGAGAGTGCTCAGGCAGCTGGGAGCCCGCTTCCGGCAGCTGGAGCGGGAAAAGAAACCCCGCTACCACCTGGCTGCTGTCTTCGCCTCAAATTATCTGCTCAGCCTGCTTTCCGTAGCCGCGGAGCTTTGGCAGGAACTTGGCTTGAAGCCGGAAGAGGGACTTTG
Organism: Firmicutes bacterium UBA5500; assembly: GCA_002427055.1. Taxonomy (GTDB): domain Bacteria; phylum Bacillota; class UBA994; order UBA5500; family UBA5500; genus UBA5500. The sequence goes on along the minus strand of DIPA01000099.1, from coordinate 16,158 downwards.
GCAGCTAGCGGACGGCACTATTGCCAATGCGCGTAAATACGGCATCGGGTCCAGCCTCACCGGCCCGATCAAGCGCGGCGATTTGGAGACGGTTGCGCTGCACATGGCGCAGCTGAAAGATAAGCCCTGCGTCCTGCGCCTTTACCGGCAGCTGGGGCTTCAGGCTCTGAAGTTGTCGGGACTCGGCGCGGAACGGAAACGGAGTTTAGCGACTCTTTTGGGAAAGGAGGATTTTAAATGAGCGTGCGGCTTACCATCAGACAGCTGTTGAAAAAGGCGGACGAAGGACAAAAACTGACCATGCTTACGGCCTACGATTATTCTCTGGCTTCGCTGATTGATGAGGCTGGTCTGGACATGATCCTGGTGGGAGATTCTCTAGGAATGGTGGTCTTAGGGTATGAAGACACCTTGCCGGTCACCATGGATGATCTGATTCGGCATACTCAGGCCGTGATCCGGGGAGCGAAGAGGGCTTTGGTAGTGGCGGACATGCCTTTTCTCTCTTATCAAACCAGCATTGAGGATGCGGTGAGAAACGCTGGCAGGCTGCTGAAAGAGGGCGGCGCCCAGGCGGTAAAGCTGGAGGGAGGTCTGGCCATGCTGTCTGTGATCCGCAGGCTGGTGGAATGCGGCATTCCTGTGATGGGGCACATCGGCCTGACGCCGCAGTCTGTGAATCAGCTGGGCGGGTTTGCGGTTCAAGGCAGACAAGCGTCCGGCGCTCAGAAAATCTTGGAGGAAGCCAAGGCCATCGAAGAGGCCGGAGCTTTCGCTTTGACGCTGGAAGGAGTTCCCTGGCAATTGGCTAAACTTGTTACGGAAAGCATCGGCATTCCCACCATCGGCATTGGAGCCGGTCCGTACTGCTCGGGACAGGTGCTGGTGAGCTATGATCTGCTGGGACTTTTCGATCGTTTTACGCCTAAATTTGTCAAGCAATACGCCAACCTTAGGGAGACAATCGGCTCCGCCTTGGCAGAGTATCGAAAGGACGTTGAGTCAGGTGCGTTTCCGGATCTGGCGCACTCTTTCTCAATGAAAGAAGAACAAATAAAGCTATTGGGAGGGAACGGGAATGAAAATCCTCAAGACAGTCGCTGAGGTGAGGGAAGCGTACAGCCCGGAAGAAGTTGGGCTCGTTCCCACCATGGGCTACCTTCACGAAGGACACTTGAGCTTGATCGCAAAGGCCAGGCGGGAAAACCGGCTGGTGGTGGCGAGCATCTTTGTGAACCCTACCCAGTTCGGACCCAGCGAAGACTACGCCGCCTATCCCAGGGATTTGGCGCGGGATGCAAAACTTGCTCAGGAGGCGGGATGCGATTTCATTTTCGCGCCTTCCCCTCAGGAAATGTATGCTTCAAATTTCAGCACGTACGTGAACGTGGAAGGAATCACGCAAAAGCTGTGCGGCATTTCTCGGCCCAGCCATTTCCGCGGAGTGGCTACAGTTGTGAGCAAGCTGTTCAATATCATAAGACCCACCCGGGCGTATTTTGGGCAGAAAGACGCGCAGCAAGCTTTAGTGCTCAGGAGAATGGTGGCTGATCTGAACTTTCCCCTGGAAATCAGAACAGCGCCCACAGTCAGAGAGGCTGATGGCTTAGCGCGCAGCTCCCGCAATACGTACCTTAACGCTGAGGAGAGAAGAGCGGCGCCTGCGCTCTATAGGAGCCTTTTGGCCGCAAAGGCAGCCTTCGCTCAAGGAGAAAGGCGAGCTGAAAAGCTCCTTGCGGCCGCGCAAGATGTCCTGGCGCTGGAGCCAAGAGTCCAGATAGAATATCTCTCTTTAGTCGATCCTCTCACTTTGGAAGATGTGTCCGCGGTGGAAAAGCAAGCGCTCTTGGCCCTGGCTGCCAAGTGCGGTCAAGTGCGGTTGATTGATAATGTCATGTTGGGCAGCGGTTTGGTGAACTGGGAGGAAGATGAAAATGCTCAGAAGCATGTGTAAAAGCAAAATTCACAGAGCTACCGTCACCGAGGCCAATCTCAACTATGTGGGCAGCATCACAATCGATCGGGAGCTGATGGCTGCAGCGGGGATTCTGCCTTATGAGCGAGTGCAGATCGTCAATATCAATAATGGCACTAGGGTTGAGACTTACGTTCTCCCCGGCGAAAAGGGAAAGGGAACGGTCTGTCTCAATGGCGCGGCTGCCCGCTGGGCAGCGCCCGGGGATCTGGTGATTATCATCTCCTACGGCTTGTACAGCGACGAAGAGATCCAGCGGCTTCAGCCCCGGATTGTCTTTGTGGATGAGAAAAACAGAATCAGCCAGAGGGTAGACGTTGATTTGCAAGAGCTGGATTGCTAACCTCCTTTAAGTATGCTAAAATATGTTCATATTTCCCGATTATGGGAGAGGTGGGGTTGTCAGTGGATATTGTGGCCCGGATTAAAGAGCTGAAAGAGCGGCGGAACGCTGTAATCCTCGCTCATAATTATCAGAATCCGGAGATTCAAGACGTAGCTGATTTTTGCGGCGACTCTCTGGGACTCAGCCGTAAGGCAGCGGAAACAAACGCAGATGTGATCGTCTTCTGCGGAGTGAATTTCATGGCGGAGAACGCAAAAATACTCTCTCCTCAAAAGACTGTTGTGTTACCTGAAAAAATGGCCGGCTGTCCCATGGCGGACATGATTGACGGAAACCAGCTGCGTCAGCTGAAAGCCGAGCATCCAGCTGCCAAAGTCGTCTGTTATGTGAATTCCACGGCTGAAGTTAAAGCGGAAAGCGATTGTTGCTGCACTTCGGCTAATGCGGTGGAAGTGGTACGGGCTATGGGCGATGGCGAGGTCATCTTTGTGCCTGATCGTAACCTGGGAAGCTGGGTGGCCAAGCAGCTGGGCCGGGAGCTGATTCTCTGGGATGGCTATTGCCTGACTCATCAGCGCTTGAGGCCGGAAGATGTTGAAGCCGCGCGCAGGGAGCACAGCGGCGCTCAGGTGATGGTTCATCCGGAATGCAGGCCCGAGGTGACGGCAATCGCTGATACCGTGCAAAGCACAGAAGGCATGGTGCATTTTGCACTAGAGACATCGGCCCAAGAAATATTGGTAGGCACTGAGATGGGAATGATTCATCGCCTGGAGCGAGAAGTGCCGGGGAAAAAGTTTTATTTAATTCATCCTGGGCTGATTTGTCCTAATATGAAGATGACCACTGTGGACAAGCTTGCCAAGTCTTTGGAGACGCTGACGCCTGAAATTCAAGTGCCTGAAGAGATTCGCGTCAGGGCAAAACGGGCTTTGGATAGGATGCTTACCATATGAATGAGGAACAGGTCTTTCCGCGCTATCTATTTTCCGTGGATCTGACTCAGATCCGGCAGCATACTTTCGATTATCTGGTGGTTGGCGCGGGGATTGCAGGACTTTCCAGCGCCTTGTCTTTTGACCCAGGGGAGCGGATTCTTGTTGTGAGCAAACAAGAGCTGGAAGGAAGCAATACCTATCACGCTCAGGGAGGCATCGCCGCTGTTTTAGATGAGCGGGATTCCACGGATCTGCATTTCGCGGATACCATGAGAGCGGGAGCAGGTCTTTGTGAGCCTGCGCCGGTAAGGATCCTGGTGGAAGAAGGCCCTCAGCGGGTGAAAGAATTGCGCGCTAAAGGCGTTCCCTTCGATCAGGAGCGAGGCAGTATTGCCCTCACCAAGGAAGGCGCCCATAGCCGCAGGCGGGTCTGGCATGCCAACGGGGATGCCACTGGAAAGGCGATCGCTGAAACCTTGTTGGCTCGCACCGGGGAACAAGCCAATATCGCTCTGCGGCCGGACATGATGCTGGTGGATCTCATTACCCAGCCGTCAGGAGCAGGAGGCCGGCTCCGGCTGGCCCAGGCCCAGGAATTGACTCCGCGTTTCACAGGAGCCCGGTGCCTTGGCGGGTTGTTTCTCACGCAACAAGGAAAGCTCGAGGTAGTCTGGGCGCGCGGGGTAATCTTGGCCACAGGCGGCGCAGGGCAGCTCTATGAATATACCACCAATCCGGATTCTGCCACTGCCACGGGCCTTGCCATAGCCCTGCGGGCAGGAGGAACTTTGGCGGATTTGGAGTTTGTCCAGTTTCATCCCACCGCCCTTTACCTTCCGCCGGCGCCGCGTTTTCTGATCTCAGAGGCAGTGCGGGGCGAGGGAGCCGTTCTCCGCAATGTATCCGGAGAGCGGTTTATGCCTAAATATCATAAGCTGGCGGAGTTAGCGCCCAGAGACGTAGTCTCGAGAGCGATCATGCGAGAGCTCAAAAAAACAGATTCCAAATGCGTCTACCTTGACTTGTCCATGCTCTCAGACTCGCTCATTAAGGCGCGTTTTCCAACGATCTACCGTCGCTGTCTGCGCTTTGGCCTGGACATAACGAAGGAAATGATCCCTGTGGCTCCGGCAGCCCATTACATGATGGGAGGAATCGCGACGGATCT
>DIPA01000099.1:11217-11652 GCA_002427055.1 Firmicutes bacterium UBA5500 | reverse complement strand
GGATCTCAACGGCCGGACAGGAATCGCGGGCCTATACGCTGCCGGCGAGGCTGCCTGCACAGGCGTTCATGGAGCAAACCGTCTGGCCTCTAATTCCTTGGTGGAGGGGGCTGTATTCGGCCGTAGAGCCGCGTTTAGCGCCAGCGCCGAGAGCCTCGCGCCTGCTGAGCTGGCCGACCTCACCGGGCAGTTTCATACCCTCGCGGGCGCGGCGGCGCCCAGCAGCTCTTCGGCCGCTTCCCAGTTGGTAAAGCAATTACAGAGCATTATGAACGATTATGTGGGAATGGAGCGAGAGGATTCACAGCTCGCCCGGGGCTTGGAAGAGCTGACGGATTTGCTGGCGCAAAATAGAGCCCAGGTCGCGCTTGAGCAAGCTTGGATCGAGTGCGAAGACATGCTGACCGTAGCTGTGGCGCTGGCGCGCGCGGCGGC
>DIPA01000099.1:3024-11129 GCA_002427055.1 Firmicutes bacterium UBA5500 | reverse complement strand
CGCCAGGAAAGCCGCGGCGGGCACGAGCGGTTGGATTTTCCCAAGCGCGATGACGAACATTGGCAGCGTCATCTCTTGATTAATTTAAAATAGGTGAATGAAATGAACTGGCAATTAAACGAATTTTTGAAATCCGCCTTGGCCGAAGATTTGGGGCGGGGAGATATAACCAGCGAGGTTCTAATACCGGAAAATCTCAAGGCAAAGGCTGTCTTCCTTTTCAAAGAAGAAGGAGTAGTTTGCGGGCTGCCGCAAGTCCAAGCATTGTTTCGTCTCCTTGCGGCGGATGAGTTTCAGAGCATCCGCGAAGAAGGGCAGCTGGTTCCCGCGGGGACTGCGGTGGCCAAAATTTCAGGCTCTGCCCGCTGTCTGCTTGCAGGGGAAAGGGTGGCGTTGAATTTGCTGCAGCATCTCAGCGGCATTGCCACTCGCACGAGGCGACTGGCGGCTTTGCTCACCCCGTACAAGGCCAAACTCACGGACACCAGAAAAACTACGCCGCTTTTGCGCTCCCTGGAAAAGTACGCAGTGCGGGTAGGCGGCGGCAAAAATCACCGCTTCGGTCTTGATGACGCCGTTTTAATCAAAGACAATCATCTGACCCTGGTGGACGTAAAGACGGCCGTGGCCAGAGCGCGGGAGGTTATTCCCCATACCATGAAAATTGAGGTGGAGACGGAAAACGCCCGGGAAGTCTTGGACGCTTTGGAGGCGGGAGCTGATATCATCATGTTGGACAACATGCCCCCTGGGCAGATGGCGCAGATGGTTGAGCTCATAGCAGGCCGCGCGATTGTGGAAGCCTCGGGAGGAATTACGGCTCAGACCATAGTGGAGGTGGCGCAGACAGGAGTGGATTATATTTCCGTCGGGAGCCTGACTCATTCGGTCAAGGCCATAGATATCAGTTTGGATTTCCAATAGCACGAAAAGAAGAGGACGGCTCAGCCGTCCTCTTCTCAGTTATTGATTTGAGGTTTTTCACCGATCTTCACTTTGATGGTTTTCAGATTGCCATCCCGAAGAACCAGGAAAGTTGCTTCATCGCCGACTTTCAGCCGGTTGACGATTTTCTGCACATCCTCGATTTTCTCGATCTTCTGGCGATTGATCTCGCGGATCACGTCGCCGGCTTTCAGACCTGCTTTGGCGGCCGAGCTGTCTTTAACGACAGAACGAATCAGTACGCCGCGGGTGTCGCCCAATTGCAGGTACTCGCTTAATTGTTCGTCTAAGCCCTGATAATAAATTCCCAGATACGGTCTGCTGACTTTACCCGTATCCAGAAGCTCCGAGACGATATCTTTTATTGTGTTAATGGGGATGGCAAAACCGATCCCTTGCGCCTGAGAGTTAACTGCGGTATTGATGCCGATTACTTCGCCGTTGAGGTTCAAAAGCGGTCCGCCGCTGTTCCCCGGGTTGATGGCAGCGTCTGTCTGCATCAGATTCGGATAAGTCCGGGCTTTGCCTTGACTGTCCGGAATGCTGATTTCCCTGCCCTTGGCGCTCAAAACGCCGGCGGTTACAGTATGGTCCAGCTGGTAAGGATTACCGATGGCGATCACCCATTCGCCAACCCGGGTTTTATCTGAATCACCCATTTTGGCCACGGGCAGGTTTTTGGCGTTTTTAATTTTAATGATGGCCAGATCCAGATTCGCATCAGCCCATTTCAATTCGGCATCGTACTCGTCCTTGCCCTGCAGAGTCACCGTAATTTTTTCCGCGCCGTCTACAACGTGATAGTTGGTAACCGTATAACCGTCTGGGCTGATGATGAACCCGCTACCTACGCCTTCACCGGGCTGAGGCTGCTCTTGGAAAGGAAAGAAGTCGCCAAAGAAGTCGTCAAAGAAAGAATCGCCGAAAGGATTCTTAGCGCGTCCTTGCTCCTTCGCTTTATAAGTGGTTTTAATGTAAATTACAGCAGGGCCAACCTCTTCGGCAATATCAGCCACGGCATTTTGGTCGTTTATTATGGTGCGATTGCCTGCAAGCTGTGGCGTAGCGTGGGATTCAGGCGGCGAAAGCGATACCGCCAAAGCTCCTACGAGAAAAGCAATAACCAGGAACAAAGAGAGAATAATGTGCTGAGGTCGAATCTTTTGCCATTTGAACTTCATCATCCTTGCCGGTCGAAGACCAGGCCTTCACCAACCTTTCATTTATTTTATTGAGCAGGCAGCAGTTACCTGTCCATGTACCTATTATATAACGTGGAGCTGGAAAAGTAAAATCGAATTGTCATTCAATATATTTTTTTTAGTTGACAATTTTACGGCTAAGTGGTAAAGTATGGGAGGGTGAAAAGATGGGCAGAGATTTAGCGCAAGAGGTACTTTCGGCTCTATATCAGGCGGCAGGGCCATTGTCAGGCGAGGAGCTCGCCGGCAGACTGGCTGTCAGCAGAACGGCGATCTGGAAAGTCATCGGCAAGCTGCGCCAAGCCGGTTACAAAATTGATGCCGCTCCCAATCGAGGCTATGCGCTCATGGGCCAAGTCGATATCCCCTATCCGGAGGAAGTGCAAAGAGGCCTCGCCACCGAGGCATTCGGCCGTAACCTATTGTATTTCAGACAATTGGCCTCGACCTCCGATCAGCTGAGAGGTTTAGCCAGGGAGGAAGCGGCGGAAGGCACGGTTGTGATTGCCGATGCGCAGCTGAAAGGTAAAGGCAGGTGGGGCAGAACTTGGTTTGCCACCCAAGGCGAAAACCTTACGTTCTCGATCTTGCTGCGTCCAACAATTGAGCCGCGCATGGCAGGACTGTTGGCGCCTTTGGTGGGGGTCGCGTGTCTGAAAGTCCTCACAGGCGAGCCTTATGGCGTAGCGTGCGCCTTGAAATGGCCCAATGATCTGATGGCATCCGGCCGTAAATTGGGAGGAATTCTCATTGAGCTCAGCGCCGAGCTGGAACGGATCCATTACGTAATCGTGGGGCTGGGGCTTAACGTTAACTGTACCTTTGAAACGGCTCCCTCCGAGGTGCGAGAGCGCGCTGCATCCATGAGGCTGGTTACAGGAAAAACCTGGAGGCGCGTGCCTCTGTTGCAAAGATTGTTAGCGGCTTTGGAGCAGGAATATCGGCAGTTTTTGGCCCAGGGGCCAGGAAAGCTACTTGAGAGCTACCGCGCTTGCTGCGTCACTTTAGGACAGGAGGTTGCAGTCTACAGCCGCGGCGAGCTGGTGGCGGCCGGACTGGCGGAGGACATTGATGAGAGCTGCAATCTGATTCTGCGCACTGAATCCGGACTGCGCACTGTCACCAGCGGTGAAGTTTCTCTGCGCAAAGTCTGAGGCTTGTTTTTTTATCAATATCGTCAACTTATAAATAATTATTGGTTAACAATGAGGTGATAAAGTTGGAAACTAGAGAATTGACCAGGATCAGCATTTTCACTGCCATCTGCGCAGCCACAGCGCTACTGTTTCGTTTCGGCAGCTCCGTGGTTCCTTTTAGTCTTGTTACTTTTTCCTCTGTCTTAGCGGGCGCTGTCTTAGGTCCCAGACTGGGAGCAATTGCGGTGCTGGTTTACATCGCCCTGGGGCTTTTGGGACTTCCCATCTTTGCGACGCCTCCCTACGGCGGGCCTACATATCTGATGAATCCCTCTTTTGGTTATTTGCCGGGAATGGCTTTGGCGGCCTATTTCACTGGTCTGATTCTGCGCTCAGACAGCCCCAGACGGATTCCCTGGGCTATTGTGGCTGCTGTTCTGGCGCCGTATGTGCTGGGACTTCCTTATCTGGCCGTGATCATGGCCAAGGTGGTTCATAAACCGCTGAGCTTTTCGCAATTATTGTTTACAGGGATGATACCTTTTCTGATTGGCGATTTTGTGAAGGCAGCTTGCGCTGTTTATCTAGGCGGGCTTATCCAGAGACGAATTGTCCGGGACCTTTAATCAAATAGGCCTTGTAAATTCTATGGCTTCATCTGCTGCAGCTCATTGCGGAGCATCCGCTTGATTTTGTCGCTCCTGGTTTCGCCTATTTTCTTCACAAGCGCGGGGAGTTCATTGCCCTGCGCAGGCAGAGGGGCCGCGCTGTCGGCGACGTCAATATTAGTCATCCTTCGCTGTTCATCGAAACTCCTTCCCCGAGGAAAAGCCCTCCAGCTGCAGGATGAAGGGCTTTTCCTTTTTGCGCGTTTGGATTAGAGCAGATAACCAGGCGGAGAATCGGGTGAGAGGGGCTCAGCACCGCTCACCCGGGCATGAAACGGAAAACGGGATCTGGAGTTCTCGCTATTATATGAGGTAAACGGCGATTTTGCGACGCGACTTCTTTTTCGCGTCCATGTTTGGGATAATTTATCAGAGCGCGAAAGCAAAGACGCGGACGCGACGGATGAATTGGACGCTGCCGTGAAATCATGGCAAGTGCGGAAGAATGTTCCGGCTGTCGCGGCGTTTCGTGGGATGTGGGAATTGCCGTCTGCCCGATTTATGGCTGCGTTGAGCAAAAAGGATATGATAGCGGCGAGTGTTCCGAGGCGGCACATGAAGCATTCAAAGCCTAAATAGATCGGCGCGTTCAGCGGTTACAGGGCAGGGGAGAGAACGCCAAACCCTATGAATTCACCGCCGTCATTCGGAAAGTCTTCGCTAGTTCAGGCGAGGCGAGAAAACAGTTGCCGTTTACATTTTTTGGGGGGCGCCGCCAATTGGCTGGCACCCTTTTTCTCGTTCCGGCATAAAATACCAGCAGTGAAAACAGAAGGAGGTTTTGCTATGGACGGAGATCTTGGGATGATCTATGCAAAGGTCGGTAAGCTTCAGGAACAGATGGGTCAGATCCGCGAAGAATTAGCACAGCTGAGGGTTGAAGGCGCCGCGGGCGACGGCGCGGTAAGAGCCGTGGCAAACGGACTGGGAGAGATCAAAGAAGTGATTTTAGATCCCCGCATCATTGATCTGGAGAATCTGGGAGAACTGCAAAGCATGCTTCTGACAGCGGTGAATCAATCTCTGGCCGAAGCTAGGGAAACGGCGGGAACTTTCCTCAACAAGGCAACCGACGGCATGGCAGGGATGGTCAGCGATTTTTTAGGAGGAAGCAATCTGTTTTAAATTAAGAAGAGGAGGGTCAGGGATGGATGCGGAGCTAAAGGTTCCTACCTCGGGAGGACATATGCTGGACTATTGCCTTGGAGCCATGGGTCAGCAGCAACTTGATGCCAACACTATTTTAGCGTTACTCAGCTTGGTAAACCTGACCAACATTCTGGAGCTCATCGTAAACGGCCGAGCGCAGGGCAGTCGGCCTTCCGAAGTCGCGGTTAAAGAGCAGGCGCCGGCTGAGAATGCCCTCAGCCAGATTATCCCTCCAGGCGGCGATAAGAGCGCGATGCTGAATAATCTTTTAGGGTTGTTAGGCGGCAGCGGTGATTTATCCAAGCTGATGCCGTTGGTCTCTATGCTGGGAGGAGCCTTGAAAAACAGCCAGCAGGAGGCGCCTGCCGCATCTGTGGCAAAGGAAGAGGCGCCTCCCATAGAGGCGGTGGAGGCAGCGCCAGAGGAAAAAGAAGTCCGTTCCCCAAGCGGCTGGGCGCGGGTCGGAAGATAGAGCTGAGTATCTTGCTGCTTGGGATCTGCTGGAATGCAAAATTTGCAAGATTCTGAGCAAAACAGGTCTCCAAGGAGGGAGAAGGGTGCGACGTTACTGGGGCTTAGCCTTAAGCGGAGGCGGCTTGAGAGCCTGCACACATATCGGAGTTTTAAAAGAGTTGGAGGAAGCCGGGCTGAGGCCGGATTATTTGGCAGGCACCAGCATGGGCAGCCTCATCGGAGGTCTGTACGCCGCCGGCTTGTCCGCAGAGGCCATAGAGAACTTTTTGGTTGAGGATCGAAGATTTATCAAGCTATTTTCCATCTCGCTGATGAGAAATTTAATCTCATTTTTAAGGAGTTACCTGAAAGGCAGATTTACGGTGCAGGGGAGCGCTATAGGCGCTCCTTTAGGCCTTATCAGCGGCAAAAATTTTGAAAGAGTCCTCTGTGAGGTACTGGGAGGGAAAAGGTTTTCTGATTTAAAACTTCCGTTTGCGGTTGTGGCGGCGGATTTGAATAAAAACAGGCGAGTGATTTTCGCCTCTTCCAAGTACCTTCCCGGCCCTTTGCCGCCGCGCTCGGTCAGAATGGAGAGCGATTTGGCAACCGCCATCCGCGCCAGCTGTTCCATCCCTGGGGTATTTGTGCCGAAAATCATGGAAGGCTGTTGCTTGGTGGACGGCGTGGTGATAGACAATCTGCCGGTTGAAGTGGTGAAATATATGGGAGCGGACGTTGTTGTGGCAATTGGCGTAGAGCACATCAGCAGGAAGCTGGCTCCGGTAAGCAATATCACCGAGGTGTTAACCCAGGCGATTGAAGTGCAGAGCAGCGAAATGACGCAAATCAGAGTGGATCAATATGCACAATTAAGTATTCGTCCTCAGATTTTCGACGTGGGCCATCTGGATCCCACGAAAATCCCGTATTGCATACAGCGCGGCCGGGCTGCGGCGCGAGAAGCTCTTCCCCAACTGCGAAGACTAATCTGCCGTTAGGCAGGATTATCATAGTCAAAGCAGAAGAGTATAAAGGAATTAATTGGGGAGTTGTTTAATTTTGAAACAGGAAAAATGGCGGCTGAAAACATACGTTCCGGGTCCGGTTGCGGCTCTCAGCGAGAATTTGGGAATCAGCAAAATCATGGCTCAGGTTTTAGTAAGCAGGGGCTTGAGCACAGAAGCGCAGGCCGGCAAGTTTTTGCGCTCGGCTTTGTCAGACATGGCAGATCCCTTTCTCATGACGGGCATGCGTACGGCTGCGGAGCGTCTGCTCTCTGCCGTCGCAGCGCAAGAGGAAATCGCCGTCTGGGGAGATTATGATGCGGACGGAATCACGGCCACTTCGCTTTTAGTGCGGGTCTTACGCAATTTGGGGGCGCATGTCCGCTATCATCTGCCCAGCAGGTTCACAGATGGCTATGGCCTCAACTGCGACGGGATAGCTGAGCTTGCTCAAGCCGGCGTTGCGCTCTTAGTGACGGTAGATTCGGGCATAGTCTCCACTGAAGAGGTGAAATTAGCCTCTCAGTTGGGGTTGGATGTGATTATCACAGACCACCATGAGCCTCAGGAGCAGCTCCCTTCCGCCTTGGCCGTGCTTAACCCTAAGCTGGGCAGTTATCCGTTTCGCGGTTTGGCAGGGGTTGGAGTGGCATTTAAGCTCTGCCAAGCCCTTTGCTCTCTGGCCGGTGGAGAAGGAATTTTCATCCCCCGGGAAGCGAAGGATTGCTGCCATGAATATCTTGATCTGGTGGCCTTGGGTACGGTGGCAGATGTTGTGCCGCTTTTGGATGAGAACAGAATCATCGTAAAAGCTGGCCTGGAACTGCTTGAAGACAGCCGGAACGCAGGGCTCGCTGCGATGGTAGAAGGCGCGGGCCTTAAAGGTAAGCCCCTTTCCGCATATCATCTGGGCTTCATTTTGGGGCCGCGGCTCAATGCCGTGGGCAGACTGGGAGACGCACAGCAGGCGGTAGAGCTGCTGCTTACAGACGATCCCGTCCAGGCTAAAACTTTGGCAGGCAAGCTTGAAGAACTGAATCGTCAGCGTCAAGAACTGTGTGCCAAGCTTACTGAGGAGGTACAGAAGGCGATCGCCGACCAAGGGCAGGAGGACGCGCCTGTAATCGTTATGGGCGGTGAAGGCTGGCATCCCGGCATCATCGGGATTGTGGCTTCCAGGATCACAGAAAGCTATCAGCGCCCTGCCATCCTCATCTCCTGGGAAGGAGATGAAGGGCGCGGTTCTGGTAGGAGTCTGCCGGGCTTTGATCTGTTCGCCGCCCTCACCCGCTGCAGGGAGCACCTGATACGCTACGGCGGGCATGCCCAGGGTGCCGGGCTTACCCTGCGGCGGGACAAGCTGGGCCAGCTGCGGGAGGCATTGGCGGCGCTGACAGACGAAGCTGGCTTTCAGGTACAGGAGCCGGTTTTAGAGCTGGAAGCAGAATTGCCGCCCAGCCAGCTTACCTTTGAGCTGCTGGGCGAATTGGAGCTTTTAGGGCCTTATGGCGAGGATAATCCTGAACCGCTGTTTCTGGCGTCCGG
>DIPA01000099.1:1997-2912 GCA_002427055.1 Firmicutes bacterium UBA5500 | reverse complement strand
GGAAACGGAGCCCGGCATCTGAGCCTGGCATTGGAAGATCATTTAGGGAAAACGATGAAGGCCATCGGTTTTGGGATGGGGGATTTGGCAGCGAGAATGGAAAAATATCTGCAAAGCAGCCAGCGGATTGATTTGGCATACAGACCCCGGCTTGAACAGTGGCGGGGCGCCAGATCCATCTCCATGCAAATGCATGCGCTGCGCCTGCACCGCGGTCCCGTGCGCCGAGAGGAGGCGCAGCAGGTCATTTCCTATTTGGAGCATGATGGTTATACAATCTTAGACGCCAGGGGGGTGACTGCCAAAGGAGAATACATTTCTGCTCTCCTTGCAGACGGTGCGCGGCCCTTTGTCTATTGTCCCAGCTTTGAGGCCGCGGAGACAATCCGCTCACAGGTAGAGGAAAGGTTTCAGAACAGGATTTTGCTGTTGAAAGATCCAGCCAGTCTCCAAAAACTGGCCGGAGGCGAGTGGTCTTTGGCCGTCTGGCCGCTTCCCTTGTGGACAGAACCGCTGCAGGGGCAAATTCGTTTTTTGGAACATTTGATTTTTTATCTGCCGCCGCTTAGAGCAGAGAGCCTCCCGGAACTTTCTGCGTTGGGAGAGCCGGCTTTCATCCACCTGCTGTTCAATGGCCAAGATCTCGAGACAGCCGAAAAAAGCAAACAGCAAATTCCGGATCGACAGACCCTAGGCAAGATTTACCTTTTGGTCCGCACCCTGGCTAAGTCTAATCCCAGCTTGGCGGCAGCCACTCTGCCTGAAAGGCTCCGGCGGGGAGCAGCCTCTGTCTGGAACAGGCGCCTTTCCGACGTGGAGGTGAGCTTGGGACTTGAGGTGCTCAGCGAATTGAAGATTTTAGAGTTTCGGGGGAGCTGCTTTCACTTTTGCCAGCCGGCGGGGAAGCTGGATCTG
>DIPA01000099.1:0-1901 GCA_002427055.1 Firmicutes bacterium UBA5500 | reverse complement strand
GCGTCAGTGCGAAAGCGCTGAGATCAGGCAGCTGGTGGAAGACTGGGAACTGAAGCGAATCGCGAAAATCGTGGCTCAGGGGAGAGAACGGGCGAGTTAAGGTGGAAGTTTCTCAGTCGCTCGTCGCCGTCTCAATTATGAAGTCGACGCGTCTGTTTTTGGTCCTGCCGGCTGCGGTATCATTGTTGGCTATGGGATGGAACTCACCGTAGCCCACTGCAGAGAACTTCTCCGGCCCCAGCTTGGATTTTGATAAAACCGAAAGCCGTTCGAGAACGCTGACAGCTCGACTGGTGGATAGCGACCAGTTGTTTTTAAACTGTCTGTTGTTGATGGGACGATTGTCCGTATGTCCTTCTATGCGAACCATTTTAATGGAATCCGCATCAGCGGTCAGTATTTTGGAGATGCTCCCAAGCAATTTTTTGGCCTTATCGTCAAGGTCGGCCCGACCGGATTCAAAAAGGGCGGAATCGGCCACGCGCAGCAAGATAACGCCGTCGCCTTGATTGGAAACGCTCAGCTGCTGGGTAAGGCCGTTCTCGACGATGTGATTATTTACGGTTTCAACGAAACTGTTGAATCTATCGTAGACAGGCATCACGTTCTGCGTCTGGGAGGCAGTGGTCGCGTTATTGGTTGACTGTGTGCTGGCCCTTGTAATTTGTTTGCTGTTCATCATGGCAAACGAAAACAGGATCACAAAGATCGCAAGCAAGTCGGTCATCATGTCGCTATAGGTGGTCAGCCAAGCGGGAGAGCCTTCCTCGTCGGATTCGGACCATCGATTTTGATATTTCTTACTTATCTTAGGCCACCTCCCTTATATTGGGTTTGCTTTGACGCCGCTGACTTCTCATGCTCGAGGTATCTTGCTTTGACATCGTATAGAAAGTAAGCCTATCTTTGATCATCTTGGGGTTTTGATTTTCTTCTATCATCGTCAGTCCCTCGATTAGAAATTCTTTTCTTGCCACCTCATCCGAGCTCATAACTTTCAGCTTTCTGGACAGAGGAGAAAAAATGACGTAAGCAAAAAAAGCGCCATAGAAAGATGTGACAAGCTCAATGGCCATCAGAGGCCCCAGCTTAGTCGGATCTTCCAAGCTTACCAGCATGGGGATGAGGCCGATATATGTTCCCAGCAGGCCCAGAGATGTCACGGTGGACGCGATCATATCCAGCATGGCATGACCCTTTTGGTGTCTTTGCTGCATGAACCCGATCTCTGTCTCCAAGGCGTCTCTGAGCTGCTCCTTGTCCGCGCCGTCTATGATCATTAAGATCCCTTTCTTTAGAAACTTATCGTCAGTATACTGATCCACAGCGTCTTCAAGGGCAAGCAGACTTTCCCGCCTGGCGGTCTCGGCAAGAGACACTATAAGTTCGATATCTTGTTCAAGATCATATTTTTCATTTGTAAACGCTTTCTTTATGAGCGGCCAAAACGCTTTCAGTCTCTCCATAGGGAAGGAGACCACAACGGCTCCCGTTGTACCGCCTAGTGTGATGAGGACCGAAGGCCAGTTTAGGAATGTCCTCAGATCTCCGGACAACTTAATTGAATATAAAATGCATGCAAAGCCGATTGCGAATCCAACCCAGATAGATTTTGCTGATTTACCCAATTTTATGCCTCCTATGCACGGCTCATCTTGTCATAGATATTCGTGAGCGTTTTTAGCGATTTAATACCGACCAACGCACTGCTAATTAATGGGCAGATCACTCCTTCCTCGGCAGATCATATTTCGGCAAAATCCAAATCTGAATTTTGCTTTAGTGTTTTTGTGAATTTAAGCTGGCTCCCTGCATCAATTTGGCGATAGGATACCAGCTTAATAGATTGCCCTTGCATTTTAGCAAGTTCTACTAATGCTAGCCAGTCAAAAGTTCTCACG
>DIPA01000058.1:1357-2644 GCA_002427055.1 Firmicutes bacterium UBA5500 | reverse complement strand
AACGAGATCTACCCGCCTTGCCTATCGACAAGTTCTCATGTTCAATATTGCCAACCTGGCCAATGCTGGCTCGGCAGTCAACATGAATCAAACGCACTTCATTGGAAGGCATACGAATATGAGCATAGGCGCCTTCCTTTGCCATCAGCTGAGCAGATGCGCCAGCAGATCTAACCAATTGGCCACCCTTCCCAGGTTTAAGCTCAATGTTATGAATGAGCGTACCAACTGGGATATAGCGGATAGACATAGCGTTACCTGGGAAGATATCGGCCTTATCTCCTGATAAAACAGTGTCGCCAGCTCTTAAGCCAACAGGAGCCAAGATATATCTTTTTTCGCCGTCAGCATAGTTGAGTAGAGCAATATTGGCCGAGCGGTTAGGATCATACTCAATGCCCGCTACTTTTGCCGGGATACCATCTTTATTACGGCGGAAATCGATTACTCTGTAGCTGCGTTTATGCCCGCCGCCATGATGACGCACTGTAATACGACCGAAGGAGTTACGCCCGCCTTTGCGCTGTAGAGGGGCAAGCAGACTACGCTCTGGCTCAGTCTTTGTAACCTCTTCAAAAGCGGAAACCGTCATGAACCTGCGTCCCGGGGACGTAGGTCTAAACTTCTTAATAGCCATCTTCTCGTCCTCCTTGCCTAGACAGTTTCCAGGATCGGAATCGTCTTGCTATCCTTGGTCAAAGTGACGATAGCCTTCTTCCAGCTTGAGGTGCGTTTATAGCCATAACGATTACGTTTCAGCTTTCCATACACCCTCATGGTATTGACCGATTCTACCCTGACCTTAAAAATAGTCTCGATAGCTTTAGCAATCTCTATCTTGTTAGCATCGTTAGCTACCTCAAAGGTATACTTCCGCTGCTCCATCATCTCTGTGCTGCGCTCACTGACCACGGGCCGTAGGATAATATCCCTAGCTTCACGCATTAGCCAGCACCTCCTCAAACTTTCCAACTGCATCTTTAGTTAAAATGAGGGATTTATGCTTGAGTACCTCATAGACATTGGCTGAGTTAGTATCAACAACTGTAATTCCTGGGATATTGCGAGTAGATAACTCCACGTTTTGATCAACAGCACCAGTAACAATTAACGCCTTTTCTACTTCGAGCGCCTGCAACATGGCAGTTATCTGCTTGGTCTTGGGAGCATCTACGACTAGCTCATCTAGCACTATTAGCTGACCATTCTGAGCTTTAAGCGAGAGAGCGGACCTGAGAGCAAGGCGTCGCACTTTCTTGGGCATACCAAGCTTATAGCTACGAGGGT
>DIPA01000058.1:319-1308 GCA_002427055.1 Firmicutes bacterium UBA5500 | reverse complement strand
ATAGCTACGAGGGTGAGGACCAAAAACAATTCCGCCGCCTCTCCAAACAGGCGAAACACGGCTTCCTGCTCGGGCGCGACCAGTTCCTTTCTGTTTCCACGGCTTCTTGCCGCCACCACGCACTTCAGCACGAGTCTTGGTATCATGAGTACCACTCCTGAGTGCTGCTAAATGCCTAACCACGGCTAAGTGCATGACATGTTCATTTGCCTGAATACCGAAGACAGCATCGGCTAATTGCATCTGCCCAACTGTCTCGCCTTGCATGTTGCGCACATCAACTGTAGGCACGAGTAACTCCTCCTTTCACAACAAACCGCAAAAGTAGCCTAGCTATGCCTTCACGGAATTCTTGATAGTAACAATGCTACCTTTAGCACCCGGAACGGAACCCTTAATCAGAATCAGATTCTGCTCCGCATCAACCTTGGCCACTTCCAGGTTCTGAGCAGTACGTCGCACAGCACCTAGATGGCCAGGCATCTTGCGTCCCCTAAATACACGGGCCGCGTCACGTGCTTGCAAAGAACCGACTCCACGGTGATATTTGGAACCATGGCCCATCGGACCACGGTGGAATCCCCACCGCTTAATACCACCCGCATAGCCCTTACCACGGGAAATACCAGTCACGTCAACTACCTCGCCCACCTTGAAGATATCAACGGCGATCTTGTCACCAACTTGGTATTTCTCAGCATCGGTCAAGCGAAATTCTCGCAAAATACGATGTGGTGCTATATTAGCTTTGGCGAAATGGCCACGTGCTGGCTTGCTAAGCTTGCGCTCGGCAATCTCTTCAAAACCTACCTGTACTGCCTGGTAGCCGTCTCTCTCCAAACCTTTAACCTGGATGACCGGGCATGGTCCCGCAAGTATCGCCGTTACCGGGATCAGTTCACCTGTTTCGGTAAACATCTGGGTCATCCCCAGCTTCTTCCCAATAATTGCCTTATCCATGTATGCCACCTCCACAACAAATTTACCTT
>DIPA01000058.1:0-139 GCA_002427055.1 Firmicutes bacterium UBA5500 | reverse complement strand
CCAGCCGGTAAGTCTAAGCGCATCAAAGCATCCACAGTTTTGGGGGTGGGCTCCAAAATATCGATCAAACGCCGATGGGTTCGCATCTCGAACTGCTCACGAATATCTTTTTCTACGTGAGGAGCTCTCAAAATAGTAA
>DIPA01000127.1:3745-4048 GCA_002427055.1 Firmicutes bacterium UBA5500 | reverse complement strand
CCACAAATACTTTACTCACACACGGAGTGGCCTGCTTCGCGCTGGCGGGGCCTAGCCAATGCGTAAATAGACAAGGAACTGCTCAAGCTAGGAACGGAGGTGTTCTTCGATGCAGATAACCTATACACTAAAGCATAACAAGGAAGTTGAGCAGGGTGACTATGATCCCGCAACCAAAGTGTTGACCTTGGCTAGCGGCCGCGAATTGAACTTGGCTCGGGAAAGTGACGTAAAGCTGGCCAAGAAACTAATCTACTCCAAGGTCGTCGCCGCCCCGCAAATGGAGCTAACAACACTCAGTGC
>DIPA01000127.1:3232-3530 GCA_002427055.1 Firmicutes bacterium UBA5500 | reverse complement strand
TTAGTTACAGGGGTAATGAACCAATGAAGTATTGAGCTTGGGTATGAGGGTAGGAGAGGGGGGTAAGAAATGCGACTAAATTTTGCGAGCGATAAGCCAATCTATTTGCAGCTAGCTGAGGCGATTGAAGACGACATACTAAAAGGGATTTTTGAGGAAAACGGTCAGGTTGCTTCAACCACCGAACTGGCAGTCAGTCTACGTATTAATCCTGCTACAGCAGGAAAAGGATTGAATCTGCTAGTTGATGAGGGGATTTTGTTCAAGAAGCGAGGGGTGGGGATGTTTGTGGCTGTTG
>DIPA01000127.1:1378-3018 GCA_002427055.1 Firmicutes bacterium UBA5500 | reverse complement strand
AGGAATCTGCAAACGCTATGGCTCTACACTGGCACTGGATAATGTTGATTTGACACTAGAGCCTAACAGAATCTACGGTTTATTAGGCAGGAATGGCGCTGGTAAAACAACGTTGCTTAATCTAATTAGTAACAAGATATTTCCAACTCAAGGGGAGATAGTTATTGACGGGGCAAATGTACTAGAGAACGATCAAGCCCTTAGTAAGATATTCTATATGATGGAAGCTAGCCTATATCCTTCAAGCTTGAGGGTGAAAGAAGCTTTTAGGTGGAGCAAGGAGTTCTATCCTGATTTTGACATGAACTATGCGCTTAATTTGTCTGAGAAATTTGGGTTGAATATGAACAAGCGGGTCAAGGAACTATCTACTGGTTATGGCTCAATCATGAAGGCCATTATTGCTTTGGCCTCCAATGCTAGCATTGTCATTTTCGATGAACCCGTGCTGGGTCTCGATGCTAACCATCGTGAGATGTTCTATCGAGAGTTGGTAGCGAGTTATAGCTTGCGGCCCAAGACTATCATCATCTCTACGCACCTTATTGAAGAGATTTCCGAGGTGCTTGAGGAAGTCATCATCATCAAGGATGGTAGAATCATCCTCAAGCAACCAGTGGAAGATCTGTTATCGCAAGCTTATACAGTCTCGGGAGAAGCAGCACAGGTTGAGCGCTTTATAGAGGGTAAGCGATGCGTTAGCGGCGAGACATTAGGCAAATTCAGGGCAGTAACGGTGATGGAATGCCTGCAAAATACTGACCGGGCTTTGGCGCGTGAACTGGAGTTAGATTTGAGTGGTGTCGAGCTGCAGAAACTGTTTATCAGCTTGACTAACTCATAGAAAGGGGTAAGACAAAATGAACCGTATCTTGAAAGTGGCCAAATGGCAGTTGCGAGATTCGCGCAAGGCCATCCTCATTTTCTATGGCATAGTTCTCTCCGTTGTCGGGCTAATTGCACTGACGAATTGGTTGTATGGCAGTGGTCAGGGGAAAGCTGGGGGGCTGGATGCCAACGAGGTAGTGTTTTGCTTTGTTTTTGGGTTAAATAGCTTTACTACGGCCTTTAAGTTCACCCAAGCAAACAACGTCTCTCGGCGCAGTTTGTTCATCGGCAGTCTATTGTCTTTAACTAGCATTGCATTCTTGTTGGCGGTGATTAGCGTCATTTTCAGTCTTGCATTAAGGTCGGTTATGCCTTACGAGAATATGGTGACCCAACTCTATCGAACAGATGCCATTTTGACTAGCCTCGTCTGGTCCTTTGCTCTTAACACTTTTGCGATGTTTTTAGGCTGGCTTATTACTATGATTTACTATCGTAGTAACAAGTTGCAGAAGCTGTTGGTATCTTTATCGCCTGCGATTCTGGTTTTTAGCTTAGTTTTGCTAGCCCGTACTAGTATTGGTGGTATGGTATTCAACCCACTGATCCGCGCAATCAGAAATGCGCTCGGTTTTGCTGACCTGCTGAATCCAAATCCACATGTAGCTGCTTTCTCGTTCTTTGTTGGTGCTGCATGCCTCGCCGCACTCAACTTCTCATTGATTCGGCGTGCGCCAATCCGTGAGTAGCCGTCCACGGCGACGCGGTCCAATGCTTAACAAGGGAGGGGAACTCCTGATGCAAGAAAAACT
>DIPA01000127.1:1093-1297 GCA_002427055.1 Firmicutes bacterium UBA5500 | reverse complement strand
AACTCCTGATGCAAGAAAAACTGTTGTGGCAGGAGCAGATTGCAGCTTGGCTAAAGCAGGCGGTCACTATCGAGGATGTTTTTGAGCTGCGTGACTGGCCGGAGTCCAAGGTTTTGCGCTTTACAGGTGCAGTAGCTGACGAGCAAAGAACGTTCTATGCCAAGCAATCGCGCACTGGAATGGAGCAGGAGTTGGCGGTATTTC
>DIPA01000127.1:274-1014 GCA_002427055.1 Firmicutes bacterium UBA5500 | reverse complement strand
TTTGGTAGAGAGCGATAAGGATTTCCCTGCACCTAGAGGCAAACTAATATTGCTAGCTGGCGAGGAATGGCTATTGATGGAAGATGCCAGAGGGATAATGCTGGCCCATAGTTCCGATCCAAAGCATTATCTCTTAGCAGTACGGGCGTTAGCCCGATTTCATGAACTAGGCTGTACCCGGGAATGGCGTGCGCAGCTACAGAAGTTAGTTGACTTAAGGGAGCGCCTGCCTGTGATAGCTGACAGCGTTCTAGGCCACGTTGACGAGCGAGTGCAAAGCGATATTTTCATGGGAGTAGATTTAGAGCTATTAGATAGTGTGCGGCGGAAGCTTGCCAGCAGTTGGTGCGAAGTTCAGGCTAGATTAAATTCTTACCCTGTCTCATTAGTCCACGGAGATTGCCATGGCGGTAATGTCTTTCTTGCAAACGAGAAGATTTGTTTGATAGATTGGGGTAGCATGACACTTGGTCCAGGTCTGCTTGATTTGGTTGGCCTTATTGATGTTGCCATAAGAATGGGTGACCAAATAGGCAATTGGCATGAGTTACTTACTGCTTACTGGAGTGAATTATTACCCAATACAAGGCAAGCCTATGGCGATATGGATGAGGCCTTTCAAATGCTGCGCGTTTGCCGTGCTTTGCTAGAGCTCGAGTGGTTTGTGCGTTCGGGTGAAGATTATGGGAGCCGCGCGAACCGCGAGCTAAAGATTGTTCATGGTTGCTTGGCGGAGATGT
>DIPA01000127.1:0-179 GCA_002427055.1 Firmicutes bacterium UBA5500 | reverse complement strand
ATGGTTGCTTGGCGGAGATGTCATCGGAAAAGAGGGTCGTGCGCGGTTAATGGAATGATTTTACTGGCCCAAGTGTACGTCCCACGGTCCAGGGGAAATTGCATGGGGCACGTTGCAAGCGACGTGCCCCCCGTGCGATGACTAGCGCTAGAGCGCCAGCCAGTGCCCTAGCAGGACCG
>DIPA01000067.1:2641-3257 GCA_002427055.1 Firmicutes bacterium UBA5500 | reverse complement strand
GCATCAGCTTTCCAAACAGCCTCCCCGATGCCGGGATGCTGCTTAAGATATAAAGCACGTCGTGAGCCAATACCAGGCCAGCAAGAAATAGCCAACCAATACGCCGTTTCAGTCATCCCATTGCCTCATCTCCCTACACTTGTTCGGTTTGGCACCCATTATAGCAGAGTCGCTACATGTCTAGCAACATATTCTACCAATCGGCTTCCCCCGCTGCCTTGATGTAGGGGGGTAAGAAGTTAGTCAGCTGTGTAAACATCTCCAGCTCTATCGTTAGCGGAAGACCATCTACACTGGGGGTTCTACGCCCACTAACACCATCAACAGCACCGGCAGCAACTATGCTTGTGAGTACCTCTGTGAGCATTTCTTTGCTGCAAGCTAGGCGACTGCGGTTGAGCCAAGCCACTAGAGCCGCAAGAGCATATCCGCCCCAATTGCTAACACCACACGCAACCAGGTATTTAGCGGGGGTAACACAAGCGATCTGTTTTGATTCTCCTAATAAAACCCTGGCCTCGGCTAGATGATTGCCAAAGCCTAGTTCATTTCCACCATCACCCACGGCAATTGTAATAACACCTCGAGCATTAGCTGTCAAAAACAATGGATCAAA
>DIPA01000067.1:0-2514 GCA_002427055.1 Firmicutes bacterium UBA5500 | reverse complement strand
ACTAGCATTATAATATTTACCATCCTCCGCCTGACCATTACGCTCGATGGCAATAATGACGTCTGGTTGGTGTTGTAGGAGCTGTTCTGCCCCTGGCGCTGCTTGCGCATCAAAACCACATAGTTGTACCTGCAAGTCAATAGCAGCCATGCCTGCCTCAAAAATGGCTACGGCGCCTGTATCCGTAAATATAACGGGTTCAATACCCACTTGCTTAAGGGCCAAGGCTAAGACTAAGGTCCCCAGAGGACCATCTGTCTCCCAAGCTCCTGCCCGCCCGATGTAAAATCCACTAACTAAAACTACTTTCCTCGCCTGTATTAAGGCTTGAGCTGCGTCAGCCAAGGCTTGGGGGCAAGCTAAAGCAGGAATGCGCCGTCGGCCGGGATCAGAGGCTAAGAGTTTTGCCAATTCTTGATAGCTTATTTCCATTTATGTCACCAATCTTTCAGTAAATCCTCGTTGCGAATATCCGTTACTAGCATGTGACCAGGAGCATGCGTAATCATTAGAGGTGGTTTACTAGCCAAAGCAGCCGCTTGTGGAGTTACGCCGCATGCCCAAAAAACAGGAATCTCACCTGTATATAGTGGAACTGGATCGCCATAATCAGGCTTCGTCAAATCTTTGATGCCAATCAAACTTGGATCACCTAGATGAACAGGCGCACCATGAACCGCACGTAACCGGCTGGTCACTTCTACGGCTTGGATGGCCTGACGAGCTAACATAGGGCGCATACTCACTACCATCGGGCCCTTAAAACGGCCCGCCGATTGGCAAGCAATGTTGGTGCGATACATGGGCACGTTAGTACCCAGTTCAATGTGTCGGACCGGAACATTAGCAGCTAGCAACTCAGCCTCAAAGCTGAAACTGCACCCAATCAAGAACCCTACTAAATCAGCCTGCCATAGTTCCTTAATATCCAACACCTCGTCCACCAGTTCACCATATCGATAAACACGATAGCGGGGCAAATCAGTGCGCAAGTCAGCCCCGGGTGCAATACGATGTAGCAAGGGATCGCCCATATTAGTTACCTCCAATACGGGACAAGGTTTCGGGTTAGCCTGACAAAACCTTAAGAAATCGAAAGCCCAATCAGCTGGCAAAATAGCCAGATTGGCCTGGGCATACGGGCCACAAAGCCCTGCCGTAACATTAGTCCATTCCCCAGCACGGCAGGCTAAGCGCATGTCAGAGGGCGTCGCTGTTCTCAAGCCTAACATCTCCTTATCGAATGCCACTAATAGTGGTAACCTCAATACCTGAAACTCGTAGCTTCTGCACAAAAGGATTAATGCCAACTAGATCACTACTGATATGGCCTGAAATCAGCAGCTGACCCTTTGCTTCCGTACGCAAACGCTGTAAGTCAGGATAAGGAATATGAATGTAAAGAACCGTAGGGAGCCCGTGCTCGAAATAGGCATTGGCGACCGCATAGCCACCGTTAGTGAGTGCCCCGTGAGCTACGACAACCCGGCCGGCGGGGGCCTTTGCGTCTCCCATGGCAATCTGAATTTTGGTAGTAGCTGACTTAAACTCTGGTAAAGCATTCAAGGCATCGACAACGTCGCCGAGCGTTGCGCAACTATTAGCAGCCAGACAGTTATCAACACACTGCTGCATGATACGCCTGCCCAACTCGTCCAGCGGGCAATGGATGTTCAAAAAGGGCATGTCAAGCAAGCGTGCTATGGATGGATAGTGATCATGGTTAGCTGACTGAAAACCTGCTGCCATGCTTTCGGCACGCGGCCCAACAGCGGCCTCGGCGGCTTCTCTTGGTACACCAGCTTGCACCAGCAAGTCAATATGACGTAGATATACCTTCCAAGCTGGTATTGCCTGCGTCTGAGGTGGATGATGGGCTATCACAGCATCATAACCAAGTTGTTTAGCCAAAGCCAACTCAGCTGTGCTAATATCTATCCCGAACAGCACCTTTTTAATCTCTTGGCCCGGATAATAGATAGCGCTGTCACCAGGAATTTCTCGCATCCCCGCAAGGTCCAAAGCCATCTGCATTATTGCTTCTGTAGTAAACATCTATACACTTCCTTTCTGCTCTTAATTAATACCATCAAGTAGTTTCTATTCTTGCTACGTGCCATAAATCCTTGCAGGTTGGCCAAGAGACTTTAGACAGGAGGAGCAATAACTTACAGATATGACTAGACCGCTGCATATAGAGTAAAATGAGAAGAGAACATTTGGCTAGAAAAAGGGATGATCTTCATGCAAATGGTTGCCATTATCGGAGCAGGTCCTGCCGGAATGCTAGCAGCTAGCCAAGCTGCTAGACTAGGGGCCAAAGTAATCTTGCTAGAACAAAATGAGAGATTAGGTAAGAAGCTAGTGATCACTGGTAAGGGCCGTTGTAACGTGACCAATAATTCGGATACTGATACTCTCGTTAAGAACATGCCCGGTAACGGGCGCTTTCTCTACAGTGCCTTGACTGCTTTTGGCAGCCAAGATTTACAGGCCTTCCTGCAGAGTCACGGT
>DIPA01000091.1:2779-3018 GCA_002427055.1 Firmicutes bacterium UBA5500 | reverse complement strand
CCCCCACGCTTAGCCCCGAGCAAAGCATTGTGGTTAACCTTAGCGGGCGTGGCGACAAAGACGTAGAGCAAATAGCGACCCTGCTCGCTGCACAACCCAACTAACAAACGGTTGAGGGGGGGCGGTTTCGAGACCACTAAAATCCCTCGTAGTCCAGGGGAAGGTCGAGACTGCTGATAAAGTCCCCTGTGACAAAGAGAGGGGGCCACGGGGTGATGCTTAGAGCACAGGAGCAGGCT
>DIPA01000091.1:331-2653 GCA_002427055.1 Firmicutes bacterium UBA5500 | reverse complement strand
TGCTTAGAGCACAGGAGCAGGCTCCAACCGTGCTTACAGCAAGCACCCCGCGTCCCCCTCTAATCGCGCGATGGTCAAGTCAGCGCAGAATTTAGGCTTTGTCAGTGGTCTCGGACTGTTCTATTCATTACCTGCTCGTCTTTCAGCCAGCAGCAAGTCTACCATGCGGCCATAACTCTGCACGCCATCTGCCTGCCGGTTAGATTTCAAATAGGCATCATTCATACGCTCGGAGAGCTGTTCAACAGGCCCTGTAAACGCTTGCCAATAGGCTTGGTTCGCCCGCAAGTCTCGGATAATGCCGGGAGCGTATTCAGCCCGTAAGGCAGCGAAAGTATCCGGATCGCTGCGACGCAGCGCCTGCATAGCCTGAGATAATGCCATCATTAGGCCTGAATACTGAAATTCAAGATCTGGGTGATGGGTGCAGGCTAAATAGGCTAGATAATTGGCTTCATCCTCGCGCGCAAAACCACGTTGATGCTCCATTTCGTGGCAAGCGACCACCGGGATGTTCAGATCTGGCATGGCCATATTCACATTGGCTTCGCCTGTAAAGGGCGAATACATGCCCGCCGTACCGGTGTATGACCACCAGTGCGATAGGTACACGCCTTTTGGTGCGCCGAAGCGACCACTTGCCAGCGGCAGTTGTTTGGCTAGTTCTTCATAACCGAGCTCGGCACGCGACAAGGCACGCCATTTACCGCCGTTCAACATCATTACTTGTTGCCCATCCTCTGCTACCAATTGGCGCGCCGCATTGGTGCGCGCAATCAGCTCGGCACACAGGTCCGCCAACTCGGCTACAGCAGTTGGTTGTACCTCCAGCTGCAAAGTTACGGCTAATGGCTGGCGATAATAGTTCAATCCCCAAAGTAAGATGAAAGCTGCATAGGCAAATAAAGCTATTGCCAAGATGCCACGTACTTGACGCAACCAGACTGCGGGGCGTCGCCAGCCAACAAATATCCAGTGCAAGATGCCCAACAAGGCGGCTACTAGCAAACCGACAACCGCGACCTCTGCCAAAGAGAAAGGAGCTAGAGCAGTAATGCGCGATAAAAAGCGGCCTAGCGGTGGGTAGAGCAAGCGCGAATATAGCCGCTCAACCACAACGGGAACACGAGCTGCCAAATAGCTGATGCCCTGTGTTAATAAGACGGCACATATGCCCCATAAGACACCTCTCCAGCGCTTCACCTCTGCCCACCTCCCCATGTACCCCTGTACTAGCAGCTTGCACTAACCGAAACAACTGCGGCCGGCCGCGGCCATACTAAGTTAAAACTCGCGCCTGCGCTCCTCTCGCTGCTTTGACTTATTAAAATCACGTCTCTGCGAGCGCCGTCTATCGTTGGGACGATTATCCCGAGATGAGCGAGGCCGATAGTTACGGCGATCTCCACGATAGTCGGCATCACTTCTAGGAGCACCGGCAGGCCTACTACTGCGGACTCGGGCCGGCGCTTCTGCCGTGATAGCAACCGGAGTGACATCCGGTTCGCGCGTCATTATTTTTAGGGCAGCCGCCACAAGCGTTACTGAATCGGTACGGCCCAATAATTCTTCCGCCAAGCTACGATACGTATCTAGTTTGCCATCGGCAACTACCTGCAATAGGTTTTCCGCCGTGGAACTAAGCTGCCCCTGCAGGGCATCAGTCATGGTAGGAATCGGCTTGCGTTCAATGCGACGCCTAATCAAGTGCTCCAGCTGACGCAAATACCCCAGTTCGCGCGGGGTGACAAAACTGATCGCGACTCCCGTCGCCCCGGCACGCCCGGTACGGCCGATGCGATGCACATACCACTCGGGATCTTGCGGGACGTCGAAGTTATAAACGTGAGTGATACCGGTTATGTCCAGACCGCGAGCAGCTACGTCGGTAGCTACCAAGATATCTACCTGACCTGTGCGGAAGCGGCGCATGACGGTATCACGACGGCTCTGTGTCATGTCGCCATGGATAGCCTCAGCCGAGTAACCACGCACTCCCAAGGCAGTATATAGCTCATCTACACGCCGTTTGGTACGACCGAAGACGATCGCCAATTCCGGCACCTGCATGTCTAGCAGACGGCAGAGCGTATCAAACTTCTGCCCCTCGGCTACTTCTATGTAATACTGCTCGATGCTGGGCAGCGTCAATTCCTTAACCTGAATTGTAATCTGCTGAGGATTGCGCATAAACCTATTGGCTAAGCGCCTGATCGACTCCGGCATGGTGGCTGAGAAAAGCATGGTTTGCCGTTCTGCCGGCAGACCGCTAAGAATAGTCTCGATGTCTTCTAGGAAGCCCATATTGAGCATTTCATCAGC
>DIPA01000091.1:0-209 GCA_002427055.1 Firmicutes bacterium UBA5500 | reverse complement strand
TTGAGCATTTCATCAGCCTCATCAAGCACCACCATACGTACTTGCTCTAGCTTAATGGTGCGCCGGCGCATGTGGTCCATAAGCCGCCCCGGAGTACCAACCACAATCTGTGGCCTTTTCTTCAGCGATCTGATCTGCCGCGATATGTCTTGCCCACCGTAAATAGGTACGGTAGACACGCCTTTATTCCGACCAATTTGATTTAGCTC
>DIPA01000068.1:6083-8098 GCA_002427055.1 Firmicutes bacterium UBA5500 | reverse complement strand
TGACAATTGTCATTAGTCTTAACCATTGTTAGATAAAGATAAGCATGATAAAGTTGATGGCGAAGGGGGGACAGCCCTTTGCATAGTATTTTCGATCGACTCATAATCCTGCTCTGCTGCCTCAGTCTGCTATTTGGCAACCCTATCGGCGGAGTGCAAGTAGCCGCTTTCTTGGCTGCATTGACAATAAGCGGGCTCAACGGATATTTTGGCTCAGAACGCTTTCGCCTACTGAGCATAACTATCTATACGGCCCTGTGCGCCATATGGCCAGATTATTGCTCTTTCCTACCGTTAGTGTATTATGACATTTTTCCCCTCCCCCTTACCTGGTGGGTGCTAGAAGTATCTATTGCAATAGTAATCATTCTTCTCGGCTTATCAAGAACCCAATCTCTAATAGTGATTTTGCTTCTAGCGGTAGCCTATTTTTTACAACAGCGTACTTCTCAACTGATGCGAACTCGGACAGAACTCATCCGACTGAGAGATAGTAGCCAGGAGGCCTCTCTTTTACTGCAGCACCAAAATAGAGAGCTAATGGAAAAACAGGATTACGAAGTCAGACTAGCTAAATTGAATGAACGTAACCGCATCGCCCGAGAAATACACGACCATGTTGGGCATTTGCTATCACGCTCAATTCTGCAGGTCGGTGCGCTCATGGTTACTCAGCAGGACACAGCTACGCGGGAGGCCCTGAGTCAAGTACGTGACACACTGGCTAACGCAATGGATAGTATTCGCTCCAGCGTGCATGACCTTCATGATGATTCCATCAATCTAGAAATGCAAATCAAGGCTTTAGCACAAGGGTTCCTCTTTTGTCCACTGCGTCTAGACTACCGAATTGAACAAGAACCGGAAACAAACATCAAGTTCTGCTTCATTGCCATTGTGAAAGAAGGGTTGCAGAATATTATGCGCCACTCACAGGCAACACAGGTAACGCTGACACTACTAGAGCATCCCGCGCTTTATCAGCTAATCTTACAAGATAACGGCTTACTGGATGGCAAAAGAACGGGAGAAGGGCTGGGTCTCAAGAATATGTCTGAGCGGGTAAATGCGCTTGGAGGACGCCTGACAATCGAGCGCGAGAGAGGCTTCAGGATATTTGTTTCTATTCCGAAGGAGCGATCAAAATGAGAGTATTAGTTGTAGATGACGATCGACTGGTCTGCCAATCGCTAAAGACCATTCTAGAGGCAAACGCTGGTATCCGAGTAGTTGGGCTTGGATATGACGGAGATGATGCAGTGACGCTATGTACCCAGCTTCAGCCAGACGTACTGCTAATGGATATTCGCATGGAACCAACCTCGGGACTCGCAGCTTGCGAGCGTATTTTGCAGCAGCGTCCGGACATGCGCATATTATTCTTGACAACCTTCCTAGATGATGAATACATAGTACGTGCCCTACGCCTAGGGGCCAAAGGCTATATCCTCAAACAAAACTTCGAAAGCATCATACCGGCCTTGAAGGCAGTATGTATGGGGCAAAACGTGTTCGGCGATGAAATCATGCTAAAGTTACCTAGCCTGTTGCATAGTAAGGAGCCCCAAGACCTAGCGGCACATGGAATCAGCGATAAAGAGGCGGCCATCGTTAAATTGGTAGCGCAAGGTCTCAGTAACCGTGAGATTGCCGACACACTCTACCTTAGCGAGGGCACGGTGCGCAACTACATCAGCGTCATCCTGGAGAAGCTACAGCTACGCGACCGCACCCAACTAGCAGTCTTCTACTTAAGCCGCCCAGGACAGGGGGACGGAGTTTTTGCCTGCAAATAATTCCCAACAATGGGGCCACGAGTCAATATGAGAGTGCAATACTGACCATGCTCAAGATTGAATCCTTCAGCTCCAGCAAGAGAAATCATCCGAGTGAATACTGGCCTCCAATGATTTCCACGGGATGACAGATCCTATTCTAGAGCATATGCTAAGGTTGTGAACTAAATATTCCGGTAGGTAAGGTTACCACAGGGATACGGGTTGCTGCCGCGGAGT
>DIPA01000068.1:4903-5973 GCA_002427055.1 Firmicutes bacterium UBA5500 | reverse complement strand
TAGTGGAGACACTATGAGAAGGTTAGCAGGTTATGTCGAACCCAAGGCATCGCCTAATGCAACTTCATCGCCCTGTGGCGCTAAAGCTCGAACGGTAACATGGTTGCTATTTTTTTGATGCAATCATGCATGTCTGTGTGCAGACACAAGACCCATGCCATTGTTCTTGCTTTGGCATGGGTCTTGTGCCTGCGAAAGCAGTAGTTCTCCCACAAATATTGGGTCAATGTGAGGTGAGAAGAGTGGACGCAGGAAGTAGCTATGACATAGGTCGGGGCGGGCGAAGTAAGACAAGAGTAGATCGGCATATGCTTAGGCAGTGCGTTCTGTTCTTCTGCCGAGAAACGAATATCTGAGGCGGCTTTGCCTGGGATCTATGTCTTTGCTTCCACCAACTAGTTGTGGTTCGCGAAATAAGAGGTGGGGAGGTCAAGGCAATGACCAGGAAAATGACAGAGTATAAGACTAAGATGGATATAGCCAAGCTGGATGTTGCTCGGCAGAGGCTCGTTGTGGCATCCAGCAAGAGCGCTACAGCTGTTCTGGATGACCTAAACACGTCGTATAGCGGCTTGCAGGAAGTAGCAGTGGAGCAAATGCGCCTGCGATACGGCAGCAATAAGATAACTCGCGGCAAGAAGGACTCCTTGCTCAAAAGACTCTGGGACGCCTTTGTTAATCCTTTTACGGCCATACTCTTCGTACTAGCAGTTGTTTCCTTCGTAACGGATGTGGCTATGGCAGCCCCGAGTGAAAAAGATGCGATGACTGTCACCATTATTCTAGCCATGGTATTGATTAGTGGCTTGCTGCGTTATGTCCAGGAAACTCGCTCCGGTAACGCCGCTGAGCGTTTGAGCGAGATGGTAGAGACTACAACTGCAGTAGAGCGTGAGCCAGGTGGTAGAGGGGAACTCCCTCTCGACGAGGTAGTTGTGGGCGACATCATCTATCTGGCAGCCGGCGACATGGTGCCAGCTGATGTTAGAATCCTAAAGGCAAAAGACTTGTTTGTTAGCCAGGCTGCTCTTACCGGCGAAAGTGAGCCGGTGGAGAAGCGACCCGCAGTT
>DIPA01000068.1:4477-4783 GCA_002427055.1 Firmicutes bacterium UBA5500 | reverse complement strand
TGAGTATCATAACCTTGCGTTCATGGGCAGCAATGTCATCAGCGGCTCGGCTGTCTGTGTCGCTGTGGCCACCGGAGACGAGACGCTCTTTGGCTCGACGGCTAAGGATATTGTAGGCGTTAGCGCTCAAACCAGTTTTGAAAAGGGCGTCAATGCAGTTTCAGGGGTGCTTATCCGCTTCATGCTCGTAATGGTGCCAGTTGTACTGTTTGTCAACGGCATTACCAAAGGTGATTGGATGGGGGCCTTCCTGTTTGCCATCTCAATAGCCGTCGGCCTGACGCCTGAAATGTTGCCTATGATTGT
>DIPA01000068.1:406-4386 GCA_002427055.1 Firmicutes bacterium UBA5500 | reverse complement strand
TGCCTTGCCAAAGGCGCTGTTTCAATGTCCCAGAAGAAAACCATTATCAAGAACCTTAATTCCATCCAAAACCTCGGCTCGATGGATGTGCTTTGTACTGACAAGACTGGCACCTTGACGCAAGATAAGGTGGTTCTGGAATACTATCTGGATGTCCATGGTAATGAAGATATGAGGGTGCTGCGGCACGCATTTCTCAACAGTTACTATCAGACTGGGCTCAAGAACCTGATAGATATCGCCATCGTCGCGCACGTAGAAAAAGACGGTGCCTATGCTAATGTCTTCAAGGGGTTGGCTACTAACTATGTTAAGCTAGACGAGATTCCTTTTGACTTTGACCGTCGACGTATGAGCGTTGTTATCGCGGACAAGAATGGTAAAACACAGATGATCACCAAGGGCGCAGTTGAGGAAATGCTTTCTATTTGCACCTATGTAGATTATAGAGGCAAGGTGGAAACACTGACCGATGCAATCAAGGCAGACATCTTGCAGGTTGTCGACCGCTTGAATGATGAGGGTATGCGTGTTATCGCCGTGGCGCAGAGGACGAATCCGTCGCCAGTGGACGAGTTTTCGGTTGCCGATGAAGCTGACATGCTCTTGATGGGCTATCTGGCTTTCCTAGACCCACCCAAGGAGACAGCCGCCGCTGCCATCAAGGCGCTTAACCAGTATGGTGTTGCCGTGAAAGTCCTCACCGGAGACAATGATCGCGTTGCACGTAGCATTTGTCGACAGGTAGGACTCAGGGTGGATAGTCTACTCCTCGGCCCGGATATTGAAAACATGACCGCCGAGCAGCTGGCTGGTGCTGTAGAAAGTACCAATGTTTTTGCCAAGCTTTCCCCGCAACAGAAGACCAGAGTAGTAACGGTCCTTAAGGATAATGGCCATTCTGTCGGCTTCATGGGGGATGGGATCAACGATGCGGCAGCGATGAGGGCTTCCGATGCCGGTATTTCAGTGGATACAGCCGTTGATATTGCTAAAGAGTCGGCTGATGTTATCCTACTGGAAAAAGATCTCATGGTATTGGAACAGGGTATTATTGAAGGCAGAAAGACTTATGCTAACATGATCAAGTATATCAAGATGACCGCCAGCTCAAACTTTGGCAACATGTTCTCAGTACTTGTAGCAAGTGCATTCCTACCGTTTCTACCCATGGCGTCTTTGCATTTGATTTTGCTCAACCTAATTTACGATCTCTCCTGCACTGCTATTCCTTGGGACAATGTAGACAAGGAATTTCTCATGGCACCAAGAAAATGGGACGCCTCTTCAATAGGTAGTTTCATGATCTGGATTGGACCAACTAGCTCGGTATTCGATATCACCACCTATCTGCTGATGTACTTTATCATTTGTCCAGCGATGACCGGAGGGCTACTCTTTCATCAGATCACCGATCCTGCCATGCAGGCATGTTATGTCGCTTTGTTCCAGGCAGGCTGGTTTGTAGAATCAATGTGGTCGCAGACCCTAGTAATTCATATGATTAGAACGCCTAAGATCCCATTTGTCCAGAGCAGAGCTTCCTTACCTGTTGTCGCGCTAACATTTACCGGGATCTCAGTTCTGACTATCATCCCCTTTTCCTCATTTGGTAAGATGCTGGGTCTGGCTGCCCTCCCTCCTGTCTACTTCGCCTGGCTTGCTCTGACCATCGTTCTTTATATGGCGCTGGCCACGCTGTTAAAGAAGGCCTATGTCAAACGATATGGAGAGCTGCTATAAGAGCGCAAATTGAATAGCCGGTAGATGTCTTGACAGTAATTGTCCAAGAAAAGGCGGGAGACTGAAATAGCAGAATAAACTCCCCCTTGACAAGACGGGTAGCCAACGCATATTATTATGAAAAATAACCATTTCGATGATGGAGCAAAGTAGCGAAGAAACCCCATTCTAGGGAGACTAGGCCATAGATTGCAAGCCTAGCCATGGAAGTTCTTAGTGAAGTTCCCTCCGGAGCCGGTGGGCTGAAAAGGTAGGTAGGTCAACCCGCTGGCCCAGCGTTAAGGGGCAGGATATACAGATTGAGTATCCAACAAGGGCGCATTAGCGATGGACAGAGCTATGCGAAATTGGGTGGTACCGCGGAACTGGCTTTCCGTCCCGTTTAGGGGATTGGAAGGCCTTTTAATATACAGGGGGTTAGTATGACTGTGATTAAAAAACGGTTTCACCGCTATGGATTGATTGGGCATCCGCTAGGACATAGCCTCTCGCCTCTCATCCACCAGCGCATCATGGAGGCGGCTGGCATTGATGGAAAATACCAACTCTATGATATAGCACCAGAACGGCTTGGAGACGAGCTACCGCATTTGCTGAAATCGCTGGATGGATTTAATTGCACCATCCCTCACAAGCTGACGATCATCCCATATTTAAGGGATTTAGCCCCCTCCGCCCGACTTTATGGCGCAGTCAACACTGTGTTTAGCGGGCATGGGCATAATACTGACGGAGCAGGCTTCGCCGCCTGCGGGGTGGATATGGCTGGCCGTCATGTATGTGTAACTGGCTCAGGCGGCGTATCACGCGTATTGGCAATGGAAGCAGCGCGAGCGGGTGCAGCGCAGATTGTGGTAGATGCAAGAAATCAACGTAGCGCCGACGCGCTGGTAAACCATGTGAGGGCCGCAGGGTATGATGCCATTCGGACAGCAACCACCCATGAAACGAAGGATTCAATTTCCGATGTTATTCTCAACGGCACGCCGGTGGGTATGTGGCCCAACGCTGGCGGCCTGTCCGTTAGTATGCGCCGTATCCGCCAAGCACAGGCAGTATTTGACACCATCTATAACCCAACTGCCACGCGTTTGGTGCTCAAGGCAAAGTCCCAGGGCATCCCCGCCATGGGCGGGCTAAGAATGCTATTTGAACAAGCCTTAGCCGCCCAGCGAATTTGGAACCCCACTATAGATTTTGACCGTGCTAAGGAGCAACTTTCCCGTATCCCCTGTGGGCTGGCGCGTGAGGTGTTACGAAAATCTCCAATCAAGCTGCTACTTACTGGTTTTATGGGCAGCGGCAAGAGTTACATCGGCCGGCAGGTGTCTATGACGCTGGGGGGCGATTTGCCCTTTGTAGATTTGGACGCGGTGGTTGCCCAGCGGGCAGGTAAAAGCATTTCGCAAATCTTTGCAGCGGAAGGAGAGGCAGCTTTCCGTGCCCTTGAGCGGCAATGTCTTCTAGAACAGCTACATGCTTCTGGTTCGACGATCATCGCCACTGGCGGTGGGGCCTTGGTGCAACCGGGCGCGGCGGAGGTAGTGCATGCTGGGGGCGCTCTGGTAATCTATTTAGATACGCCCTTTGCGACCTCTATGAGGCGTATCGGCGCAGACACCGCAAGGCCACTGCTCCAAAGCGGACTCCTCCAAGCTAAGGCCTTATATGAATCGCGCCGCCCCCTGTATGAGGAAGTGGCCGATTTAACTGTGCAAGCAGACCAGCAAGCCATCCTCATCGTGAAAACCATCTTGTCAGCATTCGGATGGAATCAACCGCAACATTGAAAAGAGGGATTTGTATGATTCTCATCTTGAAAGAAGGTACGCCCCCTACACGGGTAGAACAACTCTGCGACTTCTTAAAGACACTGGGGGTAACCCCCAGCCCTATCTTAGGAGAAGGGGTTACGATTATCAGTCTGGTTGGGGACACCTCTGCCATCGAGCCAGAGAGCCTAGAACTACTAGAAGGGGTAGAACGGGTCATCCGCGTGCAGGAATCATTTATGCGCGCCAACCGCAAATTCCACCCTGAAGATACACTCATACGCGTGGGTGATACGCTAATCGGTGGCGAACAAATTATCATTGCCGCAGGCCCCTGCTCAGTGGAATCTCAGTCCCAGATAAACGAGGTCGCACAGGCGGTTAAAGCATCTGGGGTTCAACTTTTGCGAGGCGGTGCCTTTAAGCCACGCACTTCCCCCTATGCCTTTCAAGGGTTGCAGGCAG
>DIPA01000068.1:0-322 GCA_002427055.1 Firmicutes bacterium UBA5500 | reverse complement strand
TATGCCTTTCAAGGGTTGCAAGCCGAGGGACTGCTATACCTAGAAAGGGCCGCGCGCCAGTCGGGGCTGACTACTGTGTCGGAAATCACTGACCCCTCTCAGCTAGAGTTATTCATTGAACATGTAGACGTCCTGCAAGTTGGGGCACGCAACATGCAGAATTTCGA
Source organism: Firmicutes bacterium UBA5500 (assembly GCA_002427055.1). Lineage (GTDB taxonomy): Bacteria > Bacillota > UBA994 > UBA5500 > UBA5500 > UBA5500. The sequence goes on along the minus strand of DIPA01000068.1, from coordinate 155 downwards.
ACTCCTAAAAGAGCTGGGTCGAATAAACAAACCCATATTGCTAAAGCGCGGTTTTTCCAACACATTGCAGGAGCTATTAATGTCTGCGGAGTATATCTTGAGCGGTGGCAATGACCAAGTTATTCTCTGTGAGCGGGGCATCCGCACCTTTGAAA
>DIPA01000104.1:53754-53936 GCA_002427055.1 Firmicutes bacterium UBA5500 | reverse complement strand
GGAATCTCAAGATAGTGATCAGTGAACGTAGCATTCTGCTCCGGATCAAGCACCTCCAGCAATGCAGCCGAAGGATCACCCCTGAAATCGGTACTCATCTTGTCTATTTCATCCAACAGAAAAACCGGGTTGTGAGTACCCGCTTGCCTGATAGCCTGTATAATGCGTCCGGGCATAGCCCC
>DIPA01000104.1:49884-53552 GCA_002427055.1 Firmicutes bacterium UBA5500 | reverse complement strand
ATTTCGGCCTCATCGCGCACACCGCCTAAAGAAATACGAGCAAACTTGCGATCAAGAGCCCGAGCGACAGACCTCGCCAGAGAAGTCTTTCCTACCCCCGGTGGCCCGACAAGACAGATGATTGGACTTTTAACCTTGGTCGCTAACTGACGAACTGCGAGGAACTCTACAATCCGCTCTTTAACTTTCTCTAACCCATAGTGATCTTCATCTAGAATCCTTTCCGCCAACTCTACATCCAAGCGGTCTGTCGATGATTCACTCCACGGCATACCCAGCAACCAGTCAAGATAGTTGCGCACCACTACACCTTCTGCCACTCCTGGCGGAATGCGCTCCAAACGATCAATTTCCTTTTCGGCCTGTTCACGAACTTGCTCCGGCAACTGAAGCTCTAGCGCCTTATCTCGTAACTCGCCAGCCTCGCTCGCCCGTTCATCTTTCTGTCCCAACTCTTTTTGAATTGCTTTCATTTGTTCCCGTAAGTAATACTCTCTTTGGTTACGCTCCATTTGCTTACGTACTCGGAGCATTATCTTACGCTCTAATTCCAATACTTCCAACTCGCGCGTCACAATGTGACACATTTTCTCTAGACGCACTGCAGGCTCCACACTCTCTAGAATAGCTTGCTTATCAACCGTGCTCAGGGAGAAATGCGTGGTAACAATATCAGCCAACCGACCTGGCTCTTCAATGTTGGCCACCGTGACCAACGTTTCAGGAGGCACCTTTTTTGAAAGCTTTCCATATTGCTCAAATGCCTGCAATAATGTACGCATAAGAGCCTCTTCCTCGACACCCTTGGGTTTTTCTGCGTCTATAACAGGTGCTACCTGCACTCGGTAATAACCTGGCTCTGCTTCGTAAGACTCGATACGTGCCCGCGTCAACCCCTCAACCAAAACTCTCACTGTACCACCTGGCAACTTGATCAGCTGCTTAACATGCGCAATCGTGCCCATCTGATAGATGCCATCAGGCGTAGGGTCTTCTTGTTGCACATCTTTTTGTGTTGCCAGCATAATCTGCCCCTGATCAAGCATGGCCTGCTCCAAGGCAGCAATAGACTTATCTCTACCTACATCTAAATTGAGAATCGTATAGGGAAAAATCACGTAGCCCCTTAGAGGCAATAAAGGTAAGGTTTGCATCTGTAATGCCTTCATCTATGCCTACACCTCCGTCAGTTGCACAGAAGAACTAGACTCATGGACGCCTGAGAGCAGCATCGCTTAGGCGTCTTAGCGATTCTATTCTCCTCTAGCTGGGCCTTTCCCTGCTTATGTAGCAATGTACAACCGAAAAGGGGCTGTCGCACTAGAAAAAAGACCATTTGCGGCTATAAATGAGCCGCGGGGTGTTGCTTAGAGCACAGGAGCAGGCTCCAATCGTGCTTACAGCAATCACCCCGCGGCCCTTCTAATTGTGCGGTGGTCAAGCACCTGCAGGACTGCGACGCCGCATCACGGCATATAGACACCTGGCAGTATTACTAGTGGGACAGCCCCTCAATAAACCTAGCCCTCTGCCACTCGAAACAAAGAGTATAGCTGAAGTCATGATCAACTAACAGCGGTTTTACTTCGTAGCAGAGCTTGCTGCAACGCTTCTTCTAGACTGGCGATAGGGATAACTTCAATTGGTAATTTACGGAACAACTCCTGATAGTTATCCTTAGGGACTAATACCCTGTTAGCGCCGGCTTGAATTGCAGCTTCCACTTTCGCTACAACACCCCCTACGGGCTTGACCGTGCCACGAATGGAGATTTCTCCCGTCATTGCTAGCTTATGATCAACCGGGATACCTGTAAGTGCAGAGTAAATTGCTACGGCAATGGCCACTCCGGCAGACGGGCCATCAACTGGCCGACCCCCCGGAAAGTTAACGTGAATATCATATTCATCACGATTGTAATCTAGCACCTGACGCAAGGTCGTAAGTACATTCTGTACCGATTCTTTAGCCATGCTCTGCCTGCGAATGACGTGATAGGAGTTGCCTATTTCCTCCTCCTCAGCTATCCCGGTTACAGTTACTTTTCCTTCCTTCGAAGCGGTCGAAATAGCTGTCACTTCAATTTCCAGCAGAGCGCCCACATTAGGACCTACTACCGCCAAACCGTTTACTGAACCTATCTGAGGCTCCGCTGGTACTTTCTGATCGAAGCGAGGGGAATATTGACCACTATTAACCACCCACTCAGCATCTTCAACCGAAATATAGCGCCGTCCAGCTTCACTCGCCAGCCCGGCAGCTATTTGCAGAATATTGACAGCTTCTCGACCATTGTCTGCATACTTGCGAATTACGACTTCAGTGGCCTCAGGTAAGCTCATGCCTATCTTACGTGCCGCATTCTGCGCAATCTGCCCAACCTCGTGCGCCAATAGGGGGCGGAAGAAAATCTCCATACAACGCGAGCGAATCGCCGGAGAAATCTCTTCCGGTAAACGAGTAGTCGCTCCTACTAAGCGAAAATCAGCTGGGAGACCTTTTTGAAAGATGTCATGAATGTGTACAGGAATATTTGTATCCTCTGAACTGTAGTAAGCACTTTCTAGAAAAACCTTGCGATCTTCAAGCACCTTTAGTAATTTGTTCATCTGCACCGTATGCAGCTCACCAATTTCATCGATGAAAAGTACCCCCCCATGCGCCTTGGTCACCGCACCCGGTTTAGGCTGGGGAATACCGGCAATACCCATAGCGCCCGCCCCTTGATAAATCGGGTCGTGCACCGACCCAATAATGGGATCAGCGATTCCCCGCTCATCAAAACGTGCAGTAGTGGCGTCTACTTCAATAAACTGAGCATCTGCCCCAAATGGCGAACTAGCCTGCCTCTTGGCTTCCTCAAGCACTATACGCGCCGCAGCTGTTTTGCCAATTCCAGGAGGGCCATAAATAATGACATGCTGCGGATTAGCACCGCACAAGGCGGCACGTAGTGCACGCAGTCCATCGTCCTGCCCGATTATTTCCTCAAAACGCGCCGGACGGGTCTTCTCCGACAGAGGCTCGGTTAAGGAAATCTCTCTTAGACGCCTAAGTTTATCAAGTTCTTTACGCGACTCTTTTTCAACAGCGACCTTGTTTCCCTGCTGTGTACGTAACAAGTTGAAAAAGTATAATCCGACTACCAGAGCCAAAAATACCTGGATAATTGTGATTGCGCTGCCAATGTTCATTACACACCATCCTTGCTTGGCGATATCCATATATAGTATGGACGGCGCAATGAACAATTAACCTGCTTTTTCCTAAAATGCGCAGACAAAAACTGCGGGCCAAAGGCCCGCAGTCTTAGACTAAGCACTATCTTGTTTCTTCTTACGATTTCCGGTTATTAGCAAAGGCGGTTCCTGATTTACGATCGACTCTGCTGTAACAACACATTTCTTCACGTCATTACGCGATGGGATGTCATACATGACCTCCAGCATCGCTTTCTCTAGAATGGAGCGTAAGCCACGGGCACCAGTATTGCGCTCAATAGCTTCCTTAGCCACTGCGCGCAATGCCTCGTCTTTAAACTCAAGCGCTACCCCGTCTAGCTCAAAAATGCGCTGATACTGCTTAGTAAGCGCATTCTTAGGCTCAGTCAGCACTCGTACTAGGGCATCTTCGTCTAGATTGTCTAGAGAGGCTACTACCGGTACACG
>DIPA01000104.1:46570-49776 GCA_002427055.1 Firmicutes bacterium UBA5500 | reverse complement strand
TTACCGGTACACGCCCCACAAACTCCGGAATGAGGCCAAACTTGAGCAAGTCGACTGGTAACATCTGACGCAAAATCTCGCCAAGCTGTTGCTCCTGTTTACTCTTAACGTCTGCGCCGAAGCCCATAGATCGTTCGCCAATACGGCTTTGAATAATCTTCTCTAGACCTGAAAAAGCGCCACCCAAGATGAACAGAATGTTAGTCGTATCTATCTGAATAAACTCCTGGTGAGGATGCTTGCGCCCCCCTTGAGGCGGAACACTAGCTGTCGTACCTTCAAGCACTTTAAGCAGAGCTTGTTGCACTCCTTCACCGGAAACATCACGCGTAATAGAAGGGTTCTCTGACTTACGGGCGATCTTGTCGACTTCATCAATATAGATGATGCCTTTTTCTGCTCGCTCAATATCGTAATCAGCAGCCTGAATCAACTTCAGTAGAATGTTTTCTACATCTTCACCAACATAGCCAGCTTCAGTTAAGGAGGTTGCATCAGCAATAGCGAAAGGCACATTCAAGATCTTAGCCAAATTCTGGGCAAGATAAGTCTTCCCGACGCCGGTTGGGCCGACTAGTAAGATGTTGCTTTTCTGCAACTCCACATCGTCCTGCTTACTGCCGGTATGGATACGCTTGTAGTGGTTGTAAACAGCAACCGCTAGGACCTTCTTAGCTTCGTCCTGACCAATAACCCACTGGTCAAGCATCTCCTTAATATCCTTCGGCTTGGGAACTTCTTTCAGATCAAGGTCGCTGTGCAGTGTTTCCTCATCCACAATCTCCATACATAACTCGATGCACTCGTCGCAAATATACACCCCGGGGCCGGCCACCAGTTTCTTAACCTGGTCCTGCGACTTCCCGCAAAATGAGCACTTCACAACGTTCTTGTCATCATACTTCAGCATAATCACCCGCTCCCTTGGATCTTACTTTCGGTGCACCAAGACCTCATCCACGATACCATATTCTTTTGCAGCCTCAGCATCTAACCAGAAATCACGATCAACATCGCGAGCAATTTTCTCTAAGGGCTGAGCTGTGTGATGCACATAGATCTCGTTGAGTCTCTTTCGCAACCGCAGAATCTCCTTAGCCTGAATCTCAATATCCGCGGCTTGCCCCTGAGCCCCGCCAATGGGTTGGTGGATCATAACTCGGGCATTAGGTAAGATCATTCGCTTGCCTTTACTACCGGCTGCCAGTAACAATGAACCCATGCTTGCAGCTAAACCGACACAAATAGTACGTACGTCTGGTTTGATATACTGCATGGTGTCATATATGGCCAACCCTGCATCGATCGACCCGCCAGGACTATTGACGTAAATACTGATATCCTTCTCAGGGTCCTCGCCTTCGAGATGGAGCAATTGGGCCACAATCAAATTGGCAACATGATCGTCAATAGGCGTTCCCAAAATGATAATACGCTCTTTTAAAAGCCTTGAATAAATGTCATAACTACGCTCACCGCGACTGGTCTGCTCGATAACTATAGGAATAAGACTCATCTTGACACCCTCCTCTTTTAACAGATAATACCCCAATCCCCTCTGCTGAGGGCCATTACTCAGCTTCTGTTGCCTCTGCCTGATCATTCTCTGCTGCTTCAGCAGGTGCTACTTGTAATGCAGACTCAACTAACAGTTTTATTGTCTTCTCGTTCGCCACGTTAGAACGTAGCACTTCTAGGCTACCCTGCTCTTCTAATTTCTTACGTATTTCATCTGCATCTTGCTGGTAGAAGCTTGCCATTTCCTGAATCTTTGCCTCTAGCTCCTCATCAGAAACAGCAACAGCCTCTAGCTCTTTAATCTTGTCTAACACAAGCCTAGTCTTTACGCGCGACTCAGCGGCATCACGATAGTCCTGCCTGATAGAATCTTGCTTGCCACTAATATATTCACGAGCAAACTCTTCTGGGAATCCTTGTCGCGAAAGATTGTATGCGAGCTCTTCTAGCATCTCATCAATCTCACCTGACACCAAAACCTCGGGGAGTTCTACCTTGGCGTTGGCAACCACAGCCTCCACGACCTTACCTTCCAACGTGCTACGTTCTCTCTGGCTAGCAGACTCTTGTAGTTTATTCTTGACGTCTTCTCTTAATTCCTCTAAAGTAGCGAACTCACTGACTTCAGACGCAAATTCGTCATCTAGAGCAGGGACTTCCTTCTGCTTGATATCCTTGATCTCTACCTTAAAGATGGCTGGCTTGCCAGCTAGTTGCTCATTACGGTAGTCCTCTGGAAAGACAACGTTGATTTCAGATGACTCGCCTTTTGCCAACCCGATCAGCTGAGACTCAAAGCCAGGCACAAAAGTGTTCGAGCCTATCTCGAGAGTATAATCATCGGCCTTACCACCAGCAAAAGCTTCCCCATCGATGAAGCCTTCATAGGCCAAATTGACAAAATCTCCGTCAGCTACGCAATCAGCTGGGGATTCTACTAGACGTGCATGTTGCTCTTGCATCTCCTGCAAGGCTTGCTCCACATCGGTATCACCGACTGGGAAAGATACTGCTTCAACTTCCACTCCCTGATATTGTCCCAGCTCCACATCTGGAGGTCCTTGCACTGTGAACTTAAAAACAGCCGGTTGTTCTGCAGCAAAGTTTACTACTTCCACTTCCGGACGATCAATCGGCTCAACGGCTGCTTCAGCTAGCGCGGCTTCATAGACCTCCGGCAATAAAATCTCTATTGCATCATCGTAAAGTACCTCAACGCCATAACGCATTTCAAGAATCTGTCGCGGCACTTTGCCCTTACGGAAACCAGGAACCGATACTCCTCGTACAACCTTCTTATAAGCTTGCTCTAAAGCCTGAGCAACCTGCTCTACGGGGCACTCGACCTGAATCTCCTTCTTATTGTTTTCGAGAGCCTTAGTATCAACTTTCATTGTCCATGTTCCTCCTCTTACATCTGGTTGGCATCTTGTGTTACATAATAGCACAAAAAGCCCTCGCGTAACCCTACCAGAGCGCGCATTTTTGGGGGATTATAACCAGTACATTATACCATAGAAAAGATGACGAACAAATCTAGGGTATTAGCTGCCTATAATGAAGATAGCCCAATCCGCAAATAACATACAAAAAGCTTGCCGCACTGGCAAGCTTCTAGTTCCAAATTGGAGCGGAAGACGAGATTCGAACTCGCGACCCTCGCCTTGGCAAGGCGATGCTCTACCACT
>DIPA01000104.1:42199-46491 GCA_002427055.1 Firmicutes bacterium UBA5500 | reverse complement strand
CGCGACCCTCGCCTTGGCAAGGCGATGCTCTACCACTGAGCTACTTCCGCTAACCAAGGTTAATTCTAGGATAGATGAAAGTTAAAGTCAAGAGGTCGCAATCACTCACTTAAAATGTTACCGAAAGGACTTCGAGATTACTGATAAAGGTCGTGGCCCTGCTCGCGCGCGTGTGGCTTAGTTCGCTTTATCAGGACCAACGACCTCACCCCGAGCTTTAGGAGACTTCTTCAGCGGTTTCAAAAAACGTCCCGCTCTTCTACGTTGTTTACCCCCTACCAGTGAGGCACATTTTCCTCGACAAAGAATAATGTTATAACAAATATAGCCACAACAGAAGGCGTCGTAACCATCCCGTAATTGCTATGAGCAAGAATAAGAATCTATATGGCCTATGGCCGCCTGAAATAAAAGAAGAACAGAGAAGTGCCCCATGCAAATTATTAATTATAATGAATATGCTTGCAATTTATAAACGTCGATGATATGCTGTTATTAGAATTGTACCCCGTCTCTCGATGTACTCGCCGTGTATTCTTCAAAGAGTTTCTTCGGTTCCGTTAACCTACCTACTGCCTCACGTTTTTAGACTAACTGCCCGACCAACTACAACACGACCGTCTTCTATCGGTCAGCATTATGAGATATGCATACATTAGCTTACCTCTCTTGCACCATGTCACTGCGTAGATAGTAAGAAAATATCGAAAGGAAGTGGGATGAGTGAGCAAAAAGCTATTGGTTCTCCTGCTAGCGACTGTATTGGTCTGTTCAGGACTGTTAATCTCCAGCACACCACTGGGTGCATTAGAAAGACAGCCCAAGCCTGCGGGGGCTTATTTTCCTCAATCGCTGGATAAGGAAAATAACCTCAATGGAGCAGAAGACTTGGAAAAAATCTGCAAACTATTCATAAGTCGATGCTTTAGCGATAACTCTAACCTGGAAGATTTGGGCTTGGTTGATGAGGAATCGAAGGACTTTCTCACATACTTGAAGAATCGCAAAGAGCTCATCTACCTGCGGAGAGAGGCTTTTGATAATTTCAAGACCATGAAGAGCTTCACTCTGCAGATCGAGGATGTTGACGTGCGTGAAGATTGCGCGATTGCTCTTGCCTATACTGTTGAAAACTTCGTTTACGATAATGAGCCCAGTAGATCTGCTGTTGCTGCAACTAGATATCTACTAGTACTCAGAAACACTTCCGAAGGCTGGAAAATATATTGGGCAACGTCAGACGATAGCTATAGCAAATCAATGGAGAAACCCGCTAATTACGGCACAATTGGCAATCTCAAGCTCCCTTTTGTTCATAGTGTTAACTCCGCCAAGGACCTCGCTGGGCACCAGAGTACTAGCTACCCATCATCAGCTATTTTCGATGCATGCAGAGCATTTCCTTATCACGATTTTGAGCAGCTGAAGCAACAGGAGGTAGGCAACATAGAGCGTGAACTGGACCAATTGAGCTCAAAAGAGACACGGGCAACCGGAAGTAGACCAAAGGAACTTGAAGGCGGTGATTTTGATAGATTCGAGATGAGGAATTATCAGAACGTATGGGCTTTGTCAAGAAACCTCAGCATGTGGGGGGATTTCACAGGCTATGGCGGTGATTGTCAAAACTATGCTTCGCAAGTAATAAAAGCTGGCGGAGCCCCCTTTGATGAGTCAGGTTCTTATCAATGGTATTACTATGGCTACGAAAACAGGGCACCTGCTTGGACCAGCGTTCGCTGGATGCGTGATTACATTGGCAATAATACAGGCCTAGGTCCGAACGGGCAGTTTGTATCTTCCCCCGCTAGCTTGCTGACAGGAGATATAGTGCATATAGATTGGACGAGTGACGGGTTGTTTGATCATGCCGTAGTAATCTACAACCCTGGTTCAAGTCCGACGGTTTCGGGGCACACTGAGGATTGCCTTGATAAAAGACTGAGTTGTTATCCTGGTACGAAAGCATATATACACCTAACTCATTATGGGAATTAGTGTTCCCATAGTGCTAATAAGGGGAGGGGAAACCTAATGATGGGAGGTGAACGATAATGAAAAAGGATCTTTCGCTAAAACTCTCTTTCTTGTTAATGCTGTTGGCACTTCTACCTGCGTTGCCATCCCTAGCCTTAAGCGAAAGCAGCAAGGGCAATAGTTGTCTCGAGCTTCAATCATGCCCTCCGCATTACTTTGATTATGTGGATACTGTAGAACTTCTGAACCAGTGGGTATCTGTGAACAGCTCTGAACATGCTCATCCGATGGCGAATAAGTACGTCTGTCTAGGCTGTGGATATACAGAGTTTCGCATAATCAAGAACTACTATGGTACAGCGAGAGTGAGCCATTCAAAGTACTATATAGACAACGGGCATACCATTTCTGGTTCTTTATTGGTGACGGCAGCAAACAGCCTCTGCAGCTTTAACCCCTTCAATTAGCTGTAGCATAATCGTGTCAAAAAAAAGAAGTCCGATTACGCATAATCGAACTTTTTTCTAACAATACTTATGGCGCGCCCGGCAGGATTCGAACCTGCGACCACCGGATTCGTAGTCCGTTACTCTATCCAGCTGAGCTACGGGCGCATGTTTATTTGAAACAACCTCGGGGAAAATGGCGCGCCCGGCAGGATTCGAACCTGCGACCTCCAGATTCGAAGTCTGTAACTCTATCCAGCTGAGCTACGGGCGCATAATAACTACTGCTACGCAACCATCACACTCTTGTTGTCTATGTTTTCGCTGACGCAAAAGCCACAGACCTATTGCCTGCAACGCTAAAGCGTTGCTAACAGCAGAAAACGCAGGTCTACCTGCGTTAATAAACAATTGGGGTGGATGATGGGACTTGAACCCACGACCCCCAGAGCCACAATCTGGTGCTCTAGCCAACTGAGCTACACCCACCACATAAGAATCGCATATCGCGCAAGCATTATTCTAGCACATAGAACTAGACGCCGCAAGAGGGATTAATTAAAAGCTGATAGTTGCTGTGCAACCATCACACTCCTGTGTCTATGTTCTCGCTGACGCGAAAGCCACAGACCCCATTTCCCGCAACGCCGAGGGCGTTGCTAGTAGAAAATGGCGCGCCTGAAGGGATTCGAACCCCTGACCTACGGATTAGAAGTCCGTTGCTCTATCCAACTGAGCTACAGGCGCCTATATAACCTAGGAAATATTATATACACTATTGAGCAGTAGAGCAACAGTACTCCATTAGTTACCTAATTCTTGTTGTAGTAATACCAACATATGTTGCATTGCTTTAGCTCGGTGACTAATACTGTTCTTGATCTCGGGCTCAATTTCTGCCATTGTCTTGTTAAATTGTGGCAAATAGAACAAGGGGTCATAGCCAAAGCCATTGTTCCCCTGAGCCTGCTTGGAAATAAAGCCAAAACAAAGACCTGTCGTAAAACGGGTTGATTTTCCTGGTCTAGCCCAAGCCAAAACGCAAGTAAAATGAGCCTGCCTTTTTTCTTCGGGCACACCTGTCAGCATACTCAACAACTTAGCATTATTAGCGGCATCGCCCTGCTCAGGCAAAGCGAAACGCGATGAGTGTACTCCCGGAGCTCCACCAAGATAGTGCACAACCAGCCCAGAGTCATCGGCCAAGGTTGGCAATTGCGTAGCCGCACACACAGCCTCTGCCTTCAAACGAGCATTATCGTAGAAGGTGTCTCCATCCTCTACTATATCCGGTATCTCTGGCAAGTCCAATAACGAAATAACTTCTATTCCCAGCGGTGCTAGCAAGACCTCAAATTCATTAATCTTGCCTTGGTTACGACTGGCCAAAGCTACTTGTTGCATGCGGATCTCCCTATCATTTCTGCAATAGGGCCTAGTGCTTCCCGCTGTAGGCTAATTAGTTGATCAATGCCAGAACTAGCCAGGTCAAGAAGAGCATTCAACTCCTCCCTAGAGAAAGTGGCCTCTTCTCCCGTGCCTTGTACTTCAACTAGGCGCCCAGCACCCGTCATAACCACATTCATGTCGACATCGGTAGCGGCATCTTCTTCATAGTTTAGATCTAACAAGGCAACCCCATCTTTTAGGCCGACACTAGTTGCTGCCAGGAAATCTATGATCGGCAAACAGGGAATATCCTGGCGCTCAACTAGCAAATTCAAGGCATCGCACATAGCAAGGAAGGCACCCGTAATACTAGCAGTACGTGTGCCACCATCAGCTTGGATAACATCGCAGTCGAGCCACACTGTGCGCTCGCCAATAGCACTCAAGTCGACGACTGAGCGCAGGGCTCGTCCAATCAAG
>DIPA01000104.1:40342-42134 GCA_002427055.1 Firmicutes bacterium UBA5500 | reverse complement strand
TCAAGCGCTGTATTTCATATGTACGTCCGCCAATCTTGCCTCTTGCTGATTCGCGTATATTCCGCACGGCCGTTGCGCGCGGCAACATACTATATTCAGCCGTAATCCACCCTGTCCCTGCATTGCGCAAGAAGGGCGGTACGCGCTCCTCTATGCTTGCAGTACAAATCACGCGAGTGTCACCTACATCTATCAAAACAGACCCTTCTGCATGCTTAATGAAATTGCGGGTAATATAAACCGGCCGTAGCTCCTGCGTGCTGCGCCCATCTAGCCTAAGCATCTTGCATAACCTCCCTATCAATCGCTGCTTGTCCATACTAGTAACATGAATTGGCTGTCCCAGAGTCCCATCCTGATGCAACTAGGTCACCTTACAGACTATGGAACAGCCTTATCTACTTATTCTACCCTACATAGTATGAACCGACAACGAGGAGTAGCATGCACCTAAAGGATAAACGGATTTATGAACAATGGACGCAATACGGGCTGACTGATATCTGTTCCCTCAGGCAAAATGGGGGTTTGCCCATTAATAGTTATCTTGACGCTGTTTACGCCAGGAATGTCAGTAAGAGATAGAATAAGAGCTCCTAGCATAGCATTCTCAGCCGCAGTGCCACCACCATATGCTATTAAGTCTGAGGAAAAATCTACGTATACCACACCGTCTTCCAGCTTAACACTACGCAACTCAGTATTAGCAGGTAGATCAGCACATAAATCACTACCTGAAGCCGGCCCTTGAATAAGTTCCAAGACTACTGCAGCTAAAGGATCATTTTGAGGCAAGATCTGACGAGTAACTGGGACAAAGTAGATCAGCTCTCCCGCCGGACCGACTGCACTGAAGTATAATTTCACCCTAGTACCAACAGATAGGTCTAGGACAGTTGGTGAAATCTCTAAATTAAGAGGACGGTCTGCACGTGAAAAAGGACTGGGCAGAGATAAACCGCTAGGTAGTGTAGTAACAGGTTTACCAGCAACCCTCAATTCAACCTGATCGATATTGTCAAATTCGGTAAGCGTATAAAGCAAAGCATCGACAGCCAGACGTTCATGAGTTGCATCTTGAAAATTAAGAAATTCATCACTAAAGTCGACTATAGCGATTTGGTCACGAATTGTCAGACCCAAAATAGCAGTCGCAGACGGGAAAGGCAGCCGGAATTCTGTACCAACTAAGGCAGCACTATTCTCCGGGCTGTCAATCAACTGCAGCAGAACCTCACGCGCTATGCCTTCCGTCTTCTCAATACTCAAAACGTATGGTACTAAGTAACGGCTGGCATGGTCAAGCAGATAAGCTGTGCGCAGACGAACGCCTTCTCCCGATGCGGGGAGAACTAGCGGCATAAATGAACCACTTGAGTGCCCTGCCAGAGACCCGGTAACTTTGGGCGTCGGATCGTCTACAACCGGCCAGAGCAAAGAGCACCCCGATAATGTAAATATCAGCAATAACGATAGCATTGTTAGTTTTAGCCTCATGAACAAGAAAACCCCTCCTTAATCTGGCATAGAGCTCAGCAGGGTTCATCACCCTATGGTACAGCTTATGCCTGTACCGTTTGCTCCATGCTAAAAAGGATGGGTCTTAATTAGCTAATCTCATGGTAACTAGACTGCTCTGCTGCAAATGTAACAGGTAGTACCCTTACTTGCTGTCTAAGCAGTTGACCTGCTCGATGAGCGAAAGACTTAGCATCGCCACTGACATAGGCAACATGTTGATCGCCAGTTACTTCTGTTCGTAACATTCCCCTATCCGCAAGAAACTGCTTGC
>DIPA01000104.1:39118-40244 GCA_002427055.1 Firmicutes bacterium UBA5500 | reverse complement strand
ACTTCCGCGACCACATAAGTGGCCGGGTCTAACAGCATAACTCCGCCCCCCAAGGCGTCGCTAATTGCCTGGCCAACAAAAGGATAGTGAGTACAACCTAATAGAACCTGCTCAACTCGAGCTCTTCTTAACGGTGCAGTATATTCCTTCAGCACAGTGGCCAATCTATCTGCTCCACTCCCTATTTCTACTACCGTTGCTAGTTCAGGACAGGCCTGACAGTATAGCTCTCCTACGAAACCAGCCTTACGAAGCTCCTTTTGATAGGTCCCACTCTCTACCGTAGCCCGAGTAGCCATCACTCCCAGGCGAGCTACCTGTTTGTTAGCTAACATATGAGCCACAGGCTTAATCATACCTATGATTGGCAGAGAAAACTCTACCTGTGCCTCATCTAGCACCACAGCTGAGGAAGTGTTACAGGCCATGATTACCAGTTTCACTTCGTGCTGCTGTAGGAAACGTAAAATCGCAAACACAAATTCACGTAGCCGCTTGGGAGAGCGAGGACCATAGGGCATGTGTAAAGTGTCTGCGAAGTAGATAAGGTCTTCCCTAGGTAACTGCCGCTGTAACTGTGAAAATACACTCAAACCCCCTACTCCGGAGTCAAAAAGACCAATTGGCCGATACGCCATGGGGAAATCACCCCTTATTAAATGCTCCATGTACACACTATATGCTACCCATTCTTATTAGGTAATTTGTCCATTGAAAAATGCATCAAAACCCAAACAACTGATCACTAACCACTACCCATGGCAGACAAAAACAGGCCGCCATTATCAGGCAGCCTGCCATTAGATTATGAAGCGACGACTAACCACGCTTGGCCCTTAATAACTGATCTAATTGGGTCATGCCTTTGATCATGGCCTCAATATCTTCTTGAGGAACATCCCGCAAGGTTTCTGACAGATATCTCTTGCGTGCAGCCAGCACTTCCTCAACCATCTGATACCCCTTGTCTAGGACATGCAGACGTATCACACGCCGGTCGTTTACATCACGAACCCTCTCAACTAATTCGTTCCGCTCCATGCGATCAATCAAATCGGTAGCCGTGCTGCAAGCAAGGTACATGCGCTCCCCTAACTCACCTATAGTCAAATCTTCTCCCTTATTC
>DIPA01000104.1:28159-38972 GCA_002427055.1 Firmicutes bacterium UBA5500 | reverse complement strand
CCCTTATTCATTTTCAGAATAAGCAAGGCATCAAACTGAGGTGGTGTTATGTCAAATTCCTGCAATATATCGCGTCCCCTGCGTCTAATAATACTGTTAGCATGGCGAATTAGTCGATCCAGCTCTACAATACTCTGAGCGATATCTGCGTTCGCTTGAGGCATCTCCTTCCCCCCATTCCACTCTATTTCATATAGTAACATCTACAGAATTGACAGAGCCTGCTGACAACAGGCAAGAAATAGTAATTTCAGTCTTTTTACAGTTCTCCTTACTATGCTACCAAACAAAAGGAAGCTTCGTCAAGGAATTTACATCACTTAACGCGATCTTGGGCATGAAAGGTCGCGGAAGGGCCGCGACCTCTTGACTTGGGCAGCCTCTGCCACGCTGTTTTGCTAGCAATTCTACTTAGCAAAGTATTCTTCGGCTGCGTTAAAAAGCGCTTTGGCAATGCGTTGTCGTATCTCCGGCTGATAAAGCAAGCTCTCATCTAGGGTATTGGATATAAAACCAATTTCAGCCATCAAACCTGTAGTCAGAGTATCGCGGCAGATAATATATCTATAGCTTGCCTTGATGCCCCGATTCGGCCATTCGGGTCCTAATTCGGCCAACAAGCTATTCTGCACCAAACGAGCAAAGCGTTCATTATCGCCACGAGGATAATACCAAGTCTCAATACCACGCGCTGCTTTATTCATTGCGCTGTTGATATGGATACTCATAAACAAGTCAGCTCCCGACTGGTTGATTTTCTCAGCCCGAGCCGGCCCTTGGATCGGCGGACTCTCATACAAACGAGTCATCACTACGGTAGAGCCCGCGTGAGTTAATAGATCACGCAAACGATAGGCTATGTCATGGGTGTAATCGGCTTCGTGCCATCCCAATGTGCCAGTAGCTCCTGGATCAACTGCACCGTGCCCAGGATCGAGAGCGATTACCTTGTTAACAAGGGTTGGTGAGGCGACCACTAATTCCCAAGTTGAGTCAGCCGTTTTCTGCAGATTGTAGGCCAACAAACGTGGCAATGAAACCGTGAGGCGTACCTCAGCGCCAACTTGCTCTGCTTTAACACCAGTGATGAAGGTACCATCACCAGGCAAATCTTGTACCACACCTTTGGTCAAAGTAGCACCCGGCACAGTTATAAGAACAGCTTCCTCCACTTTGGAGTACTTGACCATCGGCTGGCTGGGCCCGTCTAGCCGAAAACGCACCCGTGGCCCACGTTCAGTTGACAAAAATTCCACTTGCTGCACCCAAGTACCGAAGGTGAGCCGCCAGCCCTCTGCCTCATAGCTGAGACGATAGCTAGTTTCTTGTTTTAACCGTAGCGCCAGCGTAACCCCGTCTCCACTCTCCTGCCAACTGACCTCCTCCAAATGGCTTGAGTCCTTAATCTCAACCTCCGCTTGCTCGCTCTTAATTACACCTGGGAAACTGATCTTAAGGCCCGGTACGGTCACGGCATTAATTAGGCGACTTTCCAACGGAACCAGATAATCGGCTATATAACCTTCCTTACCGCTGCCGTATTCAACACGGCACCAGCCGTCTAGCCGCTCGAGAACCCTAATTTTGTGACCGGGATATAGAGTAGTTAAGATATTAGATTTATCAGCCGTACTAGGCGTCTTGCGCACATTGACGCCTACCTTAGTTTCTACTTCAGTTTCCACCGCAACCAACCAGTCGGCAATCCAACCATAGGTGTCTTTATCTAGGCGCACCTCATACCAGCCAGTAGTCATGCCTACAACTTCCACACTACCATTATATGGTATGAGCCCAATTCGTGCCGACTCAGTACTCGGATTAGCACGTACATTAGCGCCATCTGTAACAATTATGCGTCCAGGTAAGCTGCCACTAGTTTCGACTTCTACAGTAGTATCTGTGATTACGGGTTTGACATCTTCAGGCAAAGGGAAAGTCAGCTGCTCCACTCCACCCGTTTGCTCAAATACTACTTGTTTTATTGCTAAAGGCCAGCTAATCAGCAAACTAAGCTTGTCCGCACTAAGCTCAGCCTTTGGCAGAAGGAAACTAGCATCTTTCCCCAGCGTCAACCGAATGCGCGCACTCTCCTTATCTATAGGCTCAACAGTATACTCAGTTAGCTTACTATCGGTAACCTGTCTATACTCAGGCTCGGCTGTAGTACGGTGCAAGATAACAGAGATATCACGGCCGTCTTCACTAATGGCAAGAGTATCTGCTTCCATGGCACGAGTAGAATGAAAAGAAAGGCCTGTTACGGTACCTTGTTCATACACCAGTTCAGCAGGCCGTAGCTGACCAACAGGTGATGTTATGTATACGCTGCGTGATACCTGATCCCACCATATTCCTGTCCCAAGGCTTTCACCTATGAAACGCAGAGGAACCATTACTCGATCATGTATTATCCTTGGTGCAACATCAAGGGTAATTGCAGTATCGTTCACAGATGCTTGCGTCTTACCAACCTGGACCTGTACTAGAGTATTATGCTTCTTCACTAGAATAGGCTCCGAATTAGACTGCCATACGACGTCAGCCCCTAACGACTCCATGATAACACGTAGAGGTACTAGGGTACGGTTATTGATTATTGTCGGGGGAACATCGGAATAAAGTGGTTCACCATCAAGAAATAGCCGTGCAGCCGGTGCAGCAAAAGCAAGATCCCCCCGAACAAATGAAAACAGCAAACAGAGAAGGACTGCTAAGGTGCGAAATCTCTTCATGTTGTCTCCTTTCCCTACCCAATTGTTGGGCCTACGTAATGCTAAAACTTAATTCGACACAAACCGCAAACTTCCTACTTAAGGCTAACCTAAATTTTGCAGGGGAACAATAGGTACGCAACCTAGCTGCTACTATGATATACTTTCGCTAGCAATTACTCAGCACAGTTATAGGGAGTGTAACAGAATTGAATTCCACATTATTGCGTAGATGGGTAACCACCGCTTTATTTACCGCCCTGGTTACCATCGGCACCATGATTATCCAAATTCCAACTCCTGCAACAGAAGGTTTTATTAACTTCGGTGATGCCTTTGTCTTTCTTACAGGAGCCTTGATGGGGCCCATTCCAGGCATGCTAGCCGGAGGTATAGGCTCTGCTCTAGCTGATGCACTATCAGGCTACACGCATTACGCGCCCTGGACACTAGCCATTAAGGGTCTGGAAGGTCTGTTAGTAGGTCTCATAGTGTATCGTAATTGGCACAGTCAATCTAAGCTAGCTATGCCTATCATTGGCATGACGCTAGCCGGTGCCTGGATGATCCTCGGTTATTTCATTAGTGGGAGCTTTATGTACGGGTGGAAAGTAGCACTCACTAGCATTCCTAGCAATGCCATACAAGCCGTAGGATCTGTAATTATCACCATCCCCTTACTTATTCCATTACGTACAGCCCTAAACAACAGCCGCAAGAATCAGTAAGTATCTCACAGCTATAGACGTACGAGAGGAATTTTAGTTCTCGCAGGCAGGATTGGCCGCAAAAGAGGCCAATATATTGCTTGAGGTAACTAGACCAACACAAAAGGAGGATCAGTAATCTATGCGTGTTTACATTTCGGTTGACATTGAAGGTATTTGTACCGTAGTCAATGGTGAAAGCACCGGAGCAAAAGGGTACGACTATACGAGAGCTCGGCGCCAGATGACAGCTGAAGCTAACGCTGCTGTCTTAGGTGCTATAGCAGCAGGTGCTACAGAGATTCTCATTAATGATTCTCATGGCAGCATGACCAACCTCATTCCTGAAGAACTACATCCAGCAGCAGAACTAATTCAGGGTACGCCAAAACCTCTGGTAATGATGGAAGGTGTTGATGGCGGTTTTGATGCAGCGGTTTTCATCGGTTATCATGCCCGCATGCAGCAACCGGGCGTTCTAAGCCATACTATCAGCGGCGGTACAGTTTCAAATATCTATCTCAATGGGAAGCCTATGAACGAAGCGGCTATTAACGCTGCAATCGCTGGTTATTTCAAGGCACCTGTCGTCTTTGTCTCTGGCGATGACAGACTATGCCAAGACGTGCAAGCAGAGCTGGGGAATGTTAAAACTGTAGCTGTTAAGCAGGCAATCACCCGCTACTCAGCTCGCTCATTACACCCAGAAAGAGCTTGTGAACTAATTGAAAAAGGCGTAAAAGATGCACTGCAAGATTTAGCTCAATACAAACTCTATCAGCCGGAGGGACCTTATACCTTTACCCTACAGTTCATCAATGCTGGTATGGCCGATGCCGCAGCCATGATGCCGGGCACAGTTAGAGTAGATGCAAGCACCGTAAGTTTTAGTAGCGCTGATTATATTGAGGCTTTCCGCGGCCTGCGTTGCATGATCAGCCTTGCAAGAGCGTAATAACAACATCAGTACCATAAGGCAAACAGAAAAGGAGCATCAAGAATAATGCGAGTTTACATTTCGGTTGACATTGAGGGAATTGCTACTATCGTCAATAGCGAAAGCACCAGTGCCGCTGGGAACAACTATGAACGTGCTCGTCGTCAGATGACGGCTGAGGCTAATGCCGCCGTTTTAGGAGCCTTAGCAGCGGGCGCCACTGAGATTCTGATCAACGACTCCCACGGTTGCCAAACTAACCTATTGCCACATGAGCTTCACCCAGCTGCTGAGCTTATTCAGGGCACGCCCAAACCTCTGATGATGATGGAAGGTATCGACCCACGATTTGACGCAGCTATGTTTGTTGGCTATCATGCACGTATGCTACAACACGGTGTTCTTAGCCACACTATCAGTAGCCGTAGCGTCTCTAATGTCTGGCTAAATGGCCAACCTATTGGTGAAACGGCCATCAACGCGGCTGTCGCTGGTTACTACAAAGTGCCGGTTGTCTTCGTCTCCGGTGACAATGAACTCTGTAAAGAAGCCGAAGAAACGCTAGGCAATGTTGAAACCGCCTGTGTTAAACATGCTATTACACGCGTTTCTGCTCGTTCATTACATCCGGCCAAAGCCTGCGAGGTAATTGAGAATGGCGTGCAAAAAGCACTTAAGAACATAAATCAATACAAGCCATATCTTCCCACAGGACCCTATACCTTCAACTTGCAGTTCATCAACGCCGGCATGGCCGATGCAGCAGCCATGATGCCAGGCGCAGTGCGTGTTGACGGTAGCACGGTTAGTTTTAGCCACACCGATTACATGGAAGCCTTCCGCGGCCTGCGCTGCATGATTAACTTAGGAGCCTAGTAGAATCCAAACAAAAAGCGTGTCGCTAAGCGTTTACTAAACGCAGCGCGACACGCTTTTCTTGTATCAAGTCTTTAGAATCAAAGATGTGGTTGCCTATTCAACCACTGGGGTGACGTTAGGTAAGTACCTACTTCGCCAACTGGACAATGGTATTCAGTAAGACATTAGCGCCCCGCACGCAGTTATCGTCGGCTGTAAACTCGTGAGGAGAATGGCTAATACCATCCTTACTGGGCACAAAAATCATACCAGTAGGGCAAATACAAGCCAAGTGTTGCGCATCATGCCCGGCTCCGCTGGGCATGTCTTGCCATGAGTAACCAAGGTCACTGGCCACCTCAGCGATAGTCTGCCGTATTTCTCTAGATAACGGCGCTGGTTTAACATCTGAAGTTAGTTCCCAGCAGAGCTGTACATTTCGAGTGTCTGCAATCTCTCGGAACTTCGACAAAATCCGCTCAACCAATTCATCCATAACAGACGTCTCTAGATCACGGACTTCTAGAGAGAAATCAACCTGGCCAGGTACTACATTAACTCCACCTGGTTGTACACTAAGCTTGCCCACTGTACCCACCGCATCAGCGTGCCCACTGGCTTTGACCAATTGCTCAACGGATTGCACCATCTGAGCAGCTGCCACCAAAGCGTCCTGGCGCAGGTGCATAGGAGTAGTACCTGCATGATTAGCCTGCCCTTTGACAGATACATCATAACGCCTGATACCTACAATGCCAGTCACAACCCCAACTTGTAACCCCGCAGCATCTAACTTAGCACCCTGCTCTATATGTAATTCAACATAGGCATGCACTTGGCCGGGCTCTCTAGCTACCTCTGTCAGCTGAGCCGGTTCAAGTTCCCAATTGCGCAGGGCACTAGCTAAGGTAATCCCTTGAGCATCAGCATCGTCTAGCTCAGTGGGAGCTACTTCTCCGATAAAGGCCCTGCTACCGATCAAACCGTTACGAAAACGGCTGCCTTCCTCTTCAGTCCATACTGCCAACCAAACTGGTCGGCTTAGTTGCGCTTTTGATTCCTGCAGACTAATTAGGCTCTCTAACCCAGCCAATACACCAAGGGCACCGTCATAACGGCCACCATCAGGTACTGTATCTACGTGAGAACCTACAAGCACCGGTGGCCCCCCTGCAGCGTCTGCTCTACAGTAGACAAACAGATTACCGACGGCATCGAAATGAGAGTCAAGGTCATGCGCTTTAGCCCTAGCTTGCAGCCACTCCCGCGCCTGTCGATCTTCTCCAGTAAGGGCAAAACGAGTCACCCCTCCCTTGCTAGTAGCACCGATGCAGCTGAGTTCTCGTATGCTTTCCAGCAACCGTTCGCGCCTTATGTGCAAAACAGTCATACTAGCTCTCCCCTTTGCTATTTGTTACAATTCCTTAACGAAGGTGGTCGTGGTCATGTTTACCGCAAGTGCAGGTACCTGGCTTCGATAACGGCTGTAAGCCCTGAGCTGCTAACTGAGCCCTCATGGAAGCACGAAAAGCCTCCAAATAGGCTTGCCTTAATGCATGCTGCTCAGCCTGCTCCGCAACAGTTAACCCAAGCGAACGTTGTTTTTGCGCCAATTCATTAATTCTTGCTAGTCTTTCTTGGTTCAACATGTTTATCCTCCTCTCTTTGTGGTCTGAGATAACGCAGCGTTTGCTCCCTAAGGCCACAATCTGCATCGATGCAAAGCACTCGTCAAGCATTTGGCCAAGACAGGCTGGACAGGTGATTGTCCAAAGGTATACATTATACTTATACGGTGCAGCTAATAGTAAGGTCGGACATTGGTCACTAATTAAATTAGCCAATACCAAGGTATCAGATAGTTCATAGTAGGTAACACCCTTTGTTTACTTCTTATCCTTAAATCTATACTATAAGATAAGCGGATAACTATCTACAACTCTGCTGTACCAAAAATACTCAATAGAAAGATGGTGTGGAAATGCACAAACAGACCATCGATGGTAATACCGCAACTGCCCACGTAGCTTATGCTTTTAGCGACGTGGCTGCGATTTACCCGATCACACCTTCCTCCACCATGGGTGAGGTTGCTGATGAATGGTCAGCTCATGGCCGCAAGAATCTTTTCGGTCAGAATCTGAAGGTCGTTGAACTGCAATCTGAGGCTGGTGCCGCCGGTGCCGTACACGGCTCACTAGCAGCCGGAGCACTAACAACTACCTTCACCGCCTCGCAAGGATTGCTTCTCATGATCCCGAACATGTACAAAATTGCGGGTGAATTACTACCCACAGTTTTCCACGTTAGTGCACGTGCGTTAGCAGCTCATGCCCTATCCATTTTTGGTGATCATTCTGATGTGATGGCCACCCGGCAGACAGGATTTGCTTTACTAGCTTCCAGTTCTGTGCAAGAGGCCATGGACCTAGCACTTGTTGCTCATTTAGCAACTGTCAAGGCTAGTGTTCCCTTTGTACACTTTTTTGATGGCTTCCGTACCTCACACGAGATTTCCAAGGTAGACGTTATCGAGTACGACGAGATGCTACCGTTACTGGATATGCAAGCTGTTGCTAATTTCCGCAAACGTGCTCTTAATCCGGAGCGACCACATCAACAAGGTACTGCTCAAAACCCGGACATTTATTTCCAAGGACGCGAAGCAAGCAACAAATACTATGCTGCAACACCAGCCATCGTTGCTGATGTTATGAAGCAAGTTGGCGAACTTACCGGCCGCCACTATCAACCGTTCGATTATTACGGTGCTCCTGATGCCCAGCATATTGTCGTTATCATGGGTTCCGGTGCTGATACAGTAGAAGAAACCGTCAATTATCTAAACAAACAGGGCGAAAAAGTAGGCTTACTGAAAGTACGCCTCTACCGCCCCTTCTCGGCTGAACACTTCTTAACCGTATTACCCGCATCAGTTACCAAGATTGCAGTCCTAGATCGCACTAAAGAGCCAGGCTCTATAGGTGAACCTCTATATCAGGATGTTTGTACTGTCCTAAGTCAACAACAGAAACAAGTAACCATTGTGGGTGGACGCTACGGTCTAGGCTCAAAAGAGTTCACTCCTAACATGGTTAAGGCTATCTTTGATAATCTAAAAGCAGTACAACCTAAGAACCACTTTACTGTCGGCATCGAGGACGATGTTACTAATAGCTCACTGCCTATCGGACCAGCCCTTGACATCGCATCTCACGGTGTCTATCGTGCTAAGTTCTTCGGTCTTGGTTCGGACGGTACAGTCGGCGCAAACAAGAACTCCATTAAGATTATTGGTGACAATACTGATCTTTACGCTCAGGGCTACTTTGTCTATGACTCAAAGAAATCTGGCGGTATCACCATTTCTCACTTGCGTTTTGGACCTTCGCCCATTAAAGCGCCGTACCTAATTGATCAAGCCGACTTTATCGCCTGTCATAACCCGTCCTATGTGACTCGTTACGATGTATTAGACGGCATTAAGGATGGCGGCGTGTTCTTATTGAACTCGCCTTGGACCTTGGAAGAAATGGAACATGAGCTACCAGCCAACCTGAAACGTACTATTGCACAGAAGAAGCTACGTTTCTACAACATTGACGCTGTCAAAATCGCTCATGACCTTGGGTTGCGCGGGCGTATTAACACTGTGCTACAAGCAGCATTCTTTAAGATTGCAGGCGTAATTCCTGAAACAGATGCTTTCCGTTACATTAAGGAGGCAATCAAGAAATCTTACGGACGTAAAGGCGAAAAGGTTGTCGCCATGAACTATGCTGCTGTAGATTCAGTCAATGCCCTAGAGCTGATTAACTACCCGGCTCGTTGGGCAGAAGCACTGGATGAGGCAGCAGCAACGAACGCTGAACCAGCCTATGTTCAGAATGTAATCCGACCAATCTTGGCTCTTGAGGGTGACAAGCTACCGGTTAGCGCTTTCGAACCGGGAGGAGTAGTTCCTACCGGTACTACCCAGTATGAGAAGCGCGGCATCGCTATAGAAATACCTGTCTGGGCCGCCGAGAATTGTATCCAGTGTAACCAATGTAGCTTTGTTTGTCCGCATGCGGCCATTCGGCCATACTTGGCTCAAACAGATGATCTGGCAGACAAACCAGAGAGCCTAAAGCATAAGAATGCAATTGGTAGAGAGCTTACTGGTCTCCAATTCACGATGCAGGTTTCTCCTTTGGATTGTACCGGCTGCGGCAACTGTGCCGACGTCTGCCCTGCCAAGAATAAGGCTCTTGAGATGAAGCCTTTGCTGGATGTTGTTGAACAGCAAAATGCAAACTATCAGTTCGTGCATCAACTGCCAGAAGCTCCGGCAACTATGTCGCCAACAACAGTGAAAGGCAGCCAGTTCCGGCAACCTTTGTTCGAATTCTCCGGAGCGTGCGCTGGTTGCGGCGAGACCCCATATGTGAAACTGATGACCCAGCTGTTTGGTGATCGTGCAATCATTGCCAATGCTACCGGTTGTTCTTCCATCTATGGTGGTAGCGCTCCGACTTGTCCGTATACTGTTAATCGCAGAGGACATGGACCTGCTTGGGCTAACTCGTTATTTGAAGACAACGCCGAATTCGGTCTTGGCATGAGTCTGGCAGTCAATCAGAAACGCGACCGTATCACTGACCTAGCCACTGCATTGCAGGAATCACCAATTACTCCTGCTCTTAAGACAGCTCTAGAAAACTGGCTGGCTGGCAAAGATGATACAGAAGCATCTAAGGCAGCTGCTAATGCAGTTCGCACTGAACTAGCCCCGGCGTTAGAGCAGTCTGAGGGAGAAGTAAAGGCAATGCTCAGCGAGCTTAACGACCTAGCTGAGTATCTCGTCAAGAAATCAATGTGGATCGTCGGTGGTGACGGTTGGGCATATGATATAGGCTATGGCGGACTCGACCATGTTTTGGCATCGGGCGCTAACGTCAACGTACTAGTGCTAGACACTGAAGTTTACTCTAACACTGGCGGCCAATCATCTAAGGCAACACCTACCGGAGCCGTTGCTAAATTCGCAGCATCCGGTAAGAAGACCCGCAAGAAAGACCTGGGTATGATGGCCATGTCTTATGGCTACGTCTATGTAGCCAGTGTCGCCATGGGTGCCAGCCATAACCAGCTGCTCAAGGCCATGCTAGAAGCTGAAGCATATGATGGTCCTTCTCTAATCATTGCTTACGCTCCATGTATTAACCATGGTATCGATATGAGCAGGAGCCAGCGCGAGGGTAAACTAGCAGTCGAAGCCGGCTACTGGCCGCTCTACCGCTACAACCCCGAGCTAACGCTCGAAGGCAAGAACCCGTTTGTGCTGGACCATAAAGAACCTAGTGGAGATTTCCAAGAGTTCTTACGTGGCGAAGTACGCTATGCCACCTTACTGCGACAGTTCCCAGGACACGCTGAGGAACTACTGAAGCAGGCCGAGGCAGACGCTAAGGCCCGTCACGCGCACTACAAGCGCCTGGCTGAATTGGTTTAAGAAACTCTAGAGGAAAAAAGAGGGGCTGCAGTGCAGCCTCTCTTTTTTGTTGGCTAAAGATATGGAACGTAATTAGGTCAGAAGGTCACAAGCCATATACTCC
>DIPA01000104.1:27733-28098 GCA_002427055.1 Firmicutes bacterium UBA5500 | reverse complement strand
AAGGTCACAAGCCATATACTCCCTAGCTAGTGCGAAGCCCCTTGTTATTATCCGTGTTATATATAACGCTGGAACCAGCCAACAATGAAGTTCAATCGGTCAATACGATTGCGTGGTTTGCCTGAACGAGATAATTCATGGTTCTCACCGGCAAAACGCACAAACTCCACTGTCACGCCGAGACGCTTCAACGCTACATACCACTGTTCAGCCTGTTCCATAGGGCAACGATAATCTTCTTCACTATGGATAATCAGTATCGGCGTCTTCACCCTAGGTGCATAGCGGATAGGCGAACGTTCCATAATGAAGTCTTCCGAATCCCATAAATCACGGCCACCGAAGCCAGCCTTGTTGCCATACCA
>DIPA01000104.1:27356-27584 GCA_002427055.1 Firmicutes bacterium UBA5500 | reverse complement strand
ATATCGCTACACCCATACTTAGTATACATGTTGCTGATACTACGTATCGTAACAGCCGCATTGAACCGGTCAGTCTGGGTCACTATCCAGTTACTCATGTAACCCCCATAACTACCGCCGGTGACTCCAAGTCGACTACCATCAACCCAATCGAGTTGTTCCGCATAGTCAACCGCATGCATCAAGTCAGCGTAGTCGCCACCACCCCAGTCACCGACAACGCCTTTC
>DIPA01000104.1:23012-27269 GCA_002427055.1 Firmicutes bacterium UBA5500 | reverse complement strand
GTAAACTCCTCACCATAACCGCGGCTACCACGCGGATTGGTATACAATACCCCGTAGCCGGCCGCAGCTAATAACTGAAATTCAAACATGAAAGCATGACCATAGGTGACATGTGGCCCGCCATGAATATGCAACACGAGAGGATACTTTTGGCCAGGGGTAAAGTCGATCGGCTTCATGATCCACCCCTCAATGTTCCATCCGGGTGTGCTCTCAAAAGCAATACGTTCTGCTGAAGCTAGCTGCCAATCAGCCATAGCAGCTGCATTGATTTCAGTTAATCTCTTTACCTGGCTCCCTTGCCAGAAATATACATCACCTGGATTACTGACGCCTCCGGCAACATAAGCCAGAGCATCCTGTTCTGCAACAACAGCGTGGCTGAACGACGTAACCGATAGCTCGCCCTGAGTTAACTGAGTCATTGCCTGCTCAGCTACCCCAACTCTATAGAGGTGACAATTGCCCCCATCGGTGATGGTCACGAATAAATGTTGTCCATCAACAGACCAAGCGGCCCTAGATGAGCCACCGTCCATGCGAGCATCTCCACCGATAGTGCAACCAAGAGAGCGATCGAAGGATTGGGTTAAGTTAACAGCTGTGCCGCCCGTGGCTGGAATCACCCATAAATCGGTGTTAGCATAGCCAATTTCACCCTTCTCGTGCCCAAAGTAGGCAATCTGATTGCCGTCTGGCGAGAAAACTGGTGCATTTGCTGAACCTTTACCCGCAGTCAAACGTTGCAGGTTTCCACCATCAATATCTACTAGCCAAATATCAGGTATCAACCGTAGTTCACAGTCAGGGGAAATACAGGCACTAAAGGCTAACCGGGAACCATTCGGGCTCCAAGCTATGTCCGCCACGTCATAGTCACCTTCTGTAATCTGGCGCACGGAGCCATCAGCCACATTGAGTATATACAGATGACGTCTTCTAGTATCAGTAAAGCCTACACCGTTGAATTTATAGCGTAAGTGAGTAATGTGTCGGACATCTGGGTTCTTGGTCTTAGCCGCTTCCTCATCCAATCGATCTTTACTTGTGAAAGCCACGTGATGGCCATCAGGGGACCAAACATATTCTGTAATCCCTTCAGACACAAACGTTACCTGGCGAGCTTCACCACCGGTAGCTGGCAGCAAGAAGAGCTGTGGCTTACCGTTGCGGTTGGAGACAAATGCGAGCCCTCCTCCCGGTTGCCATTGCGGTTTGCTCTCGCGCACCAAGCCACCGTCTGCCTTCTGCCCGTAGGTCAGTCTTGCCGGCTCTACCCCAGGACTAGAGACCCAAATTGATGAGCTATACCCATTCTTGGCTTGTTCTACTTCTGTAACCACATAAGCTACTCGGCCATCGGGCGCTACTTGTGCATCTCCTACTAAAGAAAGCGCACAAATGTCTTCGGCAACAATCTTTCGCTTCAAAACCATTCCTCCTAACATTCCCTGCAACAACCAGTTGCTGAGCGTTATGCATTCTGCCATAGATTTCACCATAATTACAGAATATCCTGCAATTCAAGTAAAGGCTTCGGGTAATTTGCTAGCAAATAGTGCCCAATAACCTAAGCAAGTTGGGAATCTGGGCTTCCATAGCTTTTTCACCCCTATCGATTATTTCAGGTATACGATGAAAATCACGCAAAGAAACATCGTAGATCCGAGGACGAATTACTAGATCAGCATCTAGATTAAGCTGGCATTTGGTCAACTCTTCACCCAAGATGTTCAAAGACTGCGAGATCACTTCTACGATGTTATCGACCGCTTCATCTCGCTGACCGGCATAGCCTAGGTCCACCGCCACAACCACATCCACACCCAGATCCCGCACCAGATGGGCCGGAACACTTGCTTTTACGGCTCCATCGACCAACATATAGCCAGATAACTGTAGTGGCTGAAAAACCCCGGGTATGGCCGAACTAGCACGAACCGCTTGAGCAACCGTGCCTCCAGTCAACGTAACATCTACTTTCCCCAGAGGTTCTGCGGCAAACGCTACAGAATCACCGGTTTCAACATCCACGGCCAAAATAGCCGTTGGGATAGTCAGGTCAGAAAACTGTTTCTTTCCAAGCAGGCGAGCCAGGTAATTCTCCCATGCTGTACCTTTAAGTAGCCCCATGGGTAGAGACAGGGGGCAATGGCAGTTAACTGGCAGCATACGACAGACAAGGTCGACAGCTAAAGCCAGAAGAGTATGCCAGCCAACATTAGGATCGAAAACCTTGCTTTCATCTAGAGCAATAGCTAAGTCTACCAACTCCGGCACTGTATACCCGGCTGAGTACAATGCAGCGATGACTGCCCCGGCGCTACTTCCAGAAAGACAGTAAGGTCTTAATCCGTGTCGCTCCAGACTCTTCAACACACCAATATGTGCAGCCCCTCGTAATCCCCCGCTACCGAGGGCAAGGCCGAATTTACTCTTCCCCACGCGGACTTGCATCATGCACCACCTCCCTCACATTCTTATGCGTCACACGCTAAAACTAACCATAGATGTAACGCACAAGCAGGAGAATGCTGCCCCGATGGCTAAGATTGTCTGTGGTAAATCGCAAAAAAGAGATTGCGGAGGATGGTTCTCAGCAATCTCATGAGGAGGTATTTACATGGGAAAAATCGAACAGCGCTTGCAAGAACTGGGGATTGAGTTACCGGAACTGCCGAATTCTCTTGGCAACTACCTACCATCTAATCGAGTCGGGAACCTAGTCTATACATCCGGGCAAGGATCACGCAACATTCACGGAAAGGTTGGAGGAGATCTCTCCGTAGAAGATGGATATGCGGCAGCTCGCGAAGCTGCGCTGCCTAACTTGCCTGCAGGCCCAACTAGGGACACTCGACAAAGTGGAAAAGGTCTTCAAAGTACTGGGCTTCATAGCTAGTGCACCTGGTTTTGTTGAGCAACCCGCTGTACTCAATGGCTGTTCTGACCTATTGGTTGAGGTTTTTGGAGAACGAGGTCGCCACGCGCGTAGCGCAATTGGCGCCCCTGAATTACCGGAAGGAATTGCTGTCGAAGTAGAGATATTGGTACAAGTAAGAGACGAATAGTCGGCGTATTTATTACGCTGTACGAAAGGATTGCACACTCCCCCTGTCGATGATAGTATTAGATGCAGCGACAGGAGGATTGGTTATGACACAAACTGCCACCCCTAAGCAGGCCTCGGTGACTACCAAGGCGCTGCTTTCTTTCTTCTTACCACTAGCTGCCAGTTCGATGATGATGATGGGCTCGCACTCAATTATTAGTTCAGCGTTAGCCAGAACAGCTAACGCTGCCGCCGCCCTCGCAGCCTACTCGGTAGCCCAAAGCGTATCTTCCATAGTCGAATCTCCTTGCCATAATATCAAACGCATGGCGATAGCTTTACTAGACGACAAGGCCTCGTATAATGCTATCCGCGGAGCTTCATTGATCATTTTCCTTATTGTACTTAGCACAGTTCTCTTGATAGCCTATGGACCGTTAGGTCCTGTCATATTCCTTAGGTTGCTCGGCATTCCTAGTAGTCTTTATCAGGAAACTATTCAAACCTTCCGTATTTTTCTCGTGTTTCCTGCGATAGCTGTCTTACGTTCTTTCTATCAAGCTTTGATCATCAAGCAGAAGAAAACTTATGTGATCACCATCAACATGATGATTCGTTTGTTGCTGATGGTAATAGTGGCACAGGTCGTACCACGTATCCCCGGCATTCCAGGTGGCGGCGTTGGTGCAATTCTACTGGCTGTCGGCGTAGGCAGTGAAGCCATACTTTCCATGATAACCGCCTTTACCTGGAAGAGTAATTTGGCTGCTGAGTCTACGACAAGAGGTACGCCGTTACGTCCCTCAACAGCACTGCTTTTCTATCTACCTCTTGCAGCAGCTTCTATTCTCGAGAGTTTTTCAAAACCACTGATTAATTCAGGCCTAGCTCGCACTGCTTCGCCTGAGCTAGCGCTAGCAGGATATCAAGTGGCATATAGTTTCGCCTGGATTTTTGTCGGCATAGCTTTCAACATCCATCAAGTCGTCATTGTCTTCGCTAATGATGCAGCTGCTTCCGCTAAGGTGCGGCGTTTCGTATGGACGGTAGGTCTCATTACTACCTGTGGCTTACTCCTGCTAACTTTTACGGGTGGTACCAGCTGGATAATTGAGAATATCATTGGGGTGGATGCTAGCATTAGGCAAACTGCTGTCAATAATGTGATTGTGCTTTCGTTCATGCCTCTCACTTTTTGCCTAAGT
>DIPA01000104.1:21861-22889 GCA_002427055.1 Firmicutes bacterium UBA5500 | reverse complement strand
GCCTAAGTGAACTCTATTCAGGCATGCTCATCGTCGGCCGGCAGACTTCCAGCGTAACCGTCGCCAAGCTAATGAACACCGCCGGTATCGCAGTGGCTACTTTCTCTATAGCCTCCTTTTTACCGCAGCTAGCACCTTACCTTGCTGGCTTAGCAACGCTATTTGGCAGCATCGTGGAAGGCATTGTAGCTTACTGGCGAACCAAAGCCACACTATCACCAGGCCTGCTCAAACCAAAGCGAGGAACGCAAGCATAAAAACGGCAAAAAAAAACGCCCAGAGTGGCGTTTTTTCCGTTTCCTAACCTATATTACTCCCGTTAACCGCAACACTACCTCGGCGATGATGGCAGAACCAACATAGGTCCCCACAAATGTTAGCAGGGTAACCAAGACAATCTTAAGACCTTGTTGCTTGAAAGTACCAAGATCCTTACCGATTGAGATGCCTGTATATGCCAAAATTGGAGTTGTTAGGGCTAAGAATTCTACTTTGCCTGTGTACTGATTAACAAAATCAGCGCCAGGGACGCCTGGGATGGAAGCAATAATAGCCAAGGCCGAAATGTAGGCAATACTAGGTAGTTTGATGGGTGAAACCTGAGATAACCAATAGCCCAGAATTACAAGCACAAAGAGAATTAGCATTCCAGGCAAAGCCGCAATGGGGCTAATATCAAAACCGATGAAATTGCCAATAAGGGAAAGAATAGCGGTTACAACAAAAATTCGCATGACATTTGCCATTTTCACTTCTTAGCACCTCCTTTATGCCCTGTACCAGACTGAGCGCTATTATTGTTCACTTCCGCTGGCTTACCCCCTAATTTGCGATAGAGCCACTCAGTGAAAGGAATGCCTAAGAACAGACTCATGTATAACCCATCAACGCTAGTGAGTAACTGACTGGATGCTGCGTATGCGGTCAGTTCGGTGTTTATTTCTGGATATGCAGCTACAACCGGCCCTAAGGCCGCCGCCATCATAGATGCACTGCCGGTTCCAGCCGCCATAGCCAATGAAAAGGGG
>DIPA01000104.1:17273-21738 GCA_002427055.1 Firmicutes bacterium UBA5500 | reverse complement strand
ACCGGTAGCGACGAGGAAGCCCACCATGAGACCGTTAAAGATTGCTCCAAAGAGGGTCCCTGTAATATACCCACCCATGACTCCGCGGCCTTCTGCTGAGTCAAGACCATACAGATCGGCCACAATAGCTAAAGACCCCTCACGAGAGATAGAGAAGCTCGTCCCGACAGCCTCACGCCCCATGCGAAATACTAATATAGCGACTGGTAAGGAGAGAAGAATTGTCCCTAGGTTACCAAACTCTTGCAAGATCAGTGCGGGGCCTGCAGAAAGAATTTTAGGCAAATTGGGCCCAATATTTGTTCCCATTTTGGCCGTTAAATACATGACCGCAAAGCCAATAAAAGGCGAAGCCGTATCCATATCTCTGCGATCAACCAAGCGCAGCACAGGTAAGAACATTCCTATCACTAACGCATATAGCATGGGCAGTAACAGCACCGTTCCAGGGCCGACTTGGAAGCGTTTAATGCCGATAAACTCAGCGATAATTACCATCACTAATGCTAAGAGGTGCACCTTAAGTTCGCTTTTGCCTCTCATTTTTGAACTACCTCCTTCTACACAAACTGTTCAAGAAACGCAGCCGCAATGAAATATCCAATGGCATTGTTGACGCAGCTCTAGTCTAATTTTGCTTAATTGCAGCCCAGATTATGTAGAAGCATCGTTTTCACCCGGTTAGCATAAAAATGAAGCGCCCCTTGAGGAGCGCTTCATAGTGCAGAATTTATCTAAGAAAAAACGTGACTTAAGCTCTAGGAATATATTGCTCAAACCAACCAGTCATAGCATCCAGACGAGCTATGCGCAAAAGCGGCCGGCCACTACGCGATAACTCGTGATTAGATACAGGGAAACGTACCATTTGGGTAGTCTTGCCCATGCGCTTTAGGAAAACATAGAGCTGCTCTGCCTGTTCAATTGGACAACGTATATCTTCTTCGCCATGCAGAATCAACAGAGGCGTAACTACATTCTTGGCATAGGTCAGTGGCGAGAACTTAACCATTGCGTCAGGGTTATCCCAAGCGTTGGCCTTGTGTTCGTCTTCCGTAAAGTAGCTACCAATATCAGATGCGCCGGTGAAGCTAGTCCAGTTAGAGATACTACGCTGAGTAACCGCCGCCTGGAAGCGATCGGTCTGACCCACAATCCAGTTAGTCATAAAACCGCCGTAGCTGCCACCGGTAACACCTAAGCGCTTCTCATCAATGTAAGGCACATTCGCAATCACGTAATCCATGGCTGCCATCAAATCCTGATAGTCGCCTCCGCCATAGTCACCACGGCAACCATCGACAAATTTCTGGCCGTAACCGTGGCTACCGCGTGGATTAGTAAACACAACAACATAGCCCAGAGAACAGAGCAGTTGCATTTCAAAGAAGAAGGAATCACCAAACATAGTATGAGGTCCGCCGTGAATCTCAAGGATAGTCGCGTACTTCTTGTCTGGTTCGAAATTAACGGGCTTCATAATCCATCCTTGAATGTTTGTACCATCAAAGCTGGGGCAATTAAATTCTTCTGGCGTACTTAAGGCCAAGGTACTCAATAAGTCAGCATTAACCTCTGTTAAACGTACATTCTCTTTGCCCACGAGATCAAAAACATATAAATCCCCTGGGTTAAGCGAGTCAGTTAGAGCTAATGCTGCCCGCTTACCCTGATTATCAAACGAGAAGCTATAAATGGCACCCTGAAGTTGGCTAACCTGCTCGATGGTGCCTCCTTCTGCGGGAATACGATATAAATTAGCATATCCTGTATCAGCTGCTGCAAAATAGATATAGCCATTAGTGGCCCAAACGGGTTTCATTGAGCCATTACCATAGCGGGAATCACCATTGGCAGAAACACCTATGGATAGCTCCATCTCAGTATTCAGGCAAACTGGATCGCCGCCCTGAGCCGAAATACGATAGAATTTAGGAAGCGTGGCACCTCCATATTGGCGGTCATGCCATAGATAAACAAGCTGCTGTCCGTCTAGGGACCAGATGGGAGATGAAGTTGAGCCATTGCTGGCAGTTAACTTGACCATCTCTCCACCGGCAGACGGTATTACATAGAGATCGGAAAAATTCGGATGAAGTTCGGGATCTTCCTGGCGATTGCTGACAAAAGCAATATACTCCCCGCAAGGAGACCAAGTCGGTGCATTAAGCGTATACTCCCCACAGGTAAGCTGTTTCACTTCTTTACTAGCTAAATCGAGTACGAAGATCTGTCCGGTACGCTTGGGCAGGAGGCCCAAACCATTCATTTTGTAGCGCAAAGTATCGACCACATAAGCCTGATCCAGCTGCTCCTGCTTCAGCTGCTCGCGCTCATCTTTACCAAGTTCCTTACGTAATAGCTCCGGTGTATCTTCCTTACCCACCGCACTAATGAACAAGATTCGCTTACCGTCAGGCGACCACTGCGGGTTACTGACCCCCCAGCGCATAGAGGTAAGCTTTTCTGCTTCGCCAAAACCATCATTTAATAGCCATAGCTGACGCGAACCGCTACGGTCAGATACAAAGACTAATTGTCGACCGTCAGGCGACCAAACAGGATTCCCGGCGCCAACCACAAGGCGCTCACTCTGTTTGGCATCAACTTGGGCTAAGTAAAGGTCCGTTTTATAGGCCCTGTGTGACTCATCGATATGAGTCTTAGCATACACAACCTGTTTGCCATCAGGCGATATCTGCGGGTCCGACAAAAACTGTAATTTCAGTAGGTCTCGGGAAACGATAGGTTTCTTCATTCAGAGATACTCCTCCCTTGATGCATAGTCCCATAGTTCAGAACAGAGCCACGACCATTAACTCTGCCCGACTATGAAGGTCACTGTTTTATTTCGCTTTGCGTAGTAACATCCCTGCCAAATGTAGAAAAAATCACTCATTTTATTCATCAGCAGAATCGGGACCTAGCTTGACCATTATCCCTTGCCTGAAGCGAGTTGTTGACCTAATTCCCACAACGCGTCTACATCACGCCAGAAGCAAAGCCCACAAGGAGACTGCGCAAGCTGTGCCTGTTGGCGTCGACCAAACAATTGAAAGCGCCGCTCAAGCTGAAAGGGAGCCACCGGTGGCAGTAGCTGCTGCTTCACCCACAGGTCAACCATTGCTGTCAAGCAGCTACTGTAAAAACGCAACCATTGCCCTGACGTCGTTTCCTCCACAGGCCAGGACTTATGAACGACGTTAACTAACCTAGACCAACTAGTCTGCAACTGCTGGCAAACGGGCGTCAATTGCTCGCCTGCTGCACTCAAGGAGGCTGCAGAAAGTACTGGTAAGGTCAAACGATAGGTACCAGGGTAAAAGGCGTTGCCACCTTCTACTGTATAGGCATTAAGCTGCCGCAGTGGCTCTTCACTACCACCAGCAATCAGCAGCACTCCCTCCGCATCGGCGCTGGCTAGCGTCGCGCGTACGACCTGCTTACTTACTATTTGCCGTACTTGCCAGCCATCAGCATAGGGTCCACCGAGTAGATGCGCCACCCCATTTTCTGGACTAACCCGCAGGAAACTAAGTACAACCATTCGTTCTAGCTCAGCAGCAGTTAGGTCAACCGCAGCTGCTGCTAAGCCTATTAGGCGTAAGAACTGCAGAGCACCGACATGCCCCAGTATCCAACCAACCACAAGACTAGGAGCTACTCGCTCCCAGTCACTGTCACCAGCGGCCGGCTGCCAAGCTCGGCGCAAATCAGCAAGCGAGCCTCCCAGTTGTTCTGCCTCAGCTGCTAGTACTACCTGCAGTTCGGTGCGCAAAGTTAAATTAGGCCCTGTATTATCAGGTAAAACTGCAGGAGTTCGTCGATCGCTTGCTAGCATCAGGCGAAACGTGTTCTCAGTCATCATGCGTTCCTCCTACAGCTATTTTCAATAGATTAGCCACTGGTAAAGTAACTAGCTCTTCATCTATTAACACTTCTGCCACTCGTACACTGGAGCCGGTAGCAATAACTTGCCGTTCCTTCGGCAAGGCCATCACCCGTCCGATCCGGTCAAGGTAAGGGCTGCGTAATACACGTACCAAATCGCCAACCTGCACTGCACCCGAAGTAACTTCACTAGTGGGTAACTCTTTTGGCCACTCTGCTTCACAGACAACTACTTCAGGGCGCACCAGCCCTGCTCTAATCTGGGTTTTACCACTCATAGATGCATAACGACCTTGTAAGCTAGAGAACTCCTGCCAAATAGAGCTACGCATCATGGTAGGACTAAAACGCTCCGTCAACATTACTGGCATTAGCAGTTCGTCTTCCCCCGTTATTCCCGGCCTACTATTACTGCCAGCATAGGTCGCCAAAGCATCGGAGCGCATGTGGGCGACAACTACGCCGGCACAGCCCGCCTCGTTAGCTGCCTGCAAGAGCTCCAATGAAGCCGTACGACCGGCTACCACTATCTTGCCTTGCCACTCACCTGTAACTGCACTAATATCTAGCACCT
>DIPA01000104.1:16315-17209 GCA_002427055.1 Firmicutes bacterium UBA5500 | reverse complement strand
GCTACCACTATTTTACCTTGCCATTCTGATGTAACTGCACTAGCATCTAGCACCTGATCAGCGTCTGCCACCAAGAGAATTTCTCCGCCACTTTCGGAACCTACTCCATAAGCCCCGGTAACAACATGGGCCCAGGCCTCTATCACTACCCCTTCGTGGGGGATTACTTGCCGTACTCGCCCAGCAATATAAGCGTTCAATTGTGTGCGCGTATGGGTGGGCAATATGGTAATGATACCATCAGTAATTGATTCAACTCTGCCATAAATAGGAGAGAGTACCGACTGAGGCCTTGTCCCCTGACGAACTGCTAACACTTGCCCGGGGGTAACCATTCGGTTGGGGCGCACTCGTAAGGCACCAATGAGACCTAGCTTGGAGATATTCAACTCTTCTAGCAGATTAATTACGGCTGGTTGGTCACTGCCAACCGGTACTGGCTGCCGCACATATACCGTACCTAGGCTGTCGGAAACTAGACCAATGTAGCCACTTGCGGTAGACACGGCCTGCTTGGCTTCCCCAAACATGAACGAAACAGCTAGCGACTCTCCTTGCTCTACCTTGTCACCCACTGAACGAAGCATGTGTCTGGACAAGGCTGTTGGTTGGATATCCAGCTGACGTGCAGCCTGTACTTTAGATAATACTCCGGGAATGTAGGCTAGTTCCGCAACCACATCGGTTGCCTGCACCATGTCTCCTTGCTTCACTGTGACCGTACCGTGATACGGCAAGAGTCGTGTACGCGTAACTAAACTAGCGGGCATAGCGTGACACCTCCTCTGCGCAACGCTCTAGCTCTTCCCTAGTAAAGGCTCCTAAGCTAAGCAACATTTTCTTAGTCAGTGTTTGTTGCTTAGCTAAGGGCAAATTAGCCAGGGATTGGCCGCG
>DIPA01000104.1:13879-16185 GCA_002427055.1 Firmicutes bacterium UBA5500 | reverse complement strand
TATCCCAACCTCACCGCCACTAACAGTTCGCTCGCAATCTCGCCCTGCACCGGAACCAAAATCGCAGCCTGCTGCTGCTTCTATGCGCAACAAACCCTGCTGCTTGCGGCCAAGCGGTAAACAGAGCACTTCGCCCACATGAATACGCCGTTGACTTACCTTCTGCGGCGTACGCAGCGTTAGCTCACCTGCCACTTTGCCTAGTTCGCCGCCCGTTGCTGCTAGCAAGCTCACACAGGGGCCAAGTGGTATAAAGCAATCACGTTCGAGTACCTCCAGCGCAATTTCAGGCTCAATTTCCGAAAGTGCGCCCAGATGCGGCATCATGAAAATGCTATCAACGGCTAAGAATGTGTATCCTCGTGGAGCGAAGGCATCCAGTAACATAGCTGCTGCTTGCGGTCGCCGCGGGGCATGCGACAGCACACCTCCGCTACCGACAACTAAACCGATGCGCTGCATATCCAATAATTGCTGCCGTTTGCGAGTTACAGTTAGTTGCGCATCCTGCGTCAGCAAGGCTCTTTGCACAGAACTCGGCTGTTTATTCAGGGACGTTACTAAGGAGACATGATGCTCCAGCGACATTCGCAATGCCTCACGAGCCAAAGCTTGCTCAAGCAGTAAGTCCAATAGTGTTGCCGGAACTGTGGTAGGAAAGATCAGCTTGTCCATCACCCGATCTTGCAGCCAAGCAGCATCAACAGCAAACGGTAACCAGCGCATGATATTTTCAATCCCGGCCAACTGCAAAACGTTACCAGCACTATAGCTCATACCTAAATTGGCGCTAACTGTTCTATTAAACTCATGCTCTAGCACCGAGAAAACATCTGTCGTTGCCCCGCCAATATCCGCACCAACAATCTCAATATCATCTCGCTCCGCCAAACGTGTCATAATCCTGCCAACTGCCAGCGGTGTAGGCATTACCGGCTGACAAACACTCTCTTTCAGCACAGGATACCCGGGGGCTTGCGCCATAACATGAGTCAAGAACACATCATGAATGGCTTCTCGGGCGGGCTCCAAATTCTCCTCATCTAGCTCTGGCCGTAGATTTGGCACTATGTGCAAGTCAAAACCCTGAGCTAATGTGTCCTGCACTAACGGCCTGCCATTAGGGCAACCAGCATAAACTACTGGCAACGCATGACCCTGCCCAAAACGAGGCACGGGACGCGTTGAGTTAAGCAAATCGCAGAACTCAATGATGAAATCTACGTTAACAGCTCTATCGATACCGCCGGCTAACAACACCATATCAGGCTTCGCTTTGCGCAATGCTTCCATCTGCTCAAACAGACTGCGCCCGTCATCGGCTGAAAACACATCCATCAGCAAGGCGCCGGCACCGAGTGCTGCTTTTTCCGCACTTTCGGCAGTAACGAACCTAGAAAGGCCACAGACAATAACCTGTAGCCCACCACCCGCACTACTAGTAGCCAAAAACTGCATTGTTTCTAGAGGTCTACTAATCTGGCTAATAGCGTTTCGTACTCCAACCATAACATTTTCGTCTGGTTTTTCTACCGTGGTGGGGGCTTCTCCGCGCTCTGTGACCCGATAACCATCCATGCCGGGCTCAATCAGAATAGCCTTGGTGGTCGTGCTACCTACATCGACAATCAAAAACGCCTTATCGCTCATAACTACCTCCTTGTATAACTGAATTAGCATTAAGCCAGGTGTATCTCTCTTTTGGACACCGGGCGCAAGACCATTGCAGAGCGACGCCCAATATAATCATAATTTCACAATCTAGCCGTATATCGTATATTCTGGCTATACCCCTTTTATCCTCTTTCGCCAAAAAGGCCCTCTTAGCTGACTCAAAGATCAGCTAAGAGGGCTCCTATCGACTCTTATCTTATTTGCTAGTTCTGAGGCGCTGCCACCCGATAATGAAGAATATTGCACTATAAGCGGCCAATATCAGAAGCGGTTTCTGTAATGCCGCCCAACTGTTGCTACCTCTGAGCACTAAGTTGACAAAGCCTTGCCGTGCCCAAAACTGGGGTGTAAGGACTGCGATTTTTGTTAAGGCAGGACTGAACATCTCGACGGGGAAGAACAGACCGCCTAACATGCTGGTTACGTTAAGAACGATCGCTGAAACCGCCTGTTGCTGTTGAAAAGTCTTGACAGTAACCGCCATGAGCATCCCAAGCGAGACTGCACACAGAATTAGTAGGCTCGACAACGCAACTAGCCCCCAGCCGCTGCCAAATTCAGTACCAAAGATGAGTCTTTGTAGGATCATGAGAATACCTAACTGAAACCAGCCGAGGCCGAAGTAACCGAGC
>DIPA01000104.1:11518-13776 GCA_002427055.1 Firmicutes bacterium UBA5500 | reverse complement strand
CCGAGCACATAACCCGCCATAAGCTGCCCTTTCTCTAGCGGGGCGGCAAGAATCCGTGACCAAGTACCCCACTCCCGCTCTTCCAGCACACAGCCGGCTGCCATCGAAATAGCCATCATGACAAACATGATAGTAAAGCCTATGCCAATATGTGTACCATCTTGAATACGAGGCTCGCTGTTACCGATAGGACACAACTCCACCCGCAGTGCTGGTTTATCCCAAGCCAAGAGTGTACGTGAGAACATGTCCAGCCAAGGGTCTGCCCCAGGAACATCCTCTAGCTGATTGGCAGTAACACTGGCGCTGGCAAATTGCGTGAATAAGCTCTGTAATTCCTGTTCCACAGCCACAAACAAATTGGTATCAATTTCGCGTAGTAATTTGACCGTAGGAGTGCGTCCCTCTCTTACCTGCTCCCCAAAACCTGCAGGCAATAACAGCCCAGCCACCACTTCGCTGCTCTGCACTTCAGTCTGCAAGGCAGATTCATTAGCCATTGCCCTGATAATCAAACGCGGGCTAGCTTGTAATCGTTCCATCAGCATAGTAGTTATTGGATCATCATCTGCCAAATAAACTGCGAGGGGTAATCTACTACTGCCCCCACTTCCGTTTGGGCTCAGCAATAGCCCAAAAATCAAGCTAAACGCTAGCGGCATCAGGAACATCATTAGCATGTTTTTCCTGTCAAAGAGAGCTACACGTAACGTACGCCAAGCAATGTTCAAAGTCTTCATTCACGTACCTCCCTAGCCGCGCGCCAAACGCCATGTGCCTAGTGTGATAGCAACCAGTCCAGTAATAGCTAGGACTAACACGTTAACCAGCGGGAGAGGTTGCGCCATAGCTATATCTAGGAAACCTCTCAGACCCCAGAAACTAGGGCTGATGCATGCTACCTTGAGCATAAAGGGCGGGAATTGGCTCAGCGGGACCATACTACCACCTAGTGCCGCCATGATTTGCACACTAATAAGCCAAGCATTAGCGGCAGCCACTCGGTTAGGTATCAGCGCCACCACCAACATCGATAAGCCCGCAATAGCGAAGGCGTAAGCCAGGGCTAACAGCAATACGGCTAACGGGCTACCCCAATCAGTCTTGAAGATCAAACTAGTGACTACGTACAGAATGACAAACTGCACAACCGTAATGCCCATTTGCCCCAAAGACTTACCAAGTAAGAAGCGAACTCTGGCAGTGGGCGTAGCCATGATACGTGATAGGGTTTGCCGCCGTTCTTCACTGGCGATAGACTGTAGCCCAATGGAACCAGACATTAGGAGAAACATACAGGCCATTCCAATGGCATAATAGAGAAAGGAATCAACCTGCTTGCCTGTAGTTACCACATCTATCTCTAGACGCGCTCTTACCTTATTAATCTCAGAGGCAATCTGTTGGCCTAGAGCCTCGATCTCATGCTGTGCAATAGTCTGCCCATTCTCTAGTGCCTCGCTTACTACCAACTGAGTCGCTAGTAGGTTATCTACATAGCTTTGAGCTACCGTTTGAATAATGATAGGTCGCAGTTCCTGCCCTGGATCGCACCAAATCTGTAAACTAGTGGGCTTACCGGCAAAGACATCGGTAGTGAAATTGGCTGGGATAACGATAGCACCAGCCAATTCTCCCTCTTTTATTAGCTCTCGAGCCCGATCAGCCTCCATTGCTGTAGGCAGAAATAGTTCCTGCAGCTGACTATCCTGCAAGATCTGCCACAAGGTTTCCGCCAGTTGACCTGTGTCCTGATCAACCACGCCTACCTCAAAACGGGGTATAACAGGACGCGAAGCAAAAGCTCCCCCAAAAGCAACCCCTAGCACTGTGATCAGGACTAAGGGCATTGCCAATTGCAACAATAGCCCAGAACGATCCCGTGCAGCGATACGTAAATCCTTGAGTGCTATCCAAAGTATTTGCATCGCTATCTCCTAATCCCGCAAAGCGCGGCCAGTCAAGTGCAAGAAGACTGTCTCTAACGTAGGCTCTGCAATTTGCACCGAACGCATGATTACACCATGTTCGGCGAAAATACTTGCTATACTACCGAGAGCTAAGGAAGGATTGCTGCTGGCAACCACTAACTCATTCCCATGTGGAACAACGCGGCTAACAATAGGTAAGGCCAACAACAACTCAGCCAGGTCTGCTTGCCAGTTTTGCAGGGTCATCGTTATTTGCGACTCCTCCCCCACAATGTTTCGCAGTTCAGCCACCGTCCCTGTGGCTATGATGCTACCCTGATCCATTAT
>DIPA01000104.1:10131-11421 GCA_002427055.1 Firmicutes bacterium UBA5500 | reverse complement strand
TGATGCTACCCTGATCCATTATAGCGACGCGATCGCAGAGCAGTTCGACTTCCTCCATATAATGGCTGGTATAAACAATGGTCAAACCCTGACGGTTAAGCTCCTTAACCGTATTGAGAATGTGACTGCGTGATTGAGCATCTATCCCAACTGTCGGCTCATCCATCACCAAGAGCTCAGGCTCGTGCAAAAGCGCAGCAGCGATATTGATTCGCCGCTTCATGCCACCAGAATAAGTCACAACTCTTTGCCCGGCGCGCTCACTAAGGCCAACTAGTTCTAGCACAGAGGCGACTCTCGCTTGCAGACGGGCACCAGACAGGCCATACAAACGCCCCCAAAACAAGAGGTTTTCGCGCGCTGTCAGATCGGGGTAAAGAGCAACTTCCTGGGGCACATAGCCCAGGTGCTGTTTCGTACGATGGGCATTTACAGCCATCCTTTCACCGCAAACAGAAACCTCCCCAGCATCAGGCCGGAGTAAACCAGTAATCATACTGATAGTCGTCGATTTTCCTGCCCCATTCGGACCGAGCAGACCAAAAGCTTCTTTAGCCTGCACGTGAAAACTGGCACCGCTGACAGCTTGTACCGGCCCAAATCTCTTATAAAGATTAGAAACCTGCAACATGATCTCATCACCTTCACTTTTTGCTAACTAATATGGCTCCTTTTTCAGAAAAAGAGGATAGCTTTTCTCCACCCAAGCACACCACCCTTCTAGGCAGTGGCATATGATGTGATATGTAGAAAAAAAGGGGTTGGTTAATTTGCGCATGAAATTAAGACGGGCTAAGCGGAAGCTCCGGATTTCTAGCAAGGGATTATCTGCGGAGAGCAAAACGAAAGTTTCAGCAATTACTGTATTACGAAGCCCCATACGCAGCCGGTTCGCGCTACGC
This sequence comes from Firmicutes bacterium UBA5500, assembly GCA_002427055.1. Lineage (GTDB taxonomy): Bacteria > Bacillota > UBA994 > UBA5500 > UBA5500 > UBA5500. The sequence continues at coordinate 10,519 of DIPA01000104.1, read as the reverse complement.
CTAATCGGGACCCTACCCCAAGGTGGTATAGCCGGTAACGACTTGATTCTCGCTCGCGCCTACGGTCCCACTATCAGCAAGCTAGGCGGCGTACCATATGGCGCCAGTGGTAGCCCAGTTTACCAAGGCAAGCGATTGCTGGGCGCCATTGCCACCGTTTTCGCACCAGACAATTACTTAGTTGGCATTACCCCCATTAAGGCCATGTTAGCATTAGCAGAAGAGCCTATACTACCTACCTCATTTAGCTATGCCACCGGCAACCATGATAAGAAGTTACCAATAACAACTAATGGCATTGCTTCGAGTAAAGCCTTGGCCGCATTGGAAAAGCACTATGGTAAAACCCAATACATAACCAACCAAGCAATCACCACAGACCAGGCCG
>DIPA01000104.1:6233-10020 GCA_002427055.1 Firmicutes bacterium UBA5500 | reverse complement strand
GCACAGAAATCAAAAATGGCGACTCAATAGGTGCTGCCTTGATGACCGGTGATATCCAGCTTGGCTATATCGGTACTGCTACACTAGTGCAAGGAAAAGAGCTATTTGCCTTCGGGCACCCCCTACTTTTCGCAGGGGCAACCAATATTCCTCTCACTACGGCTCCTATCATAGCAACTACTCGGGGTGACTATCCTCAGAAAATTGGTAGCCTAGGTCATACTATTGGCACCATTATTCAAGATCGGTCAGCCGGTATTCTGGCACTACTGGGAAATACACCGAAATTAGTACATATGAAATTTACAATTCAGGATACTGATCGTCAGCAGACTACGACTGTTATCACCCAAGCAGCGAGTATCAATAGCGAACTACCCTTTCTTACTTTCATAGCCACCCTAGAGAGTATGCAACGCGCCATGAACAGGGTCGGCCCAGGAACTGCCACTTGGCAATGGCAAGTCACTTACGAGAATAAGACTGAACCTGTGCAATTCGTTGCTAGCCAATATGACTCCTACGATATCGGTTTCGTAGTAGCTGCTAGTGGAGAATCCCTCGTCAGCCAAGCTTTGGCGGAAGGTCTCTCTCTTTCATCTGTCGAGCTCACCGCAACCGTAACTATCCAACAACTTGTTCCCCAGGAAACATAACACTTCGCCGCTCAGGCCATCTGTATAAAACATCCTATTAGGAATTATACGATGACTTTCCTTCATTAAGCAAGTAGCAGATATAGCACGAACTTTTCCCTGGAAATATGTAACCAATAGAAAGGCCACCAGATCATCTGGTGGCCAAAATCATATGCTTCTACTTTACTTCGGCAGATACTGAAAATCGCACTTAGTTAACTCATTCGGAACTTGCACAATATGGTAAGGGTAGGTAATTGCCATCGTAACCATCGCACCAGGGGCTGGATCGTCCTCGCCCACCTTGACATATACGTTGTCACCGTCACCACGCACTAACGATTCAATGGCAATACTATAGCCTCCCGTTGGGCAATAGCCACGCATGGCAACCAGTAGGAGTTGATCGGCCCAAATGCCAGGATTGACTAGCAAATCTCGCCCATATCCAGTGAACAAGCGTCTCTGGCTACGATCAATATTGGACTTTAGAGTACCCGGCACTGCCACCAGCTGACCCGATGAGTAATCTGATAGAATTGCCCTGAAATCATGCCCATAATAGACAGGGTCAACATAGAAGGCTACATAGGGGGAGCAGATAACAGTGTTCTGAAACAAATTAGCTGCAGGATCACTATAGGCTACCCGGGCTACTATTTCCCCCCAGGCCTTCTGCTCTAGCGCCTGCAGACTAATGCCATAGCCAGTTGAAGGGACTTGGCCGCGTTTAATAACGACCAATAGCTTCTCTCCTGTTATCGGTTTTACCGCAACTCCGGCCTCGTCCAAATTTGCCCACTGAACATCTGCCTCACTAGCCAATTGGTAGGGAACCTGCAGGGATAGTTGCTGTGCATTAAGCAACATCCCATCACTTGCCTCTAACCGCCAGCCGTTGATCTGAGGTAACCCCTCCGGTAAAAGCAGAACTTGATACACATACCGCATTACCGAGGCCTGGAAAGATCCTTGCGCCGGGTTAACAAGACGTACCCTAACTACTAATTCGCCATCTACAACATTTATTGATTGAACCTCAATGTCATAACCTGTGCTACCTTGCCAGCCACACGCTACTACTAGCACATTCCTGCTAAGCGCAGCTGCACTAGGTTGCTCCAATAGATTAGCTGCAAGACCATACAACAGAGTCGGTTTGTTAAGAGACGCCTCTAGCCATTCGGTCTTGAGAGCTGGTTTAGGCAGAACCTTATAAGCCACATCTATTAGCTGCTTAGGCTCGCTAGGTTTATCGTCATGACCGTGTTTCCACTTACCCCGAATGAGAATCTTACCGTTAGGCAAAAGATCAGTTTCTAAACCTAAAACTTCACTTAGAAAACTGACAGGCACGAATACGGTCCCATTTTTACCCTTTTGCTGTGGAGCTAATGACATTAGGTCACGAACACCATTAACATAACACTCGGTTTTCCCGACCTGCATTTCAATAACTATCTGACCAAAAGTAAGGGTAACCTGCTTAGTCTTCTTGTCGTAATCTACCTTACCGCCCAGCTTGTTAGCAATACTACGTACAGGCGCCAATGAATGCTTACCTTCAATTACAGGGGCCTCTGGTAGCTCAAACTTTGCGCCACCACTCTTACCAATTTTCTGTCCCAACATCAGTTCTAAGCAGGTTTCTACCAAAGCTTCCTTTTTAACAGAACTAGAGAACGGCGTGGCGGCTATTGTAGGTGTAATCGTTCCCCCTAACAATAGAGCTATACCGATTACCATGGCGCAGAACTTTCTCATGCTTGGACACTCCTTCCTATTCTTATCAATAGAAACAAGCTGATAGTTGCTTTGCAACCATCACTTTATTGCCAACAACGCTTACTCGTTGCTAGTATATGAACAGACGGAAGGACGTCATGTTTTGTTCCCAAACTTTATCTAAAATAGAATATGGCAATGCAACCCTGACCAGTATGGGTACCAATAGCAGCTCCGATTTGGCCAACTACAACAGTAGCATTAGGTAACGCCTGTTGCAGTTGCCGCACGACCTCTGAGGCTTCATCTAGGCAGTTTGCATGACAGACCCCAAGATAAGGATACTTATCTCCCTTAGCCTCTGCCTGGCACCTGCTAACTAGCTGTCTCAATGATTTCTTGCGTCCCCTCACCTTGTCAAGGGAATCAATCTTGCCTTGCTCATCAATCCACAAGATCGGTTTTATGTTCAATAGTCCACCTAACGTAGCTTTAGCTCGGCTAATACGACCACCTTTGACCAAGTTCTCCATAGTATCCAGAGTAAACAGGTGCATAAGACGTGCCCGAGCCGCACGCACTGCAGCAACTACTTCCTCTGCTGACTTGCCCTGCTCTGCTAGATCAGCTGCCAAACAGACGAGTAGACCCTCACCAACCGATGCCGCCAATGAATCTACTACATGAAGACGATTTTTCGCCAAATCGCCCAAGCTCGTTTGCGCTATGAGCGCACTTTCTACAGTGCCACTTAGACCCGAGGACAAGTTAATGGAAATCACAGTCTGTCCTTGTTCCAAATAGGGCGTATAGGCCTCTATGAAATCCTGAGGCGATGGTTGTGAAGTCGTTGGTAGCTGTTTAGATTCCGCCAAAAGCTGATAGAATTCAGCGTGTGTTAAGTCTCGGCCATCCGCAAAAACACGGTCCTCCTGCGAAACCAGCAAAGGTACCACACCGATATCGTAATGTGCCACTAAGTCACTCGGCAAGTCGGCTGCACTATCTGTAAAGATCTTTATTCCTGCCACAAGTACTCCCCCTATCAGCCATCTATCAATTTTCCAACCTAAACTGTCGATTCCACGACGAGCAATATCAACATCCACTCGGCTACTTCACCAAAGGCAAACATCGGTGCCCAAATTAGTAACGAACCCTGCCTTCACTACCAAAACTGCCTAAGCATAATTTTCGTTGCCCTTGAGGTAATGTCCTGCCCTCACTAGGACAAAACTCCATTTCACACCACAAGATAGGCTAACAGAGGGATGGTGATGATTGACAGCAAAGTGCTCACAAACACTAACTGTGAGGCTAGAAGAGAATTGCCATCATACTCTTGAGCGAGAATAGCCGTATTAGCTGCCACCGGCATAGCAGCAATAATAGTAGGCACTCCTATTAATAAAGGGTCGGAGGTC
>DIPA01000104.1:3225-6111 GCA_002427055.1 Firmicutes bacterium UBA5500 | reverse complement strand
GCTCCAAATTGCTAACGGAATAAGCAACAAGCGCAACGCACAGACAACATAGACCCGCCAATTACCTAGTGTCTCGCCTATTCTTGTATTAGCTAATAGGGCTCCTATCAAAATCATCGACAAAGGGGTAGTAAGAGAACCTAACTGACTCACCGTAGTAGCCACGGGTCTAGGCAATTCAACCGACAAGAGAAAGAGTGTAAAACCAATGGCCACAGCCACTGTAGCTGGGTTAATAAACATACGAGCATTGATCTTCTGCACGCTCTTTTGTCCGCCTAAGCTAATGATCAAAATACCTAAGGTAAATACGATGAGATTAAAAGGCAAATTATAAATAGCAGCATAGAATACTGCTTCGGATCCAAAGACAGCATTGACAACCGGATAGCCCATGAAACCTACATTGGAAAACAATAGCGCAAACCGATAAACGCCGATGTCGGTAGCGGGAGCTCTCAGCAGTTTGCCTACGAAGAAAGCCAATAATCCACAAGCTGCATATACAAGAAATGCTATTACCAAAATCTGACCACTAGCCCTCAGGAGTTCCGGAGTGAAAGACTGTTGTAGCGAGTCGATAATAAGAGCCGGCAAGGCCACTTTAAGCAACAGACTTGATAACCCCTTGGTCGTCTGTTCTGCAAACACATTGCACCGCCGGGCGAGATAGCCGACTACCAAGGTGAGAAATAACACTAGGATCTGATTAAGTACGCTCTGAAAGTTCATGTCAATCTCCTTCTCATTCTCTAACGCATGTATCATTATAACCTAGTTAATCAACTTTGCAGCAGCGACTTATCTCCCCATCACAAATTATGGCAACGATAAACCCTCCTCCACTTATTGCCATACCATGAACTATCGAGTTCTCGCTATATTCACCCTAGGACTCTTAGAAGCATGTGGTGGGAGCTGACGAGCATGAGCTATTGAGCAAAAGAGGAGCGGTTAGGGGCATGCTTACCGTCCCAAAGTGGTATGTAAGGCTCCAATACGAACAAACTGTAACTCCACTTTGAGATCAATTGTGGCTTGTGCCCACTGCTCTCGAAAACTTACAGGATCAAACTGCTGGTAATTGCTGACGCGAAAACGTTTGCCGATACCCAGTGGATCAACGCGCAGGTCCTGTAGCTTGGCTAAGAGTTGCAGGAACTCCAGCTGCAGATAAGATTCTATGTCTCTTGTAATAGCTTCGGCAGGTTCCTTTTCACTCACGTTAACCTTGCTACTGTAATTGCGTAGCACATAAGCAGCCTTCAGCTCGATACCAACCTGTAACTCACCATCAACAAGCTTTGGTTTTATGCGTACCTTAGGTGAGTGGAGTTCAACTTCAACGGCTGGTTTTGCCAACTGCTCGGTTATCCCCACAATAGGAACCAAAGAAACAACTGCAGCCTTGCCAAAGAGAGTTAGAAACAGCTGCATTTCTTCCTGGGAAAGAACGCCTACCATGTTCGCATCCTGAAACAAGGCTGCTCCAACAAGGGAGACTCGGTTTTCACCCTGTAGCTGGAGTAAGGGAAGAATCGGGTCAAAACCTGGAACAGCGACTCTCATGGCTAAGTCAGCAACTGTACTTTTGACCGTATGTCCTTCGCGATAAGCCGTTCGCAGGAGCGACTGCAGGTGAAGGGGAGTGCGCTCTGTCTCAGGCACCTTTGCTCTTAGCACCTCGTCGGACCTTCCCTTAGTGACGGCTACAAAAGCATTATCATCAGCCTGAGGCAATTGGAGGTAATCCAAAAATCCCGACAAACCCTGCTGCGCCACTTCCTCTCCAAACAGGACTACGCCCACTTTCCCTGAACCAAAGCGTCCCCGATTGCGGTGCTCCCACAGAATCTCAGCTTGACCAAGGTTATCTGCGGCTAAAGTATCGTATTTAATGGCCTCGCGCTTATCTTCAAGAAAAAGGGGGATGGCGATAGTAAAATTCAAAAGGTTGGGGTTGGCAGGGTATTTGTCTATGCCTATACCTGAAATCAACCCTGTTTCCTCAATAGGCCGTTGATCCCAACAGGCTGAGAGGCAAAGGCAACTTAGCAACAGGCATAGAGCTAACTTAGGCCATTTCCTTCTGCTCATCTCTGTCTTCCCCCTTCTTTCCTCTCAGTATAGCGACTAGCAATAGCAGAAAAGGCAAAACTCCGTAGTAAATTAGGGCTGCTAGGCTAAACTGCTTCACAATTATCGACTGAATAGCAGCACGAGCAGGAATAGCGATACCCACCAGGACAAGCATAAGTACAATCAACGCTGATCGCTGAGCATCAAGCCTTGGGTAGACACCACGCAGACAATTTGCAGCCGTGTACATATTAATGCTGATGAGATTGACCATTTGAAAAGCCCAGACTATGAGGAATACCACATCAAACCTTTCAAAAAGCGCGAAAGCAAACCTGTTTAGATACAGCTGTAGAGGCCAAGGAGTCAATACAGTTAGCTCCAGACCAAGGGTACCTAGAATGAATAACGTAGTCACCATATAGAATAGCGTAGCTAATGCAAGAGCCGCTACAGTGATAGCGAAAGCACGTTTTGAGCGCACGAAAGGGAATACCAGCAAGATAATTTCGGAACCACTAATTGAGTAGATAGTGAGGGGAATCCCACGCAAAACCCCACTGATACCTGTATCCAGCACAGGGCGAACTAAATCCCAATCTAAGTCCAATATAGGTAGCATCAGCAGAAATATTAAGGTCATGCCACCATAATTGATTAGCTCCACTGTTCGTGCCGTAACAACAATGCCTCGTCTGGCAACATTCCAACAGACAAGAACCAATGGCAGTAAGAAAGCAATTTGAGGAGTTCTTTCCATAGTCCACGAAGACGCTAATAACCAGTAACTACGGCTGGCAATCAGCG
>DIPA01000104.1:2408-3104 GCA_002427055.1 Firmicutes bacterium UBA5500 | reverse complement strand
TGAGGATATAACCAAGCAAGTAAATTCGTCCCAGAAAATCCCCAAGAATTTGTCTGGCATATTCACTAAGCGTCTGCTGTGGGAAGCGACTGGCTAACAAGAACATGCCTATTATCTGCAACACTACAAAAACACCGGCCAACGGAATCGCCAATAGCACACCTCGCCCGGCCACCTCGCCCGCCCGACGAGCCAGTCCAAAAATTCCGACGCCAACAATGCTATTTAATACAAGGGAGAACAACTGCCACCCCGTAAGCACTGGTTGTCTGCTCTCATGCATATTACATCCCCCTACACTTGCCTAAATGGGCGAAAGAGGACATCTTTCAGTTGAGCTAGTTTTAGCGGTGCTAAAGGACGCATGTAAGGTAATCCAAACGAGTCCATACTAGCTAACTCGGTTACTATCGTCGTCCAGACGAAAACCATGCCAAAGCCTCACAGGAAGTTGGCTGAGATTAGCATGGGAAAGCGCAGCAATCGCAAGGCCGATGCCTGCTCGTTATTAGGAATAGCAAAAGCAGCAATCGTCGAAATGGCCACCACTATCACAAGGAGTGGCGATACGATGCCAGCTTGTACCGCAGCTTGCCCAACTACTAACGCCCCCACAACCCCTATAACCTGTCCTACAGTAGCAGGTAAGCGAACCGTAGCTTCCCGTAGCAGCTCAATAGTCACCTCCATCACAAG
>DIPA01000104.1:0-2336 GCA_002427055.1 Firmicutes bacterium UBA5500 | reverse complement strand
ATCACAAGAGCCTCCACAAACGACGAAAGCGGCACCATGCCACGAGTACGTGCCACACTAAGTAGCAATCGCGAGGGAATAACTTCATAGTGAAAAGTGGTGATTGCTACATAGATGGCGGAGGCAGACGTACTTGTCACCAGCGCGAGTAGGCGTATCCACCGAGCTACGGTAGCAAATATAGGGTGCAGATAATAGTCGTCAGCAGTCTGCAAAAAGTCGAAAAAGCCAGCCGGCATAGCCAATACAATAGGAGAACCATCCACAAACAAACAGACACGCCCTTCCACTAAATGGGCAACAACAACATCGGGCCGCTCAGTTTGTATTATCTGTGGGAAAGGAAACCGCGGATGATCGGAGATAGATTCCGCAATATAAGTACTGTCTAGCACTTGGGGCAGACTCTCGGCCTTCTGCAAATACTTCAATCGCTTCTCTACCTCGGTCAATACTTGCTTGTCTACCCTATCCTGCAAATAGCAGATAAGTACCGGGGTACGGGTCAATACTCCTAGGCGCAGCACGCGCGACTTAAGCTTTGCCGTCCGTAGCCTCCTGCGAACTAAGGCGAAGTTGTCTTCAATGCTCTCGATGAAACCCTCTTGCGGGCCAATGATAGCAGCATCAGACTTTGGTTCAGCTATTGCACGCTTAGCAAACTTAACTGCCTCGATGGTCACTGCTGCGGATAGACCGTGGCAAAGCAATAACACGCGGCCATCAAGCATTTCATGCAAGGCCTGGTTCAAATCGCTCACACAGTTCAAGTTGCCAGCGGACAAGCACTCCTTTACATCTTGCACATCAGCACTACGTTTACACTGGAGCAATGAACCAACTACTCCTTGTTGAATCAGCTTAGAGTCTGTAATGCCTCTAAAGTAGATCAGAGCAGCTCGACGCTGCCCAACGTGCAGTCGACGACAGACTAAGTCGGCCACATCTGCAAAAAGTGCATCTATGTAGGCTAAGTTGGCCTCCAAGTGCACACTAACGGGATGGCTTCCTTGCATACCGGGAGCCACCTTAGGCTGTTGAGCACCAACAAGTCTCTTTAGCACCTTTCTCCAAACCGGCATACTTATCACCTTCTGCGTTAGCTTTTCCGAAGCTTGGCAGAAGGATACAAGATTAGGAAGCATCTACGCCCCTAGCAGTTATGATGAAACCCCTGTATTCAGAGACGAATACAGGGGTTCATGTCGCGGGTTTATTGTGCAGTTCATTTACAATGACGACTCCTGGCCCGGCTGTACTTGTACCATGGTACGAGGCTCCGGCAATCTGGACGCCATAAAAACACTACCGGATACTATGAGCAACGTAAGGGCAAAAAGCACTTCATGAGAAGTAAAGTGCAGCAGCGCTCCCCCTACGATTGGCAAGAAAGTAAAAGGCGCAGTTAGGGTATTCATCATCCCTACGTAAGTAGGCCGATCAATATCGGACGCCACCTCCAGAAGGTAATTAGTGTAACCAATCCAGTTTCCAGATAAGGTTGCACCCACAGCAGTAAAAATGCATAGACAAGGCAAAAAAGCCAAGCTAGCTAAGCCTACACGCACCATGAGGCTAGCCACCAAGGCTAAACCAGGCGTTAAGGCCGCGATTAAGGTCACTAATCGAATCACTGCCCGGTTGCCCTGTTTATCACCTAGATGGCCCCATAGCAAACTTGCTAATATGCTACCGGCCATTTGAGCGGAAAGAAAAAGCCCAACCGTGCTCTCTGCAAACCCAAGCTTCTCGCGTGCAAAGACTATATAAAAAGGTAATGCCAGATAAAAACACGACATTAGCATGCGCGTAAACATCATTCGTTGGAACATAGGGCTACTACGCCAAACACGAGGCAAGCGTCGCCAATAATCGGCCATAGTAGAGCCGTGGCGCACAGCTCCCTGGCGTTCTTTTACCAGCATGGTGCCCACAAGGGAGACCGCCATAAAAACAAACCCTACTAACAGCAAGACTGTATAGTTCAGGGGGAAAGCAACAAACTCCAACACTTGCCTTATCAGGAAACCGGCAGCAAAGGCACCTATTCCACCCAACGACTGCATGGTAGCAAACAGGCGTCCCCGCCGCGTAGCCGGAATACTCTTAGCCACCATATCAGTCCAAGGCACACCGCCAACACCATCTGTGAAAGAAAACAAACCTAGGGCTAACAATAGCCCTGTTAAGGCCAAACTTGGATTATGCTCTGAAAAGAGGAAGATAGCCAGGGTCATAAATAATACACTAAGCCGATTGATAATACCGTTTACTCGCAGCAATGGTTTCTTGAATGGTAACCGCTCAGCATAACCGGCCACAAAAAGCTGGGGTAA
>DIPA01000088.1:4523-6086 GCA_002427055.1 Firmicutes bacterium UBA5500 | reverse complement strand
AATACGCAGTTCAATCTGCGAATAGTCTGCCGACATGATATATGACGCACCGGCAGCGGGCAAGAAAGCTTTGCGAATGCGTCGGCCTTCATCCAGCCGCACTGGTATATTCTGCAAATTGGGCTCACTGCTACTGAGCCTGCCGGTGGTGGTGACAGTTTGATGATAAGTGGTATGCACTTTGTCATCTTGGGGGTCAATCACCTGTAGCAGACCGTCTAGATAAGTCGATTTTAGCTTGGCCAACTGGCGGTACTCTAAGATTTTGCTGACAACCACATGCTCGTCAGCCAAAGCGTCAAGCACTTCGGCATCTGTTGAATAACCTGTTCTCGTCTTTTTGATCACCGGCAGGCGTAATTGCTCAAAGAGAATGTGCCCCAGTTGCTTGGGCGAATTAAGGTTGAACTCTTGGCCGGCCGCATCGTATATTTCCTGCATGATTAAGGCGAGCCGCTGTTCCAAGTCGGCCTGCATCTCTAGCAGTGTTGTTCTATCGACATGTACGCCTTGCAGTTCCATGGCTGCTAATACATGGCTTAAGGGCAATTCAACATTGCGGTAGAGGTTATCTAGGTCAAATTCAGCCAGCTTGGCTTCCAGCTCCTCAAGTAATGGCCATACTATAGCACTAGCAGCAGCTAACGCAGCTTGTGCATCCTGCTCGGGTTGTTGCAGAGCTTTGTTTAGATGAGTTTTAGCCAACTGGTCTAGGTGATAGCTATTCTGGCTGGGGTCTAGCAAATAGGCGGCCAGCAAAGTATCTCCAGCGGGAGCGGGCAACTCGATGCCGGCTTTGGCTAGCGCTACAGTCATACTCTTTAAGTCGTGCCCGATTAATTCTGGAGTCTTGCTTTGAGCTAATGCGGCACCCAGGCCGGGCATAGAGCAAGGGACAATATAAGTAAGCCCATCGGCAAAAGTTAGGGCCAAATAGGGAACAGAGTCGATTACATCGGTAGCTAGCGCACAGCGTGGATGTTTGGCCAACAGCTGAGCGAGTTCAGCCAAATCGTCTGCGCTATTGACCAATTTCCACTCACACTGATGCACTTCTGTGTCTTGCTCGACCGATTCCAGGCCGGCGAGGGGTAACTTCTCAAGCAGGCTTTTCAATTCATATTCACGATAAACGGCGGCGACCTGTTGGTAATCGGCCGGTTGCCGCTTTAGGTCATCGATGCCGAGTGCCAAGGGCAAATCACAGACTATGGTGCCCAGATAACGGCTGAGATAGGCTTGGTCGCGGTAGGTACGTAGCCGCTCTAGGGTTTTCTTGCTGGCGTAGACCTCAGGATGAGCCAAGAGATCATCCAGCGTGCCGGCGGCCTTGAGCAACTTAATGCCGGTTTTCTCGCCGATGCCGGGAACGCCGGGGATGTTATCGGAGCTATCGCCCATTAGGGCCTTAAGGTCGATCAGCTGCCGTGGCGTGAGGCTATAGCGCTCGCTGACGGCAGCTTCGTCGTAAGTTTCGACATCTGTAATACCTCGACGCGTCAGCCAAACATTCACCGTTGGTGAGACAAGCTGCAAGGCATCACGATCACCTGTCACTATTAC
>DIPA01000088.1:3082-4409 GCA_002427055.1 Firmicutes bacterium UBA5500 | reverse complement strand
TTTACAGTTTGCAGTCCCGCCTCTGTAGCCTGGCTGGCTAAGGTGCCGATGATATCATCGGCTTCATGGCCGGCTGCTTCCAGCATGGGGATATTATATGCAGCCAGCACTTCTTTAATATAGGGGATCTGCTCAGCCATTTCAGTTGGTGTCGATTCGCGTGTACCTTTATAGGCTGCATAGTGTTTTAGGCGTTCGGTTGGACGCCCCTTGTCGAAGGCGACGGCGATAAAACCAGGTTGGTTATCTTCCAGCAACTTGGTCAACATCATAGCAAAGCCGTAGGTAGCATTGGTATATCTGCCGCTGGCTGTAGATAATAAGGGCAGTGCAAAGAAAGCACGAAAGGCCAAGCTATGGCCGTCGAGCAAAAACAGGCGTGGTTGTGGCACTAAAATACCTCCCTCTATGCCAAAAGTAACTATGTATTTATTCTATCAGATGCAGCTGGTGAGATGTAGCAAAGCTGGTAAAGAGCAAAAAGCCGCCCCTTGGGGCGGCTGGAAATGGCCTATGATGTATTATTGGGTTTGCTCACGCAAAGAACGACGATAACGGTAATAATAGTAACCTGCTCCGCTGAGCCAGATGACGATGCCTAGGCTAGATGACCATATCCACCAACGCATTTGCAGATTATCTGTTGGAGCTTCAGCCAACGCCATTACTTCTGTGTCATCCGCATCAGCCGCAATGTTCTCGCGACTTTTCATAGCTCCGGCTGTGAACAAAGCTGACAAAGCTGGCTCATTCGCGGCAGGGGCTTCCTCCGTGTTCTGCGGCGCTGACATCATCAGCTTCGGGCTGTCACCAGGCATGTCTTTATCTTTGGGCCTGAAGTAAGTCGGGAACACCAGCAAGTTGCTGACCAAAAGCATGACTACCAAGGCGGCAGCTAAGGATCCAAGGCGGGGGACAAAATACTGCCAGGCAGGTTTTGCTCGCCGTTTAGTTACGCCCACTTGAGCCAGCAATTCTGCACGCCAGGCCGGTGGCGGCTCTACTGAAGGAAGTGATCGTAAAATTTGCTGCTCGCGCTTAAAATCCTGCAATAACTGCTGACACGACGAGCAGGTGGCAAAATGAGCTTCTACATCAGCCGCAAGATTGGGTTCTAGTTCTGCATCTAAGAACAAAGGCAATAGCTCTACCACGTCTTTACAGTTCATCACTTCACCGCCTTTCCCTGTTGCTGTTATTTGATCTGACGCACAAGCGATGCATATTGTTCCGTCTCGGTGAGTTTTTGCCGCAAGGCTGCACGTGCACGGCTAATGCGTGACTTGACCGTCCCTAGATTTTGCTCGGTAATCTCGGCTATTTCTTC
>DIPA01000088.1:1515-2981 GCA_002427055.1 Firmicutes bacterium UBA5500 | reverse complement strand
GTTCTTCATATGTATGACCCTGAATGTCACGCAAGGTGAGCGCCACTCGATAATCGGGGGCTAATTCGGCCAGTGCTGCTTGTACAGTTTGCTGCAATTCCCGCTGCAGATATTCCTGCTCTGGACCGGCTTCAGGGCTGGCGAATTCACGGGTTATTTCCCCCTCTTCTGTGGGAATAGTAGCGTCTAAAGAAATAGCCACCAAAGGGCGCCGCTTGCGCTTACGCATATCATCTAGGAACGTATTCGTAACTATACGGTATAACCAGGTAGAAAAGGCAGCCTGGGCTCGCCATTGATCGAGATATCTATATACTTTAATAAAGGCCTCTTGGGCCAAATCGCTAGCATCATCTTGGTTACCACTGAGACGATAGGCTAACTGGAAAACCTTTTGTTCGTAGCGAATAACTATCTGCTCGAAAGCTGCTTTTTCGCCTTGAAGAAACTGTTCTACTAAATGTTCATCGGTAAGTCCGGTGAGCTGCACAACTACTCCTCCTTGTGCACCGGTGAACCTTTTGCGCTTCTAAGACAACGACGTCTAGACAAGCGCCCTTGTTCCCAGTATAATCAACACCTGGTCCCATTCTATGTGAATAATCTCTCAACTATAATCCAAGTAAGATATAGAACTAAAGCAATAGTAATTAACACTATATTATATTCTAGCCGAAACGTGCTGTTTTGTCTGCACATTGCCACAACAATTCCCAAATTACTGGAGGTTATTTGCAGGTTTGGCTTGTGCTTGCGCCTTGTCTAGCAAGTATGGTAAGAATAAGACACGCAGCAAAAGAGGCTGCTTTTAAGAAAGGAAGGAGAATGTTCATGATCTCCAGCAAACAACGTAGTTTTTTACGGGGGTTAGCCAACCCCTTGGAACCTATTTTTCAGGTTGGCAAAGGTGGCGTGAGCGAAAGCTCGGCGCAGGCCTTAAGCGATGCCCAAACGGCGCGGGAACTGATTAAGGTGCGGGTGTTGAAGAACCTTGGCGAGGATCCGCGCGCGGTGGCGGAGGAATTGGCGCAGGCCACAGGGGCGACTGTGATTCAGGTGATTGGGCAGAATGTGATTCTTTATCGGCGCAACGAAGAGGAGCCGGTGATTGAGCTGCCTTAGAGGATATGGGACACACCTCTGCTGTGTTCTAGAAGATGAGGATAACTATCCAGTTAAGCTATCCTTCTTTCATAGCTGATCCATAATCCGCTAGGCAGAGGAATGTCCCCATCGGAATGCGGGGGCTGGTCGCCTGCTACTTTTTCTTGGGTACCTGCGGATAACTGTCTTTTTCGGCCTTCTGCAAGTTGTAGTCGGCCAGCTTGCGCTCGTAGGTGCTCTGTGGCTTCTCTTGCAGTGGATGGGCGTCGGCATAGCCTCTTACACCTTGCTTGGCGGCGAGATTATGCAATTCGCCGCGTTTTTCTAGGCCATCATTGTAGGTATCAACATAGAGTTGACCG
>DIPA01000088.1:1165-1435 GCA_002427055.1 Firmicutes bacterium UBA5500 | reverse complement strand
TTCTAGTCCATCATTATAGGTATCAACATAAAGTTGACCGTTATCATCGACAGTAGCTAGAGCGACCTCGCCAACGAATTCTACGTTGAAGGCTCGCAGGTGATCTCGCAACCACTTTTCGGTCAAGCCACGTTGCTGCAAATTGTCATGGATGACCTCTCCATCGACTATCACTTCAGTGGGCATACCTTTATGCCGTCCAGCCACTAGCATATCTTGCTTAGTTAGTGGCTCAGCTTGCGGGTTACGCAACACCGAGAGCACTCCATC
>DIPA01000088.1:729-1064 GCA_002427055.1 Firmicutes bacterium UBA5500 | reverse complement strand
ACTCCATCGGGCTCTAGTACGGCCATTTCTACATCGCACAGGTCAAATATGCTCTGGGCCCGTAGTTTAGAAAGCAGTTGCTCAGGGGTAAGGCGCTTGCGATAGAGGTTATGCTCCAACAGCTTGCCTTGATAAATAAGCATCGTGGGATTGCCGGCTAAACTCTGGCGGAAGTTACGGTTACGCATGAGAACATAACGCTCGAGCGCGAATAACGCTAGCCAAATTAGGTAGACACTAGCCACCCCTGCGAGCGAGGGCGCTGGCCACAGGGCTCCCAGCCCAGCCAGAAAAGCCAAGCTAAGCACCAGAGCCAGCTCAAGCAGTGTCGCTTG